>DATHSO010000133.1:0-11138 GCA_035464095.1 Candidatus Methylomirabilota bacterium | reverse complement strand
GCAGTGGCAGTGGCAGTGGCAGTGGCAGTGGCAGTGAACAGTCGCCCACGCCGCAGCGGTGGTCAACTCGCTACCACTCCCGCTCCCGACCGGGTCCGGGTCCGGCTCCGGGTCCGGTTGCTGCCGCTGGTCGCCGGCGCTGATTGCTGCCGCTGATCTCTGGTTGCCGACCCTGATCGCTGCCGCTGCCTCTGACCCTGCCGCTGAACTTGCCACTGACCCCTGCAGCGGCCCGCCGGCATGGCCATCTCCGAGTCGTTCCTGGCAACCGCGGAGTCGCCGGGGCGTTCCGCGTCAAGGGCGCCCGACCACCCGACCTTCCATCGGACGGTGCCGTACCTGGCACCCTCGTGGAGAGTTTGTCAAGTCGCCGTACCTGACACCCACCTCAGACTTCTGGCAGGCGCCGTCCGCGGGGTGGCGGCACCCGGGATGACAGCAGGCTTGTCGTCGCCAGCCGAGTTTCAGCTGCGGACGGTGCCTTCGAGCAGGGGAACGAAGCGGACCGGGCCCAGGGGGTGCTCCTCGAAGCTCGACTGGCCGCTGCGGATCAGCAGCTTGAGCTGCTGCTCGAAGGGGGTGGTCGCCACCGGCACCAGCAGCCGGCCGCCGATGACCAGCTGCTGCCGCACCGGCTCCGGCACCCGGGCGCCGGCTGCGGAGATCAGGATCGCGTCGAAGGGCCCCCGCTGGGGCCAGCCGCCGAGGCCGTCGCCGTGGCGGATCTCCAGGTTGTCGTAGCCCAGAGCCCGGGCCCGCTCCCTAGCCCGCCGAGCGAGCTCGCCGATGCGCTCGATGGCGTGGACCTGGCTCGCGATCCGGCTCATGACCGCGGCCGCGTAGCCGGAGCCGGCGCCGATCTCGAGCACCACGTGGTGGGGTTCGAGGCTCAGGGCCTCGACCATCACCGCCACCACGTAGGGCTGGGAGATGGTCTGGTCGAAGCCGATGGGCAGCGGCCGGTCCTCGTAGGCCCGCGGCCGCAGCTCGTCGGGCACGAAGGCCTCCCGCGGGACCTCGGCCATGGCCCGCAGCACCTCGGGATCGTGAATCCCCCGGTCGGCGAGCTGGGTCCGCACCATCGCCAGGCGCCGGTCCAGGAAGGGGTCGGCGCCGCGGTCGTCGTCCGACGTCGTCGGGTCCTGCATCCCCATGCCCGATAGCGTGGCCCCGGCGCCGGCCGACCACCACCCGGCCGGGCCCTCGAGCGGATTGGGTGTTCGCCCCACCTCGGGACATACCCACAGCCGTCATGGGGGTGCGCCCGAGACCCCGTAAGGCCGCCTTCGGCTACGATCGGGCCGGAGGTCATGCCATGGTGCTCGCCGATTTCCTGGTCGCCCTGACCGTGGCCACCGTCCTGGTGGCGGCCCTCGGCGCCGGCCTGCGGCGGCTGCCGGTGGGCTCGGTGCTCCTGGCCATGTTCGTGGTCCTGTTCCTGGCGACCTGGGCGGGCGGCGCCTGGATGACGCCGGTGGGACCTCGCTTCGCGGGGACCTCCGTGATGTCGTTTCTCGTCGTGGGGCTGCTCACCGCGCTGCTCATCACCGCCTTCATCCCCCGCCACCCACCGCGCACCCGGGGCGAGGCCCTGCGCCAGGCCGACGCCCGGCGCGATGTGGCCGCCTTCGTCAACGTCTTCTTCTGGCTGGTGGTGGTGATGCTCCTCGTCGGCATCGCGGTCCGATACCTGTGACCTGGGGGGCGCCGACGGGTCCAGCGACCTGGGGTATAGTTGCGGCCGAGCTCGGCCGGCGCCGTCGCTGCGCTGCGGGCGGTCGCCGCCGGACGGCTCGACGAGCACCATGACCGAGCACACCTCGAAGCTGCAGCAGAACCTCCTCGACGCGGCCAGGCTGCGGGCCCTGACCCGGCTCCACCTGGGCGTCGCCCACGACCTCCGCGCGCCGCTCAACGCCATCGCGCTCAACCTCGCCAACCTCAAGCACGCCCTCGCCGAAGCAGCGGAGCTGCCCGAGCGGGAGGAGCACCGGCGGACGCTGGAGCTCATGGAGGAGGAGCTGCGCCGCCTGCAGCGCTCGGTGGAGGCCCTTCTCCAGCAGACCGAGCCCAGCGCCGAGGGCGCCGAGGCCATGGACGTGCGCGCCCTGCTCGCAGACCTGGAGCTGCTGGTGCGGCCCCAGGCCCGCCAGCAGCGCCTGCGCCTGGAGGTCGAGCTGCCCGGCGAGCCGGCGACCGTGGTGGCGCGGCGGGACCGGGTCCAGCAGGCGATCCTGAGCCTGCTCGTCAACGCCGTCGAGGCGACGCCGCGGGACGGCGAGGTGGTCGTCGAGCTCCGGGTGGTGCCGGGCTGGGTGGAGGTGACGGTGCAGGACACGGGTCCCGGCATCCCCGCAGACCTCCGGGACCGCCTGTTCGAGGGCGGTCCGGGCAGCGGGCTCGGCCTGGTGGTGGCCCGAGCCGCCGCCGAGGACGGCCGGGGGACCCTCGAGCTGGTGCGAACCGGCCCGGACGGCAGCGAGTTCCGGCTCCGGCTGCCCCGGGCGGAGGGGGCGACGGTTGACCACCAAGCCTGAGGCCCTGATCGTCGACGACGAGGATGCGACCCTCGAGGCGCTAGCGACCCTGGTCGCGCGCGCGGGCTTCGACGTGCGCACCGCCCCCGACCTGGCGTCGGCGCGGCGGGCGATCGACGAGGACGTGCCCGACATCGTGCTCTGCGACCTGGTGCTGCCCGACGGCGACGGCACCGAGCTGCTCGCCGACCTCCAGGACCACCCCCACGTGGAGACCATCCTGGTGACCGCCAACGCCACCGTCAGCTCGGCGGTGGACGCTCTCAGGCTCGGGGCCTACGACTACCTCGTCAAGCCCGTGGACGTGCCCCGCCTGACCGCCATCCTGGGCCACCTCAAGCGCAGCCTCGCGCTGCGGCGCGACGTCGCCAACCTGCGCCGCCAGCTCCGGGAGATGGGCCGCTTCGGCCTCCTGGTCGGGACCTCGAACGCCATCCAGCGGGTCTTCGACCTCGTCGAGCGGGTGGCGCCCACCAACTCGACGGTGCTGGTCACCGGCGCCAGCGGCACCGGCAAGGAGCTCGTGGCCGAGACCATCCACCGCCTCAGCGGGCGGTCGGACCACGAGTTCGTGCCCATCAACTGCGGCGCCGTCTCGCCCCAGCTGATCGAGAGCGAGCTCTTCGGCCACGAGAAGGGCAGCTTCACCGGCGCCGACCGGCGCCACATCGGGGTCTTCGAGCGCGCCCACGGCGGCA
Organism: Candidatus Methylomirabilota bacterium; assembly: GCA_035464095.1. Taxonomy (GTDB): domain Bacteria; phylum Acidobacteriota; class Thermoanaerobaculia; order Thermoanaerobaculales; family Sulfomarinibacteraceae; genus JAHECW01. Next base: position 7,903 of record DATHSO010000133.1, on the reverse strand, counting down.
CCCTGCTCCTCGACGAGATCACCGAGATGTCCCAGGACCTCCAGGTCAAGCTGCTGCGGGTGCTGGAGACCGGCACGGTGCGCCGGGTCGGCGGCAACCAGGAGATCGGGGTCGACGTGCGGGTGATCGCCGCCACCAACCGTGACCCGGCGGAGGCGGTGCAGGCGGGCAGGCTCCGCCAGGACCTGTACTACCGGCTCAACGTCTTCCCGATCAGGCTGCCGACCCTGAGCGAACGCGGCGAGGACGTCAAGCTCCTGGCGGTCCACTTCCTGAGCGAGGTGTGCCGCGCCGCGGGGCTCGCCAAGGAGTTCGAGCCCGCCGCCCTCGACGCCCTGGTGGCCTACCACTGGCCGGGCAACGTCCGCGAGCTCAAGAACGTGGTCGAGCGGGCCTTCATCATCGCCGAGGACGTGGTCGGCCCGGACTGCCTGCCCGACGAGTTCCGCGACTCGGTGGCCCTTCGGTCCGCGGGACTGCAGGCGCCGGTGGGCACGCCCCTGGACGAGGTCATCCGCAGCCACACGTTGGCCACCCTCGAGCACTTCGGGGGCAACAAGCGCCGGACCGCCGAGGCCCTCGGCATCAGCCTCAAGACCCTCTACAACCGCCTCAACGCGTACCGGGAGCAGGCCGAGGAGGCCGCCGAGAGCTGACTCCCGAGCCGCTTGCAGGAACGCCGTGACCTACGATGTGTTGCCATTGTGAAACGCGGATTGGCCGGCGGGGGCGCTGGCCCTACAATGGCGCTCGATGTCTTGTAGTGCCGGCGCCCCCGCCGGCGTTCTCCCTGGCCTCGAAGCTTGCTCCTGTCCCGATTTTTGCAAGAGGCTCCCCCGTCAGCCCGCCGCCATGCGCGAGACCAGGCGCTCGACGTCGTCGCGACGGCACAGCTCGGTGCCCGGTGTCATGACCGCCGCAGCCCCCGCGGCTACCGCCCAGCGGGCGGCGACGTCGAGGTCGTCGCCGCGGGCCAGGGCGAGCACGAGCCCTGCGACCGCACTGTCGCCGGCCCCGACCTTGCTACGGATCGGTACCGACGGCGCCTTGACGTGGCGGCAGCCGTCCGCGTCGACCAGCAACAGGCCGCCGCTGCCCAGCGACACCGCCACCACCGCGGCCCCGCCGTCCTCCACCAGCCGCCGCGCTACCGCCTCGAGGTCGCGGTCGTCCTCGATGTCGCGGCCGGCGAGGGCGGCGAGCTCCCGGAGGTTGGGCTTGACCAGGTGCACGCCGACCTCCAGGGCCCGGACCAGCGCATCGCCGCTGGTGTCGAGCACCAGCTCGATCCCCCGGCCGCGGCAGGCCTCTGCGAGGCGCGCGTAGAAGTCGTCGCCCGCGCCCGGCGGCAGGCTGCCGCTCGCCACCAGGAGCTCGGGCGAGGCCTCCAGAGCGCCCTCGAGGGCGCGCTCGCCCTCGGCCCCGGAGATCTCGGGCCCCGGCATCACGAAACGGTACTGGCGGTCGCCCGACTCGTCGGTGACGGTCACGTTCTGGCGGGTGTGACCTTCGACGGCGACCCGCCGTCGCGCCACGCCCTCCGCCGCCAGCAGCTCGTCGAGGAGCTCGCCCGTGGCGCCGCCGGCCAGGTAGCAGGCCTCGACCTCGCCGCCGAGCTCGTGGACCGCCCTGGCGACGTTGATCCCGCCGCCCCCCGGGTCGCGGCGGACGTCCCGAACCCGCAGCTTGCGGTCCGGCGACACGTGGTCGGTCCTGGCGGTCACGTCCACCGCAGGGTTCATGGTCAGGGTGACGATGCGCTTCACGGCGAACCTCCCGGGGCGACCAGTACCCTCAGCGTATGGGGCGCCGGTCCGGTGCGCCGCGGGGCCGTCCTCCAGCCCGAGACCGGTGCGTTCCCCATTCGTGCCACGGATCATCCTCACCCTCGCCGGCTGACCCCGCCATCAGCTGACTCGAAGCTCGGGCGCCACGGCCGACCGGTTGTGGCGCCCCATCTTTCGACCCCCTCCGACCACCGCCTCCCGACTTGTGCCGATCTTCACAAAAACCGGGGAAATGCAGCCCTGACGGGCTGACATCCCGGGACCGCCGGGGTAGACTGCGGTGCCGACACGCGGCGAACCCAGCGCGAGGAGGGGCGGAACATGGCCGAATCCACCATCATCTGGACCAAGATCGACGAGGCGCCGGCGCTGGCGACCTACTGCCTGCTTCCCGTCATCCAGGCCTACACCAAGGGCACCGGGGTCGCGGTCGAGACCCGGGACATCTCCCTGGCCGGCCGGATCATCGCCAACTTCCCCGACAACCTGAGCGAGGAGCAGCGGATCCCCGACGAGCTGACCCGTCTCGGCCGGCTCACCCAGAGCCCCGAGGCCAACATCGTCAAGCTGCCCAACATCTCGGCCTCCATCCCCCAGCTCCAGGCGGCCATCGCCGAGCTGAAGTCCAAAGGCTACGACATCCCCGACTTCCCCGAGGAGCCGAGGACCGACGCCGACAAGTCCCTGCGCGAGCGCTTCTCGGTGTGCCTCGGCTCGGCGGTCAACCCGGTGCTGCGCGAGGGCAACTCCGACCGCAGGCCGGCGCCCGCCGTCAAGCGCTTCGCCCAGAAGCACCCCCACAAGATGATGAAGCCGTGGCCCGAGTCGGGCTCCAAGTCGAGGGTCGCCCACATGAAGAAGGGCGACTTCTACGGCTCGGAAACCTCCACCACCCTCGGCGCACCCACCGTGGCGCGGATCGAGTTCGTCCGCTTGGACGGCTCGTCCGTGGCCATGAAGGAGGGTCTGGTTCTCCAGGAGGGCGAGGTCATCGACTCCGCGGTCATGAACGTCGCCGCGCTGCGCGCCTTCTACGCCGAGCAGATCGAGGCCGCCAAGCGGGACGGCGTCCTGCTGTCGCTGCACCTCAAGGCGACCATGATGAAGATCTCGGACCCGATCATGTTCGGCCACTGCGTGTCGGTGTACTACGCCGACGCCCTCGACAAGCACGCCGCGACCCTCGAGGCGATCGGCGCCAACGTCAACAACGGCCTCGCCGACGTGCTCGCCAAGCTCGACCGGCTACCCCCCGAGCAGAAGGCGGAGATCGAGCGGGACATCGCCGCGGTCTACGCGACCCGGCCGGCCCTGGCCATGGTCGACTCCCGCAAGGGCATCACCAACCTCCACGTGCCCAACAACATCATCGTCGACGCCTCGATGCCCAACGTGATCCGCGACGGCGGCAGGATGTGGAACGCCGATGACCAGCTCCAGGACTGCATTGCCATGGTGCCGGACCGGTGCTACGCCACCATGTACTCGGAGATCCTCGAGGACGCCAAGAGGAAGGGCCAGTTCAACCCCGCCACCATGGGCAACGTCGCCAACGTCGGCCTCATGGCCAAGAAGGCCGAGGAGTACGGCTCCCACGACAAGACCTTCACGGCCCCCGGCAAGGGGACCTTCCGGGTGATCGACGCCGACGGAGCCGTCCTCCTCGAGCAGAAGGTCGAGCCCGGCGACATCTTCCGCATGTGCCAGGCCAAGGACGAGCCGATCCGCAACTGGGTCCAGCTCGCGGTCAACCGCGCCCGCGCCACCGGCTCGCCGGCGGTGTTCTGGCTCGACGCCGATCGCGCCCACGACGCCCAAATCATCGCCAAGGTCCGCACCTACCTGGCCGAGTACGACACCAAGGGCCTCGTCATCAAGATCCTCAAGCCGGTCGAGGCCATGCGCTTCACCCTCGAGCGGGTGCGGCGCGGCGAGGACACGATCTCGGTCACCGGCAACGTCCTGCGTGACTACCTCACCGACCTGTTCCCGATCCTCGAGCTCGGGACCTCGGCCCGGATGCTGTCGATCGTGCCCCTGCTGAAGGGCGGCGGCCTGTTCGAGACCGGGGCCGGCGGCTCGGCGCCGAAGCACGTCCAGCAGTTCCTCAAGGAGGGCCACCTGCGCTGGGATTCCCTCGGCGAGTACTGCGCCCTGGTGCCGTCACTCGAGCTGGTCGTCGAGCGCACCGGCAACGCCAAGGCCGCGGTGCTGGCCAAGACCCTCGACCGGGCGGTGGCCGCCTACCTGGAGAACGAGCGGCTGCCGTCGCGCAAGGTCCACGAGATCGACAACCGGGGCAGCTCCTTCTACCTGGCGCTGTACTGGGCCCAGGCCCTGGCCGCCCAGACCGACGACCCCGACCTGGCGGCCCGTTTCACCCCGGTGGCGGTGAAGCTCGCCGACGCCGAGGCGACCATCGCCGCGGAGCTGCTCGCGGCCCAGGGCGAGCCGGCGGACATCGGCGGCTACTACCTGCCCGACGACGCCAGGGCCGAGGCCGCCATGCGGCCGAGCGCCACCTTCAACGCCATCATCGACGCCCTGCGCTGACCCCGGCGGGACCCTCGAGTCAGCGGCCGCCGGACCAGCGCAGCCGCGCCCACAGCACCCGGCCGGGCTCGTTGACCTGGACCGGCACCGGGTCGAAGAGGCTCGCCCGGTTGAGGTGGGTGGCGTAGGTCTCGTCGAGCACGTTGTCGATCCCGGCGACGACATCGAAGCCGAAGCCAAGGCGCACCGAGCCGGACAGGTCGAGCACCGCCCACGACGGGGTCTCGCCGGCGTCGAGACCCGAGCCGGTCATCGGGTCGGCGTCCACTCGGGTCTGCTCCGCTGCCGCACGCAGCGCGCCGCCCGCGGACCACCGGTCGGCGCGCCAGGTCAGGGCCACCCGGCCCTCGAGCGGCGGGACCTCGGCCACCGGCCGGTCGTCGGTGGTGTTCTCGATCCGGACGTAGGAGACCGAGCCGTCGAGGGCGAGGCGGGTGGCGAGCTGCACGCGGCCGTAGAGCTCGCCGCCGAGCCGCTCGGCCTCGACGTTGCGGTAGACAAGGGCGCCGTCGTCGCGCAGGATGCCGGGCTGGCCGTGGGCGCGGTCGCGGAGGATGAAGTCGTCCACGCGGTCGGCGAACAGCGAGCCCTGGAAGGCGACCCCGGGCCCCGACCACTCGTAGCCGAGCTCGAGCTGGTTGTGGACGGCGGGCTCCAGGGTCGGGTTGCCGACCCAGCGCATCATGGGGGTGGGGCTGTTGCCGCCGAGGAAACGCTCGGTGGCGTCGGCAGCCCGGGCGGTGCGGCTCAGACCCGCGAACAGGGTGCCCCGGCGCATGGACCAGTCGAGCCGGAGAAGGCCGCCGACGGTCGTGTCCTGCCAGCTCGGCTCGACGCCCGGGTAGTACAGGCTCCACAGCATGCGTGGGCTCGGCCCGGCGCCGCCCATGGTCGGCACCTCGGCGTCGCGGGCCTCGGCGTCCCAGCGGTCGATCCGCAGCCCTCCGGTCAGGCGGACCCGCTCGGCGAGGTCGACCGTGGCCTCCGAGAAGACGCCGGCGTTCTCGATCTCCACGTCGGGCCACATGATGGACTGGACGGTCTGGACCATGTCGGGGTTCGGGCCGGCGAAGCGGGTGGCGTCGCGCCGGTTGAGCTGCCAGTCGCCGCCCACCGAGACCCGCCAAGCGCTGAGGTCCCACTCGGCCATGGCACGGCCGCCGCTGGTGTCGGAGCTGGTCGGGACCCGCATCGCCATGGGCGCGGTCAGCTCGCGCAGGGAGTAGTTGTCCATCAGGTGGTCGACGGTGTCGTGGTAGACGGTGGCCGACCAGCGCAGGGACCCGCCGTTGGACGGGTCGCCGAACAGGCGCAGGCGGTAGACCCAGGTCCGGTCGTAGGGCGCGTCCATGCCCGCTCCGGCGAACAGGACGTCGTCGGTCTCGAGCCGCTCGACGCTCGCCTCCAGGCGTGTGGTCTCGTTCACGCTCCACCCCAGCAGCGCGGTCGCGGACTGACTCTCGAAGGCCGATCGCACCTCGTTGCCGTCCCCATCTTCGTAGTTGTCCTGGTCGCGGCTGCTACCGACCAGGCGCAGCGACCAGCGGTCGGTGCCGACGCTGGCGTCGAGGGAGGCGTCGGGGCCGTCGAGGACCGTGCTGAAGCCCACCGCCGCCTCGCCCCGCCAGTCGAGCTTGTCGCCGAAGGTGGGCGCGTGGCGCTGGTAGAGCACGGTGCCGCCGACGCCGCCGCCACCGTAGCGCAGGGTCTGGACGCCGCGGATGACGACCACCTCGTCGTAGCTGGCCGCGTCGGCGAAGGAGGTCGGGGGGTCCATGCGGTTGGGGCAGCCGCCGTGGATGTAGGCGCCGTCGACGAGGACGTTGAGGTTGGTCTGGGCGAGCCCCCGGATCACCGGCTCGAGGCCGTGGCCGCCCATGCGGCCGAGGCTCAGGCCGGGCACCGCGCGCAGCACCTCGGCGCCGTCGCCGATGGGCGCTCCCGATCGCAGCGCGTCGGTGTCGATGGTGGTGATGGACGGCACCTGCGGCAGCTCGGCGACCACGTCCACGGTGCCCCGCATCACCGGCAGGTCGTTCGCATCCGGCTCGGCCGACTCGGAGCTCTCGGACGGCGGCGCGGGCCCTTCGGCCTCGGGCTCGGCGGCGAGCACCGCGTCGGCCACCGGCATCAGGAACAGGATCGGGATCGCGGCGAAAGCCACGAGGTGGTTGCAGCGTGCCATGGTTCATCCCCCTTGCCTGCACGTCAGGCGTCGGCCCGGACACGACGGGTTCCGGACGTGTTTCGGTGACGGGGGTGCTCACCGGCGACGGTCAGCCGGTCGTGTGACGGACGTCAACGGCACACGGGCCCCCCCGGCTCGGGCTCGGCCGTCACGGCCGGGCCTGGCTCAGCGGGCAACCGCTGATTCGGGGATGGGCGGGTCGGGCTCGAGGTCGACGGACCAGGGGCGGCACGGCTCGGCCGCGATCGCCCGGCGCCCGCTGGTCGGCCCGGGGAAGGCGGCCTCGGAGCCGGCCACCGCCGGCGGCCGGAAGGCCACCGGCGTCTCGGCATCGTCGCGGTCGCCGCTGCATCGCATGGCCAGGTCGGTGCCCCGGGGCGCGGCGCAGCAGCACGAGCCCACCTCGCGGCCGCAGCCACAGCCGCAGATCACCGGCTCACCGTCGGCGCTCAGTCCCACGACGAGGGTCGGCGGCGGCACCGCGGCCGCCACCGCCGCCACCAGGACCAGCGCTCGCGACAGTCTCCTGAGCATGCTCTCCGATCTCATCACGGTTGCTCAATCGCCGCAATCCCAGACGGATCGGGCAGCGCCCGTTCCGCACTTCGGGATCGGCCCCAGGCGGGGAAAGGTCATGGGGCGGGCAGCGGCAGCACGGTGACCGCGTCCCCTGTGACGTTGTCGACCACCGAGGCGTACAGGTAGAGCGGCCCGCCAACGACCTCGTAGGTCACGAAGAAGTGCTCCAGGTGCCGTTGGCTCTGGGGCACCGTCCAGACCACGTCGAAGACCGAGCCCAGCCACTGGCTGAAACCCGGCACCTCCAGGGTCCGTTCGCCGAGCATGTCGCCGTCGCGGGTGACGACCCGCGCGGTGAGGGTCACCGGGTCCGGGCCCGGGTTGAACCAACCGACGTTCGAGCGGAAGCCGGACTCGTTGTTGATCGGCTCGTTGAACAGACCCGGGAGCACCCCTTCCGGGACGACCTGGTCGGAGGTCATGGGCGCCATGGCCTGGCCGTAGGTGCCGCCCTCGAAGGCCGGCGGCATCTTGACGTTCACCACCCGGGCGAAAGCCGAGACCGGGGTGCTCGACAGCAGACGGACCGCACCGTTGCCGTTGTACCCCCACAGGTCACCGAGCAGGTCCTCGACGTACAGCTGGGTCCCGGCGGCCACCGAACGTGTGGCAACCTGGGCGGGCCCCGGGAGCCCCGCCATGGACGTCGGGTAGAGCTCGAAGCTGAGCTCTGCCGGGGCGTCGCCGGCGACCACCCAGAGCCGGGTCCGCCAGCGGGTGTCGGCGAAGCCCTCGGTGCGCGAGGTGACGGCGAAGGTCTGCTCGGTGTCGGCGGCCGTGGCGGGCACGGCGGTCG
>DATHSO010000132.1:0-7434 GCA_035464095.1 Candidatus Methylomirabilota bacterium | reverse complement strand
ATGGCGTCCGAGCCGGGCCCGGACCCGGCGCCGATCGCCGGCGCTGTTTGCTGATCGCTGATCACTGTCCCTGATCGCTGCCGCTGTCTGCTGACTGCTGCTTGCTGCTTGCTGCCGCTGGTCGCTGGTTGGCGGTCCTTCGGGATCGTGACCGGGATCGGGATCGATTCAGCCGGGCCCTCCGGACCGGTCGGCGCGTCCGACGCGCCGCCGCGATTCGTCCGACGAATCGCTACTTCTTGAAGAACAGGTAGGCCGCGAGCCCGACCAGGATGACGGCGAAGACCCGCTTGAACTGGGCGGTGGAGATGTGCTCCACGAGCCGGGCGCCGACCTGGGCGCCGACGATGCCGCCGACCCCGAGCAGCAGGCCGGTCTTGAGGTCGACGTTGGCCAGCTTGTTGTGGGCCACCAGGGCCGACAGGGAGATCACCACGATGGCGACGAAGGAGGTGCCCACGGCCTTCTGGGCCGGGTAGCCGAGGAACAGGAGCAGAGGCACCACGAGGAAGCCGCCGCCGAGGCCGGTGAAGGCGGCGCCGATGCCGACGGCGATGCCGATGAGGGCCAGCACGAGGAGGTTCGGGGTCACGGTGCAGCTCCTTGGAGGTGGGTTGCGGTGGTCCGCCGGGCGGTCGCCTCGATCGTGGTCAACGGTCAGTCGTCGCCGAGCCGTTCACCGGTGGCGAGGAAGTGGTTGAGCTCGGCCTCCCAGGTCGCCATGAACTCGTCGAAGTGCTCCTGGGTGAACTCGCGCACCACCCGGTCGCCGTCGCTGCCGAGGGAGGTGAAGCTGTAGCTGATCTTGGCCATCGAGCCGTCTTCCACCGCGGTCAGCTGGATGATGATCCTGCCCGCCACGATGCCGGGAATGACCTTGACGATCTCGAGCCGGTGGCGGTCGGGGTCGTGCTCGGTCATCATCCAGATGGCATCCTGGGGGCCGGCCGACGTGACGAAGACGCAGTTCCGCTCGGCCAGCCCGGAGGAGCTGATCACCAGGCGCGGACGCCATCCGTTGACCCACTCCGCCTCGCGCACCGGGCACAGCAGCTGAAACACCTCGTCGGGACCGGCGATGAGCGACTGGGTGTAGCTCCGGGTCACACGGGTGGGCTTGACGATCCTCATGGCAGCACCTTTCGACAGCTCGGGACCATGATACGCGGGACCGGGGCCGGCGCGGCAATCCGTCCCCGGGCCGGGCTCGGCCTGCCGCGGGATGACGTAGACTGACGAGGTGCGGCAATCGACCCTCGGACGGCTCCGGGATCGGGTGCGGGACGTCCGTGCTCGCACCGACGACCTCGGTGAGGGCATCACCAGGCTGCGGATCACGAGCCGCCGGACCCGGGTGCTCGGCTTCGAGGTCTCGGCCTACCTGGTCGACGACCTCCTGGTCGACACGGGCTTCCGCCACGCCCGGGGGCCGGTGCTCGAAGCCCTCGCCGGCCGGACGATCCGGGCCATCTGCTGCACCCACAGCCACGAGGACCACACCGGCAACTGCTGGCCCCTGGCCGAGCGCCACGGCTGCCCGATCTACCTCCGCAACCACGCGCTGCGCTGGACAGAGGGCGTGCGCCGGCTCAAGCCCTACCGCCTGTGGTGGTGGGGCGTGCCCGGGCCGATTCCGGCCGAGGAGATGCCCGAGGTTGTTGCGGGCCGCGAGCGCAGGCTGCGCCAACTACCCACGCCGGGCCACGCGGTGACCCACACGGCGATCTGGGAGGAGGCCACCGGCTCGGTGTTCACCGGGGACCTCTTCATCGCCTCGGGGGCGTCGGCGGTGATGGTCCAGGAGAACCCCTACGACCTGGTCGACTCCCTGCGGCGCGTGGCCGCGGTGGCGCCGCGCCGAATGCTCACCGGCCACGGCCTGGTCATGGACGACCCGGCGCCGCGATTGCTCGCCAAGGCCGACCGGGTCGAGGAGGCGGCAGCGCGAGCGGTCGAGCTCCACCGGCAGGGGATGCCCGACCGCGCCGTCGTCCGCGAGCTGTTCGCGAACGGCCACCTCAAGGACCGCATCCTCGAGGCCCTCACCCAGGGCGAGTTCTCGCGGGTGAACTTCGTTCGCGCCGCGGTGCTGCACCGGCGTGAGCTGTGACAGGTGGCTCACGACTCACGACTCACGCCCCCCGGTGCCGCGTAGAATGGCCCGGTGACGAAGGTGGACGACATCCGCGCGGCGCTCGAGAGCCACAGGCCGAAGCGACTGGATCGCGGACCCGAGATGAAGGTGGCGGCGGTGGCGGCGGTCATCCGCCAGGCGGCCGACGACGTGGAGCTCCTGTTCATCCACCGCGCCGAGGACCCCGCCGACCCGTGGTCCGGCCACATGGCCTTCCCCGGGGGCCGGGTCGAGGCCGGCGACGCGAGCCCGGTGGCCGCCGCGATCCGGGAGACCCGGGAGGAGGTCGCCCTCGACCTGGAGCGGGAGGGCGTCTTCCTCGGAAGGCTGTCGGACGTGGCGGCGGTGGGGCGGGGCCGGCCCCTGTCCCTGGTCATCGAGCCCCACGTCTTCGCCGTCGACGGCCTGCCGGCTCTGCGGCCCAACTACGAGGTGGCGGCGGTGGTCTGGGTTCCCCTCGGGTTCCTGAGGGACCGCTCGAACCGGTCGACCGTGCCCTGGCGGCACGGCGGCATGAACATCGAGCTGCCGTGCTGCCGCTACCGCGAGCACGTCATTTGGGGCCTCACCTTCGGCATGGTCGACGAGCTCGTCGCCCTCCTCGAAGGCCGCGAAGGGCCGGGGCGGTGGATGGACCCCAGGTAGATCACAATTCTCAATTCTCAATTCTCAATTCTCAATTCTTAATTCTTAATTCTTAATTATGAATTATGAATGACATCACAATGAGCTTTGATGGCTTAGTGTCCGCACCTTGCGATGAAATTCATAATTCATAATTCATAATTCATAATTCAGTCAGTGCGCTTCCTCCCAGTTCCGCCCGCGGCCGAGGTCGACGACGAGGGGGACGTCGAGCTCGATGGCGCCGATCATCTCCTCGCGCACCATCTCGCCGACCGCGTCGGCTGCCGTCTCGTCGACCTCCAGCAGGAGCTCGTCGTGGACCTGGAGCAGCAGCAGCTGGCCCGGGAACTCCTCGCGCAGGCGGCGGTCGACCGCGATCATCGCCTTCTTGATGAGGTCGGCCGCGGAGCCCTGGACCGGGGTGTTGACGGCCACCCGCTCGGCCGCCGCCCGGGCGGCGAAGTTGCCCGAGGCGAGGTCGGGCACCGGCCGCCGGCGGCCGAGGAGGGTCTCCACGAAGCCCGTCTCCTTGGCCGCGTCGAGGGTCCGCTCCTTGTAGGCCTCGATCTCGGGGAAGCGCTCCTTGAAGCGCTTGATGTAGCGTCCCGCCTCGCCGCGCGGGATCCGCAGCTGCTGGGCGAGGCCGAAGGCGCTCTGGCCGTAGACGATGCCGAAGTTGACCGCCTTGGCGATGGTCCGCTGCTGCCGGGTCACCTCATCGGGCGCCGCGTCGAACAGGCCGGCGGCGGTCTCGGTGTGGACGTCGGCGCCGGCGGCGAAGGCGTCGGCGAAGCCGCCCTCCCCGCCGCACAGGTGGGCGAGGATCCTCAGCTCGACCTGCGAGTAGTCGGCAGCGAGCAGCAGCCGTCCCGGCGGCGCCACGAAGGCCTGGCGGATGCGCCGGCCCTCGGGGGTGCGGACCGGGATGTTCTGGAGGTTGGGGTCGGTGGACGCGAGCCGGCCGGTGGCGGCGGTGGTCTGGGAGTACGAGGTGTGGATGCGTCCGGTCTCCGGGTTGACCAGGGTGGGCAGTGGGTCGACGTAGGTGTTCTTGAGCTTGACCAGGGACCGGTAGTCGAGGATCGCCCTCGGCAGCGGGTGCTGGAGGGCGAGCTCGGACAGCACCTGCTCGTCGGTGGAGGCCCCGGTCTTGGTCTTCTTGACGACCGGCAGGCCGAGCTCGTCGAACAGCACCTCGCGCAGCTGCTTGACCGAGCCGATGGTGAACTCGCGTCCGGCCGCCTGGTAGCAGCGGCGCTCGGCCTCGGCGATGCCGATCTCGAGCTCGGCCGACAGGGCCGCCAGCACCTCGGAGTCGACGGCGATGCCGTGCATCTCCATCCGGGCGAGAACCGGCATGAGGGGCAGCTCGAGGCCGCGGTAGAGCTCCAGCAGCCCCTCCTCGTCGAGGCGCCGCCGCAGCTTGCGGTCCAGGAGCCAGCACACGTGGGCGTCCTCGGCGGCGTAGTCGCGGGCGGCGGCCAGGGGAACCCGGTCGAAGGAGCCGCCCTTGCCGGCGACCTCCTCGTAGCTGATCATCCGGTGGTTCAGCCAGACCAGGGCGAGGTCGTCGAGCTTGTGGGAGCGGCGATCCGGGTTGAGCAGGTAGTCGGCGAGCAGAGTGTCGCCGTCGACCCCCGCGAGCTCGACGCCGTGGCGGGCGAGGACCTCGAAATCGTACTTGAGGTGCTGGCCGGTCTTGCCCCGCGCGGGGTCCTCGAGGAGCGGCCCCACGGCGGCCCTCACCGTGGCCCAGTCGAGCTGGGGCTCGAGCACGGCGTGGGCCACGGGCACGTACCACGCAACCTCGTCGTCCGAGCAGAAGGATAAACCCACCAGCTCGGCCCGCATGGCGTCGAGGGAGGTCGTCTCGGTGTCGACAGCGAAGCGCGGCGCCGCCTCGAGCACCGCGGCCAACTCGGCGAGGGCGGCGTCGTCGGTGACCAGCCGGTAGGCGCTGCGGTCGATGGTGGTCATCTCACCGCCGAACTCGCGCAGCAGTCCGCGGAACTCGAGTTCGGTGAACAGGGCCCGCGCGCGGTCCTCGTCGGGCGGCCAGCCGAGAGCCAGCTGCTCGATGGTCACGTCGACCGGGGCGTCGGTGCGGATGGTGGCGAGCTCGCGCGACAGGTAGGCCTGCTCGCGGTCGCGCTCGAGCTTGGTCCGGGCGCCGGGGGGGGTGATCTCGGCGAGGTGGGCGTAGATGTCGTCGAGGCCCTGCCACCTCGCCAGCAACGCCTTCACCCCCTTCTCGCCGATGCCCTTGACGCCCGGGATGTTGTCCGACGAGTCGCCCCAGATGGCCAGGGCGTCGGGCACGAAGCGCGGCGGGCAGCCGAACTTGGCCTCGACCTCGGCGAACGAGACCCTCGCGTCCTTCATGGAGTCGTAGAGGCTGACGTGGTCCGAGACCAGCTGCATGAGGTCCTTGTCCGAGCTCACCAGCACGACGTCGAGCTCGCCCTCGTGGCGCCGTGCCAGCGTGCCCATGACATCGTCGGCCTCGAAGCCGTCCAGGCACAGGTAGGGGACGTCGAAGGCCTCGGCGACCCGGGCGAAGTGGGGCATCTGGGCGCGCAGGGCGTCGGGCATGTCCGGCCGGGTGCCTTTGTAGTCCGGGAAGATCCGGTCCCGGAACGAGCCGTCCTTGGGGTCCCAGGTGATCGCCAGGTAGTCCGGCCGGTGGTCCCGGATCAGCTTGAGCAGCATGTTGGTGAAGCCGAACAGGGCGTTGGTCGGCAGCCCCGCCGAGTTGCTCATGCCGCCGATGGCGAAGAAGGCCCGGAAGGCCATGTTCGGCCCGTCGATGAGGTAGAGCTTCTTTCTGTCAGTCATTTCCGCAGTGTAGCGCGCTCCTCCCTCTCCCTCTCCCTCTCCCTCTCCCTTGTCCGTGCCCGTGCCCGTGCCCGTGCCCGTACCCGATGTCAGCGACCAGCGACAGCGGACCAGCAACAGTGATCAGCGGCAACAAGCAGCGGCAGCGTCCAGCCTCCGAGTCGGTGACTTGTTCTGACGCGGGAGCTGGCGTCGCAAGGGTGGAGGAGAGAGATCAGGTCAGACGCGGCCCCCAGCCCCGGTCGGCGCGTCCGACGCGCCGCCGCAATTCGTCCGACGAATTGCCACGCCACTGCCGCTGCCGGTTCCACTGCCGCTCCCTCTGATCGTGCTACGCTCCGGCGCGCATGGAGGCCCCATGAGGCGAGCGCTCCAACTGTGCGTCCTGATCGCCCTGGTGGCGGTTTTCGCCCTTGCCGGCGAGCCGGTGATCGTGCCGCGGGAGGTGCTGGAAGCCATCGTCGACGACAACCCGGGCCCGCCGCTGCCGCGCTACGCGTTGCCCGGTGAGCTCGAGGCGCCGCCCCTCGAGCTGCCCGGCGCGGTGCTGACTCCGCCGGCGGGGGTCGTGTCCTGCCCGCCCGAGTACGGCCCTAACGAAGGCCTGCTGATCCGCTGGGGCGACTGGAACAGCGTGCTCACCGCCATGACGGTGCCCATCACCACCGGCGACCCCGACGCGGTCGTCTACATCCTGGTCTCGGGCTCGTCCCAGCAGGCGAGCGCCACCACGACCCTCAGCGGCGCCGGCGCCGACATGTCCCAGGTCGAGTTCATCACCGTGCCGACCGACTCGGTGTGGATCCGGGACTACGGCCCGCGCTTCATCTCCGAGGACGGCGACCGCGCCATCGTCGACCACATCTACAACCGCTCGTGGCGCCCCAACGACAACGCGGTGCCCGACTTCATCGCCGCCCTCTGGGGCGAGGCGTCCTACGACATCGGCCTTTATCACGGCGGCGGCAACTTCCACCTCTCCGGCGCCGGCGACGCCTACATGACCGAGCTCGTCGTCGACGAGAACCCCGCCGTGCCGCCGACCGAGATCGTGCAGCGCTACCTGGACTACCAGGGCCTTGAGCTGACCATCACCGACCCCCTGCCGTCGTGGTTCGACTCGACCCAGCACATCGACATGTGGCTTCTGCCCACTGCCGACCGCGAGGTGATCATCGGCGAGTACGCTTCCGGAACGGCGGCCAACACGGTCACCGAGACCTGGGCCGCCGAGCTGGTCGACCGCGGCTACACCGTCCGCCGGACCCCGGGCTGGAGCTCGGGCGGGACCCACTACACCTACACCAACGCGGTGATTCTCAACGACCTGGTCTTCGTCCCCGAGTTCTCGGGCTGGGCCACCGAGAACGCCCAGGCCCTCGCCGTCTTCCAGGTCGCCTTCCCGGGCCGGACCGTCATCCCCGTGGACTGCTCCTCGATCATCCACTCGGCCGGGGCGATCCACTGCATCGTCATGCACGTGCCCGACGTCGACCTCCCCCTCTTCGCCGACGGCTTCGAAGATGGGACGACCGACGCCTGGGTCGTCGTCGTGCCGTGACGATTCGTCGGACGAATCGTGGCGGCGCGTCGGACGCGCCGAGGCATCGCAGTCGCCGGAGGGGGGACGACCCCCGGGCTCGCGCCCGCCGCGGGTCGCGGCGGGCACAGCT
The DNA here is from genome assembly GCA_035464095.1 of Candidatus Methylomirabilota bacterium. Classification (GTDB taxonomy): domain Bacteria; phylum Acidobacteriota; class Thermoanaerobaculia; order Thermoanaerobaculales; family Sulfomarinibacteraceae; genus JAHECW01. Next base: position 165 of record DATHSO010000132.1, on the reverse strand, counting down.
CGCGTGCTCGGTGTAGGAAGAGCCTGGAGTTGGGGCATGTTAGACTGCGTATCAACTCGTGCGGCGTAGTTGACGGAGGATCGTGAGTGGCTGCCCGGCTGACATGCCCGAGCTGTGCTGCGGAGAACGACCCGGGAACAGCCTTCTGCGTAGCCTGCGGCGCCT
>DATHSO010000131.1:0-34630 GCA_035464095.1 Candidatus Methylomirabilota bacterium | reverse complement strand
CAGGCCCTTGCCCTCGAGGCTGACCTGCTTGACCGGCTGGCCGCAGGTGCACTTGGTCGGGTCGGCCGGGTCGAGCTTGCAGGTGCAGTCGCCGGAGCACATGCACACGGTGGCGACGTTGCCGTCCATCCGGAGCAGGTGGGCCTTGGCGAGCTCCGAGCCGCAGCTGCAGGTGCCGGGCTCGAGGCTCACCGAGCCGCAGTCGCAGTCCGGGCCGCAGTTGCAGACGTAGAGGATGTCGTGCCGCGCCTCGGCGTACTCGGCGTGCTCGGCGTGCTCGGCGTGCTGGTGGCCGGCGTGCTCGGCGGGGTCAGCCATGGGCTCGGCGACCGCGGCGACCTGCTCGGTGGGCGCCTGGCCGCAGCCCAGTGCGAGAAGCACGATGACGGCAACGGCGGCAAGGTGCGTGATCTTCATGGAACGGTTCCTCCTTGGTTCAAACGTGGTAGAGAGGATACCATCGACTGCCCTCGCGGCCACCCTCGTCTCTCGACGGCCGCGGGCGCCACCGAGCGGTCCCCTGGCCGACGGCGTGCGAGCATGCCCGCCCCGTGAGAGAATCGCCTACCTGAGCGGCTCCTGCCGCCACGAAGTGGGGATCCATGCGAAATCCGCCGCTTGCTCTCCCGTTGCTCGTACTGGCGTTCCTTCTCGGCTCTGGATGCGCGCCCGCACCCGTGCCATCGGACCCGCCCGGGGCCGCCGCGGGACCCGCGCTGCAGGCTCTGATCGAGGCCGTCGTGGCCGACGAGCCTGCGGTCCGCGGCGCCGCGCTGGCGGTTTCGGCGCCCGCGGTCGGCCTCGAGTGGGCCGGCGCCGCCGGCCTCGCCGATCCCGGGGCCGGGACCGCGATGACGCCCTCGGCCCCCGTGCGGATCGCCAGCAACACCAAGACCTTCGTGGCCGCGGCGGTGCTGCGCCTGGTGGAGGAAGGCCGGCTCGACCTCGACGCCCCCCTCGCGGAGGCTCTTCCCCGGGAGGCCGCCGACCTGCTCGCCTCGGACGGCTACGACCTCGGGGCGATCACCGTCCGCCACCTGCTCACCCACACCAGCGGCATCCACGACCACACCGAGGGCGAGGCCTACGCCGAAGCCATCGTGGCCGACCCCCAACACCGCTGGACGCCCCTCGAGCAGATCGCCCGGGCAGTGGCGCTCGGCGACCCCCACGCCCCGCCCGGCGAGGTCTACTCGTACTGCGACACCGGCTACGTCCTGCTCGGCCTCGTCCTCGAGCACGCCACCGGGCAGCCCCTGGCGACGGCCGTGCGCCGGCTTGTCGACTTCGAGAAGCTCGGCCTCGCCTCGACCTGGTGGGAGACCCTGGAGCCTGCACCAGAGGGGATCCCCGGCCGTGCCCACCAGTTCTTCGGCGACGCCGACAGCCACGGATTCGACCCCTCCTTCGACCTCTACGGCGGCGGCGGGCTGGTGGCCCCGGTGGACGAGCTGGCGCGCTTCTTCGGTGCGCTCTTCAGGGGGCGCGTGTATCGCGACCCCGCGACTCTGGGTCTCATGCTGACCACCGTCGAGGGCGCGGGGGCGCGCGAGGACGCCGGCGCCGGGTCGCTGCCGCCAGGCGCCTACCGGATGGGGGTGTGGGTGCGCGAGCTCGAGGGCCGCACGGTCTACCAGCACACGGGCTTCTTCGGCACCGTCGCCGCCTTCGTGCCCGACCTCGACCTCGCCGTCGCCGCAACCGTCAATCAGAACACGGGCCGCGTCTTCGACCGGATCCTCTCGGGGAGCATTCGGGTCGTGGCGGACGCGGCGACCACACCCACCGATCCCGCGATCGGAGCCGGGAAGCCCTCGTAGAGGGGCTTCGACACCCTCCCCCGGCACCGCTCCCTGCCACCGCAGCGCCCGTGAGGGCGGGTGTAAAACCCGCCCCTACGAACACGCTGGCAATCCGGCTGCCACAGCACCGTGAGGGCGGGTGTCAAGAACGCCCCGGGACCAGGCACGAAAGGCCCCTCGGCGAGGGAAGGGGAGCGGGTGTGATGCGACCGGCTGTTACCAGCGGTCGCGCCCGCCACCGGAGCCGCCGCCAGAACTGCAATTGGTGCCTGCTCCGCCACGATCGTGCACCGCGGCCGGTCACTCGCCGACGGCCTCCCCGATGACCGCGGCCAAGGTCTCGGCGATGAGCCGATTGCCCTCGGCGGACGGGTGGCACCAGTCCAGAAACAGCTCGTCGCCGAGACCGAGACCCCGGCGATCGGCGGCGGCGTCGAAGGTTCTCTCGAGGTCGACCAGGACTGCATTGGGGTGGTCGCCGGCGACGCGCCGGACCGCGTCGTTGAGGTCAACGATCATGCCCGCACCGCCGACGGTTCGATTGCGGGCGACCCGGAAGTGCCGGCGCGCCCGCTCGAAATCGCCGAGCGCCTCGTAGGCCCAGCCCAGGTAGTGATTGGTCAGCGATGACTCCGGGTCCAGCTCCAGCGCCTGGAGGAGCGACGGCAGGGCCGCCTCGGCGTCGCCCTCGAGCAGGACGGCCACCCCGCTCTCGAGGTGGCGGAGAATCCGCTCCTCGAGCCGCGTGCCGGCATGACGTTCGCTGACGATCTGCGGGATGTGGTGGCACGGCGACAGGCGGTAGCGGATCGGGTTGGTCATCAGCAGGACGGTGGAACCGTCCATGGCGGCAGCGGTGCCCACCGCCAGGTCGAGCCAGTCGGCGAAGTTGTCGATCAGGCGTTGACGCAGCGCCTGGACCTGATCGACGGAAAACCACTCGAAGCCGGTGTACGGCGCTTCGAGGCAGATGCCGTCGAGCCGCAACGGCTCCGCGAGCCTGAGCTCGGCGACCTCCTCGGTGACGGTCCTGGAGAGACCGAAGCGCAGGCTGGTGGAGGCGATGCGGTAGGCCGCGGACGCCATCAACAGGTCGTCGGCACGGTGCGCGGCATGCGGTTGGCGCACCTTCGGGTAGGTCCAGCCACCCCACTCGTTGTCGCCGGCGTAGATCGCCGCGATCCGAACCTGACCGAGCTCGAGGGCCCAGTGCAGCTGGGCGACGGCGCCGTCAACGCGGTAGCCCTCCAGGGCGGCGTTGAGGTAGGTGAGGCCGCCGACGTGCTCGCGCTCGAGGATCGCCCAGAAGGTCTCGTCGTAGCGGAGGTAGCTGCCGTGCGGCGCGGAGCCTCCGACCAGCACTGCCAACTGGCCATCGGGAACAGCGGTGATCATCTTCGAGGACCCCGACCCCGAGCCCGGCAGGTCGGCGCTGCGGATCCAGAGGTCATCGCGCAGCCTGAGCTCGGGCGGCGGTCGTTGCGGCAGGTCGAAGCTCTCCTGGACGGTGAAGAGGGGCGCGGCGTTGACCCGAGAACCGAAACGGGTGTGCCGGAGCACCAGCCGGCTCGCACCCTCCGCGGCCAGGAGCGTCACCACGAGCACGATGGTGGAAAAGAAGAGCTTGCGTCGCACGGAAATGGAGCGCCGACCCACTCAACCCTCTCGATTCGCACGTGCACGCGGCGACCCCGGCACCGGAGGTCGGGATCGCCGACGCGGGCGAGCAACCGAAGCGCGGATGAACCGCCTCTGACCGGCCGTGCGGTCAAGAAACCGCGAGGCTGAAGGAAGCGCTACCGGATCCACCGAAAACCCCCCGGCGAGGGAGGGGTTCGGGTGTGACGCGACTGGCTGTTACCAGCGGTCGCGCCCGCCACCGTAGCCGCCGCCACCGCCGCCGGGGCGCCGGTCCTGCGCCACGTCGACCCGGATGGTCCGGCCGTCGAGCTCGGTGTTGTTGAGGGCCGCGACCGCCTTGTCGGCGCCCTCGTCGTCCTCGAAGGTCACGAAACCGAAACCGCGGGAGCGGCCCGTGTCGCGATCGGTGATCACGACCGCCTCGGAAATCCCCCCGAATGGCGCGAAGGCCTCATACAGGCCCCGATCGTCAGTGTTCCAGCTCAGACTGCCAACGAACAGCTTCTTCGACATGCTCTCTCGCTCTCGCACTTCCCGGAGTCACCGCTCTTCCCGGCGTGCTCCAGTTCGAGTCCGTGGCGGGCGGCCTGCCCGCCGGGAGGCGGATCGGGTGTCCGATCCGAAACGGCACCCCAGCACTATCGCCCAGATTCTGCGATTCGTCAAATGCGGCCTGGGTTCTGGGGATACCGGGGAACCCTCTCCGAGCGACCCCGAACCGTCATCGCTCTCCTCACCTGATCCTGCCCGCGTCGCCTGAAGCGGCACTTCCCCTGTCAGCCAACCCGTCACTCGGCCCGGCGCAGCACCGCCAGCGGCCGGACCGCCAGGGCGCGGACGCTGGCGGCGAGCCCGGCCGCGACACTCAGCAGCACGGTGACGGCGAGCGACGCCGCCGCGGCGTCGAGCCGCCACGCCCACGGGAGCTCGAAGCCGTAGCTGACCACCGCCCACGACATGGCGATCGCCCCCACCACCCCGAGGACCCCGGCCACCACGCCGACCAGCGCGTACTCGACGGCGAACACCGCCACAACCTGGCTGCGGGTCATCCCCAGGGTCTTGAAAAGCGCTGCCTGGCGGCCGCGCCGGGCGGTGGTGGCGCTGACCGCGCCGCCGAGGATGGCGATGCCGGCGAGGACGGTGAAGGCGCCGAGGATGCGGACTCCGTTCCCGAGCTGCTCGAGCACCGCCACCACCTTGTCGAGCACCTCCCGGAGGCGAAGGACGGTGACGTTGGGGAAGGCCGCGGCGAGCCGGTCCTGGAGCGGCAGCTCGGCGGCGGCGTCGAGGCGGGCGGCGGCAATGCGGAAGCGGGGGGCGCGTTCGAGCACCCCCGGCTCCACCACCAGGAAGAAGTTGATCGCGAAGCTCTCCCACTCGACGGTGCGGAGGGAGCTCACCAGCAGCTCGAGGGGCACACCCTGGACGTCGAAGGTCAGGGTGTCGCCGACCCCGACCCCGAGGTCGGCGGCGAAATCCCGCTCGACGGAGACCTCGGCCCGGTCGGGGTGCGACCACAGCGCTCCCTCGACGACGACGTTGTCGTCAGGCAGGGTCTCGAGGGAGGTCAGCCGCTGCTCCCGGGTCAGCACCCAGCGCCGGTCCCGGTCGCCGGCCGCGGCGTCGCCGACGAGCTCGGCCACCGGCACCCCGTCGATGGCGGCGAGGCGGGCCATGACCACCTCGACCGAGTCGAGGCCCCGGGCGCCGGCGTCGCGCAGCGCGGCCTCGACCCCCGGCCACTGGTCGGGCTGGATGTCGACCAGGAAGACGGTGGGGGCGTCCAGGGGCAGCTCGGCGTCGAGCTGGGCCGACAGGCGCTCCTGGACCAGGAACATGCCCAAGACGGTGACCACCCCGAGGCCGAGGGCCACCACCGCGCCGATCGTACCCGCCCCGGGACGGGCCAGGGCGGCGAGGCCGTGGCGCAGGGTCAGGGGGCCGTGCTCCCGCGGCGCCCGCCCGACCAGCCAGACCACCAGCCACGCCGAGCCCGCCAGGACCGCGGCCACCGCCACGAGCCCGCCCGCGAACTGGGCACCGCGCAGCAGTGACCCCGACTGGACGGCGGCGGTGGCGCCGATCCCCGCCACCAGAGCGAGGGCGAGGGCGGCAGCGGCGGCGCGGCTCACCGGCAGCGGCTCGGCATCCCGGCGCAGCACCCGGATCGGCGGCACCCGCATGGCGTCGACCAGGGGCCGCAGAGCGAAGAGCAGCGCCACCCCGAGGCCGAGGGCGACCCCACGGGCCATGGCGGCGGGTTGCCAGCCCACCGCAACCTCCACCGGCAGCAGCCCGGCCACCAGGGCCGGGGCGGCGCGGGCCACCAGGGCGCCGGCGACGGCGCCCACCACGCTGCCGAGCAGCGCCAGGACCACGGTCTGGCCCAAGTAGAGGCCGAAGACCTCGCGCGGGCGCACCCCGAGGGCCCTCAGGGCGGCGATGGCGTCGAGGCGGCCGGCGAGCCAGGCCCGCACCGCCTGGGCGACCCCGATGCCGCCGATGAGCAGGGACAGCAGGGCCACCAACCCGAGGAAGCGCTCGACCCGGTCGAGGCCGCGCCGCAGGGCGGGCTGGGCCTCGGCGGCGGTCTGAAGCTCGACGAACTCGGGCTCGGCGATGGCGGCGCGGACGAGCTCGGCCGCGGCCGCCACCCGCTCCGGCTCGGGGTCGCCCGGCAGGCCGAGCAGGAGGCGGTGCTCGACGCGGCTGCCCACGGCGACCAGCCCGGTGCGATCGAGGCCGCCCGGCGAGAGCAGGATGCGAGGGCCGAGGGTGAAGGACATCCCGACCCGGTCGGGCTCGGAGATCACGACCCCGGCGATGGTGAAGCGCTCGCCGCCGATGACGAGCCCGCCGCCGACTGCGAGGTCGAGGCGGGTCAGCAGCTCCGGCCCGACCAGCACCCGGTCGTCGGCGAGGAGCTCGCCGAGGGGGCGTGCCGGCTCGACCTCGACGGACCCGTAAAAGGGGTAGCCCTCCCCCACCGCCTTGAGCTCGGCCAGCAGCGACCCGCCGGGGCCGTCGGCGGCCGGCACCGACACCACGCTGGGTAGCTCACGCACCTCGGCCCACCGGGCCCGGGGGAGAGCAGCCACGGCGTCGAGGACGGCTTGGGGGATCGGCCGCCGGCTCTCCACCGCGAGGTCGGCGGCGAGGAGCTGGCGGGCCTGGGCGCGGATGGCGCTGTCGAGGGCGGTCGACAGCCCGGCCACCGCCACCACCGCCGCCACCCCCACCGCCAGGCAGGCGGCGAAGAAGGCGATGCGCCCGGCCGAGCCGCGGAGCTCGCGCAGCGAGATCGCCAGCCAGGACGAGACGCCCACGGTCAGGCCGCCTCCTCGCGCTCGATCCGGCCGTCGCGCAGGTGGATGCGCCGGACCGCGCGCTCTGCCACCACGGGGTCGTGGGTCACCAGCACCAGAGTCGCGCCCTCGCGCTCGCGCATCCCGGCCAGCAGGTCGAGCACCACGCGCCCGGTGGCACCGTCGAGGTTGCCGGTGGGCTCGTCGGCCAGCAGCAGGGCCGGCCGCGGGGCGAAGGCGCGGGCCAGCGCCACCCGCTGCTGCTCGCCGCCGGACAGCTGGGAGGGGTAGTGGTGGCCGCGCTCGCCCAGGCCCACCGACTCGAGGAGCTCGTCGGCCCGGCGCCGGGCGTCGGGGGCGCCGAGCAGCTCCAAGGGCAGCATGACGTTCTCGCGGGCGGTGAAGTTGCCGAGCAGCTGGAAGGACTGGAAGACGAAGCCCATTCGGTGGCGGCGCAGCAGGGCGAGTCGGTCCTCGGAGAGGCGGTCGATGCGCTCGCCGGCGACCTCGACGGTACCGGAGCTCGGCCGGTCGAGGCCGGCCATCAGGGCGAGCAGGGTTGACTTGCCGCTGCCCGACGGGCCGAGCACGGCGACGAACTCGCCGCGGGCGATGTCGAGGTCGATGCCGTCGAGGATCGTGAGCATGCGGTTCCCCGACGGCAGGCGGCGGCCGACGCCGCGCAGGCTGAGGATGGGTTCCGGAGGCGTCGTGGTCATGGTGAGTCGTCCTTCCGTCGGTCGGACGCAGCAACCGGTCCGACGTCGTCGATCATTTCAGCACGGCCCCGCTGCCCACGCCCAGAGATGAACCGCGAAGGCGCGGAGGACGCGAAGACATCGCGGTCATCGCAGGCATCGCAGTTCAACGCAAAGGCGCAAAGACGCAAGGGCGCAAAGACGCAAGGGCGCAACGGCATCGCATCGGACCAAGTGCCATCGCAGTCATCGCAGATTAATGCAGAGGCGCAGAGACGCAGAGGCATCGCAGACATCGCAGATTGAACCACGGAGAGCACGGAGGTTCACGACGAGGACACGAACGCCAGGCAGGGATGCCTGGCACTCCGAGCTCGGCGCCGGTCGAGCGCGCTGCGATTGGAGCGGCGGGCTTCCAGCCTGCCGTCGCGCACGACGAGCACCCGAGAACGCGGACGGAACCGGCAGCGCCCGTGACGCCAGGCAGGGATGCCTGGCGCTCCAAGCCGAGCGGGATGCCTGGCGCTCCAAGCCCGACCAGCGGTGCTGGCGCTACAATCACGGGATGAAGCGGATCGCATCGAGCGTTTCGGTCGTGCTTTCGCTGGTGGCGCTGGTGGGTTGCGGCGGGGGCGGGCCGGAGGTTCCGGAGGAAGCGGTTGCGGCACCGGTGCCGGCGGTCTCCCCCACTCCCGAGCCGGAGGTGCGGGTGGTTGTGCTGGGCGACAGCCTGGCGGCGGGGCTCGGCCTGGCCGAGTCCGAGGCCTTTCCGGCGGTGGTCGAGTCGGCCCTGCGGGAGCGGGGCCACGGCCTGGAGGTGGTCAACGCCGGCGTCAGCGGCGACACCACCGCCGGCGGCCTGAGCCGGCTGGACTGGGTGCTGCAGCGTCCGACCGACGTGCTGGTGGTCGAGCTCGGCGGCAACGACGCCCTGCGCGGCCAGCCCCTGGAGAACACCGAGGCCAACCTGCGCGAGATCGTGCGGCGGGGCCGGGCGGCGGGGGCCGAGGTCGTTCTGCTCGGTATGGACGTGCCCACCAACTACGGCCCCGACTACGCCGCCGCCTTCGCCGAGCTCTACCCCCGGGTCGCGGCCGAGGAGGGGGCGGTGCTGGTACCCGGCTTCGTGCGCGGGGTCGGCTCGGACCCCGCCCTGCTCCAGGCCGACGGGCTGCACCCCACTGCGGAGGGGCAGCGGCAGCTGGCCGACGAGCTGCTTCCTGCCCTGCTCGAAGTCCTCGGAAACCGCTGACCGGTCGCCGCCGGCCGGCGCCGGATCAGCCGGCGACAGCCGAGCGCAGCCGCCCCGCCTCGGCGGCGAGCTCGCGGGCCGCCGCCAGCACCTCCGGCGAGAGACCGGCCGAGGGCTCCCGCTGTGGGGCAGCCTCGGCGACGTCGTCCGGGTCCCCGAGACCGGAGTCTCGCAGGGAGCGCATCCGATCGAGGATGGCGTCCCGGATCGCCTCGGCGTCGTCGACGCCCCGGAAGTAGCCGAGGTGCATGTTGTCGGCCTCGGAGCTCTCCTTGCCGCCGTCGCCCGAGGAGTCGGCGCCGCCACCGCCCGCGGTCCGGACCTGGAGGTCTGAGATCCCGAACAGGCGCTGGACTGGACCCTGGCGGAGGGACAGGTTCTGGATGTTGGCGTAGGTCATGGTGCGCTCCCGGATGGTCATCAGTCCCTCCCGGATGCGCAGGCTGGTATCCGTGATCATGTACCACCGGTAGCGGTAGTCGAGCCTCACCAGGAGAAACGAGAACGGGATCTGGAGCAGGTACAGGCCGATGCCGAGGACCTCGAGGCCGGTCGCGAGCTCGCGGCCCATGGGCAGGCCGCCGAACTCGACCCCCGTCGACAGGAAGGCGAGGCCGACCACCAGGCCGACGATCGTGCCCGCCTGCTTGAGCCCCCACATGACGAGCCGGTAGCGGTAGTAGCCGGGCGCGGCGTTGAAGACCCGCACCGAGCCGGGGCTGCCCATGGGCGGCTCGGGCTCCGGAGGCACCCTGAGAGCCCGGGTGATGAAGCGGGAGACCGGCCCGTCGCTCACGGCCCCACCTCCCCGGAAACGCCCGGACCACGCCGGGCCTCCAGGACGCGCCTGAGCGCGCGCAGCTCGGCGGCCGCCTCGCGCAGCGCCGCCGCCACCTCGTCGGCGGAGGAGTGGCCCACCTCCATCGGCCGTTCGCCGCCGGCCGCCTCGACCCCCGGCGCGGGCAGGCCCTTGGCCCCCCGCATCCGCACGTACAGGAAGTCTCGCAGGGCGCGGGCCTGGCGGATCCCCTCGATGGTCATCTCCGCCTTGGCGCTGCCGCTGGCGGTCTGGATCTGGATCCGGGCCAACCCGAGCCAGCGCTCGACGAAGTTGCTGGTGAGGTGGATGTCCTGGATGCGGGCGAAGGTGAGGTTGATCTCGCGCCGGAACAGGATGCCCCAGCGCATGGACACGCCCTCCTCGGAGAAGCGGTAGCGCATGGTGTGGTAGCGGAAGTACAGCGGCAGCAGCACGAAGGGGAAGAAGGGCCCGGCCGCGAGCGACGCCAGCACGTAGTAGGTCAGGAGCGAGGAGTCGGGCCGCTCGATCCCGTAGATCTCATCGGTGGTGAGGGTCTCGTTGGAGCTCGCCTCGTCCATCTCGGCCTCCGTTCGCGACACTCGGGAGGCTCGACTATACCGCGGCCGGCTCCCGCCGGAAACGTCGCAGCGGGAGCGCGACGGCCCGCCCGGCGGGGGCGGGCCGGATCAGCGATCCCGGGCCGACCGTTGCCGGACCGGTCACTGGTCGACACTGCGTCGTGTGCCGGACGGCCGAGGACCCCGGTCGATGACCATGACCTCCTGCTCGCCCCAGAACGGCTCGCCGAAGACGTCGAGGCCCACCAGTTGGAAGGTGTTGGCCCCGTTGATCACGAGGCCGTCGATGGTCTTGACCTCGTCCATCGCGAACTTGGCGACGAAGAAGCCGCGGTCATCCGCCTTCCAGGACGCGATCGCGACCCCGGCGAGATAGACCGAGACGACGTCGACGTCAGCGTAGGGGATGTCGGTGTGGACGGTCACCACCGTGCCCCGGCTCTGCAGGTTGAGGGTCGCCGGCGCGATGTCGATGGAGATCTCGCCGGCGTCAGCGGTGGCCGACACGAGGGCCGACGCCACGACGGCGACGATCAGGACGGTCACGGATCGGGACCGGGTCGGGTTCATCTGAAGTGCCCTCCATGAGGCTCCAACGGTCAGCAGGACCGGGTTGACTGGGCCGCGGCCCGTTGACGGGCCCGCGGCGGGTGGACGCCGGTCGCTCCTGCATCTCCCATGCCAGACCACAGGCATCGGCTCAATCGACTGAATCGAGATGAGATGGCGTGACGAGTCGCGCTTAGAGTGACCCTTCGGTAGCCGCCGGTCCGGGTCGAAGCGCCGCACGGGCCGTGTCGTAGCGACACGACATCTGGTCCGCACGGGCTGCCGAACCGTGCGCGAGGTGTTACATTCAAAGGAAAGTGACGGATCTCGAAAGGAGGGCGGTATGCTCAGAGCTCTAACGGTCGTCTCGCTGGCAGGCTTGCTGGCAGCCGTGGGGTGTTCGCGGCAACCCGAGGTGGCCCAGGCACCCGTCGAGGAGCCGGTGGCCGAGGCCGCGTGGACCACGGTCGCCCCGGAGGACCTCACCGAGGCACAAACGGAGCAGCAGCAGCGGGCCCAGGAAGCCATCCAGACCATGGCGGGGCGGCTCATGGGCGAGCTCACCACGGCCCTTGACGAGGGCGGCCCCGACGCCGCCATCGAGGTCTGCAGCGTCCGGGCGCCGGAGATCTCGGCGGCGGTCGGCAACGAGTTCGGGCTGCACATCGGGCGAACCTCGTTCCGACTGCGCAACCAGTCCAACGTGCCGCCCGCGTGGGCCGAGCCACTGGTCGAGGCGCGGGTGGAGGAGCCGACCTGGCTGGTGGGGCCCGACGGCGAGCTCGCCGGGATGATGCCGATCCGGCTCAGGGCCGAGTGCACCATGTGCCACGGCCCCCGGGAGCAGATCGCCGAAGAGGTCCACGCCAAGATCCAGAACTTCTACCCGGAGGACGAGGCGATCGGCTTCACCGACGGCGACCTGCGCGGCTGGTTCTGGGTGCAGGCCCCCCCGACCTGACCGTCAGCCCGCCTGCCACCGTCGCCCTGCACGCCCTGCCGAAAGGGCCGGGTTGTCGGATCATTCGATGGAATCGCCTTCGTGGTTCCGTTGCGCTCTTCGCGTTCTTCGTGTTTCGAGCTGCGATGGTCGCTATGGCTCTGCGTCTCTGCGTTGAACTGCGATGGTCCCGTGACTCGCCGGCGCTGCCTCATGAGGGCCCGGGAACCTCGAAGGCCGACTCCCCGGTGCACGAGCCGTCGGGCGCGAAGCGGCGCTCCACCAGCTCCGTCCCGCCGTCGGCCCGGACCAGGACGACGGTGCTGGCGCGGGTCCCGTAGCGCGGGCTGACGATGAAGGCCGAGGAGAGCAGCCGCTCCCAGGCCTCGGGCACCCCGGTGTCCGGGAGCTCGTCGTCGGGCGCTGGCTGCCGGTCGGCGAGGATCCCGAACAAGCCCTCCCGATCCCGCCGCGGGTCCGCGAGCCACCTGCGCAGCCGCGCCTTGGCGGCGGCGACCTTCGGCCACGGCGTGTCGAGGAGGTGGTTGCTGAGCCCGTAGACGCCCGGCGGCAGGCAGCGACGGTCGCCGCCCCTGTTGCTCACGACGTGCAGTTCTCTGCCGTCGCCGACGACGAGGTTGAACCCCCCGTAGTCGTCGCCACGGCCCGCGAGCCGGTTCAGCCAGGCCTCCAGCGGCCCCTCGCTGGTGACGGCCCCCACCACCAGCTCGCCCCGCGAGCGCCGCCCGGGGCTGTCGGCCAGCGGCTCGCGGAAGTTGGTCACCACCGCGATCCGGCCGCTGCGGTGGAGGGCGAGCCAGCTGCCGCCGGCCTCGAGGTCGCGGCCGCCGACAACGCCGCCGGGGGCCTCCCACCAGCCCGCCGGCGCCGCCGGTCGATGGTGGAACTCGTCACGGTTCCCGGCCAGCACCAGCGGCAGCTCGGGATCGGCCTGCCAGGCGACGACGAGGAGGCACATCGGGCTCGAGTGTAGCCTGGAGCAGCGCAGGGGGGGCCCGCACCGCTTCCTCACTCTTTCCCTGTCCTCCTCCCCCTCCCTCTCCCTTGCGATGACGAGGAGCCGACCAGGAGGTGGGAGGGAGTGGGAGAAGGGCAGGGAAAGAGAATGGGTTGGGTATCAGCACGGCGGTCTCGGTCGAGGTTGCCGACTGTGCCGCTCGCGTGCTACCGAGAGATGGCATGGATGGCTAAGCATCGTGAGTGCAGACGATAATGGTCGGCGTGGGAAGTGCGGCGCGCATCACCCTGGTCGCGGGCGGGCTGCTGACCGCGGCGGCAGTGGTTCTCGGCACCTCCGGCATCCTGATCGGCCACCGGGCCCTCATCGACATCCTGCCCCAGGCGATCGGGCTGCTGCTCGTGGTGCTGGCTTGGCGCTTCCGCCGCCACCGCCTGGCGGTGGCCGCAATCCTGCTCGCCGCGGTCGATGCGGTGGCCGGACCCGCCACCGCGCCCGGCAACCAGCTCGTGCTCGCGGTCGTGGCTATGGCCGCGGGCCTCGACCTGGCCCTGCTGTCGATCCTCCGCAACCAGGCGCTGTGGCGGCCGGGCACCGCCCTCTGGATCGGCGTGGTGGCTCTTCAGATGTGGGGCGCGACGGTCGGCGTGCACCGTCCGGAGGCGGCGCCGGTGCGCGCCTGGCTGGAGCACCCCCTGCTGCCCGCGGGCACGCTGCTGGCCGCCGGGCTGGCTGTCCTGGTCGCGGCCGCCGTCCGCCGCGGTGCGTTCGAAGCCGGCCTGATGTGGTCGACGGCGGCCATCGGGCTCGTCTTGGCGGCCCGAAGCGACAGCCACGCGACCGCGCTCCTACTCACCGCCGCCCAGCTCGGCCTGCTGGTCTCGGCCACCGAGGACTCGTACCGACTGGCGTACCACGACGAGCTCACCGGGCTGCCCGGACGGCGGGCCTTCCGCGAGGCGATGGCGTCGCTGTCGGCCCCGTTCACCATCGCCATGGCGGATGTCGACCACTTCAAGCGCTTCAACGACCGCCACGGCCACGATGCCGGCGACCAGGTGCTGCGAATGGTGGCCGACGAGCTCGGCCGGGTCGGCGGCGGCGGCCGCGCCTATCGCTGGGGCGGGGAGGAGTTCGCCCTGGTCTTCCCCGGGAGGAAGCTCGCCGAGGTGCGGGAGGAGCTCGAGGAGGTCCGTCGGGCCATCGAGGGCCGGCGGTTCGCCCTGCGCGGGCCCGGTCGGCCTCGGAGCAGACCGGAGCAGCCCCGGACGAGCACGAAACCGACGCGACGAGTGACGGTGACGGTGAGCTTCGGCGCCGCCGACGCCGGCTCGCGGCGACCGACGGCGGAAGCGGTGCTGCGGGCCGCCGACAAGGCCCTCTACCGCGCCAAGCGCGCCGGCCGAAACCGCGTGGTCGCCGCCGGCGACCGGCTCTGATCTCTCCATGCCTCGCTTCATTCTCCCGGTCGGGAGGAGTACCATGCCGAGACGCGGCATGCGAGCCGGCCGCAGAGAGGAGTTTCCAATGCGAAGCAGGTTGTGGATGGTGGTGGCGATCCTGGCGCTGACCGGCGCCGTCGCGGCCGACGAGGCCGAGAAGCTCCAGTACGAGGACCGGGCCGACATCCCGGAAACCTACCGCTGGAACATCGCCGACATCCTCGCCGACGAGGCGGCTTTCGACGCCGTCCTCGCCGAGGTCGAGGCCGGCCTTCAGAAGCTCGTCGGCTACCGGGGGCGGCTGGGCGAGGGGCCGGAGGTGCTAGCCGACGCCCTCGACCTGTTCTACGGCATCCAGCGCAAGGGCGAGGACGCCCTGGTCTGGGCGAGCCAGCGCCAGCACACCGACACCCGGGACCAGACTGCCAACGCCACCCTGGCCCGGGCCCGCAGCCTGTTCGCCAAGGCCGCCGAGGCCAGCGCGTTCATGCGCCCCGAGATCGCCATGATCCCGGCCGGGACGATGAACAAGCTCCTGGAGCACGAGCGCCTCGCCACCTACCGGCACGTCATCGACGACATCATGCGCACTGCCGAGCACATCCGCTCGGAGGAGGTCGAGCGGGTGCTGGCGTCGGCGGCCCTGCTGCGCGGGGCGCCCCAGCAGATCTACTCCGACATCGTGGACGCCGACCTCCAGTGGCCGACCATCACCGGCGAGGACGGCGAGGAGGTGACGGCGACGCCGTCCCTGTTCTACAGCTTCCTCGCCAGCGACGACCGCCGGGTCCGCCGCGACGCGGCCCTCGCCATCTTCGGCACCTACGACGGCTACGGCAACACCTTCGCCTCGACCCTGGGCGCCTCGATCCAGAAGGACCTCTGGCTCGCCCGCACCCGCGGCTACGGCTCGTCGCTGGAAGCCGCTCTCGACGACGACAACGTCCCGCGGGTGGTGCCCGACACCCTGGTCGAGGCGGTACACGACAACCTCGAGGGCATCCACCGCTACGTCGCCCTGCGCAAGAAGGTGCTCGGCCTCGAGGACTTCCACATCTACGACCTCTATGTGCCCATGGTCGCCGAGGGCCAGGCCCGCTACACCTTCGAGGAGGGCTGGGCGCTGGCCATGGAGTTCTGGCGCGAGACCTTCGGCGAGGAGTACGCGGCGGCCGCGGCCCGCGCCCGCTCCGAGCGCTGGATCGACGTCTACGCGAGCCCCGGCAAGCGCGGCGGCGCCTACTCCTGGGGTACCTACAACTCGCACCCCTACCTGTTCCTCAACTGGGGCGGCACGCTGGAGGACGTCTTCACCCTGGTCCACGAGATGGGCCACTCCATCCACAGCTACCTGGCCGACCGCAACCAGCCCTACCACCTGGCCGGCTACTCGCTGTTCGTCGCCGAGGTCGGCTCGGTGGCCTCGGAGTCGCTGTTCTTCGAGTGGATGCTGGATCGCGCCGAGGACCCCGGCCAGCGCCTCGCGCTGCTCAACCACCGGCTCAACAGCATGACCGGCACCTTCCTGCGGCAGCTCTTCTTCCACGAGTTCGAGTCCGCCGCCCACGCCATGGCCGAGCGCGGCGAGCCCATCACCAAGGCCTCCCTCGGTCAGATCTGGGGCGACCTGTGGACGACCCTGTACGGCCCCGAGGTCACCCTCGATGAGGTCTACCGTTCGGGCTGGGCCCGGATCCCGCACTTCTACCGCACCTTCTACGTCTGGAAGTACGCGTCGTCGTTCGCCGCCGGCGAGGCGATCGCGGGACGCTTCCGGTTGGGCGACGAGAGCGCGGTGGACGACTACCTCGCGACCCTCAAGCTCGGAGGCAGCGTCTACCCCATGGAGGCGATCGCCCGCGCCGGCGTCGACCTCACCGACCCCGAGGTCATCGCCACCGTCATGGTGCGTTGGAACGAGATCCTGACCGAGATGGAGAAGCTGCTGCTCGCCGAGGAGTGAGCCGACCGCCGGTCGATTCCGAGCCCCGCCGGCCGCGGTCGGCGGGGCTCGTCGCGTCTCGGGCCCTCAGTCGAGTGCCTCGGTGCGGATCACCCGGACCGGCCGGCCCGAGCCCTGCCAGCGCGTACCCTCGGCAGCCACGTCGACCACGGGACCCCGGTTCTCGAAGCCGGCCTCGCGGTGCACGAGCAGCCGGCCCGGCGCGCCGGCCAGGCTCGACCGCCAGTCGACGACGTGCCGGACCCCGGTGCCCTCCTCGGCCAGCACCCACTCGAACAGTGCGGCGGCGTCGATCAGCCCGGCCGGGTCCTCGCGCCTCGTGTAGGGAAGCTTGGGAAGCCCGGCGGGGTCGCTCATGATCTCGAGCAGCGGGTGCAGCCGCTCGTCGCGGACCACCACCGTCGGCGCCCCGGCGGCCACGGTGCCGGCGACGGCCCGGGCCTCGTCGAGGACACGGGTGTGGGCGGCGGCGAGGGCGCGGTAGTCCACCAGGTCGGCCCGAACCAGGGCGGCGCCGGCGGCGATCACCAGGGCCGCCGCCAGCACGGCGGTGGCCCGGACCCAACCACGCCACCGCGGCGTTCGCTCGGCCGCCGCGTTGACCAGGAGCGCGACGAGCAGCAGGAAGCCGGCATACGGGATCGCCAGGTAGCGCTGGGGCATGTAGGGGACGAGGAGCGTCGGCAGCGTCGGCAGCAGCATGAGCGCGAGGGCGGTCCAGGTCCCTCGGACCCGCCACCGCAGGCAGAGCACGGCGGCCAGTGCCACCGCCGCGGTCGCCAGGACGCTCACCCAGGTGAGGCTCAGCTCGAAGGGCATGGGCTCGTCGAGGTAGAGGAAGGCGGCGAGCTGGGACGGGATCCTGGCCAGCACGTGGTCACCCAGCACGTAGTACGTCTTGCCCGAGGGGAAGGCCAGGAAGTAGAGGGCGACGTAGGTCGCCACCGCGGCCGCAACCATCACGGCCGGCCGAAGGGCCCGGCGAAACGCCCGCCGGCGGTCGAGCTCGAGGGCGAACACCAGGGCCGGCGTCACCACCCAGGTCTCCTTGGCGGCCGCCGCGGCGATCACCGCGAGGGACGCCAGCCCGATCCGCCACCGCGGCCAGCCCTCGTCGGGACCGGGCCAGACGGCGATCAGCACGAGCCACGCGATCAGCAGCAGGGGCTGGAAGCGATAGGCGACAACGAACACCGACTCGTCGGTGAAGGGCGAGGTCGCCCACACCAGGGCGACCGCCGCGGCCGCCGGCAGCCCGAGCCCGAGACGCCGGCCGGCAGCGGCGAGGGCGAGGGCTGCAAGGAAGTGGAGCGCGAGGGAGGTGGTCCGGAAACCGGGGGCCTCGAAGCCGCCCCACACGATCCGATCGAGCGCCAGGGTCCAGGTGGTGGACGGTCTCAGGAAGGTGTCCAGGTCGACCAGGAGCAGGACCGGCCGGTAGCTGGCGGCGTGGGCGTGCTGGATCCACTGGTAGCTGTCGCCGGTCAGCGCTAGGGACCGCGACGGGCCGTGGAGCACGGCCACCGTCGCCGCCAGCACCAGGGCGACAGCGAGCCACGCCACTGGGCGGTGGACACCGCTGAACGGACGCTCCACTCGCGAAGGTGCGGTCATCGCCTCATTGTAAGGCCGGACGGCTAGGTCACGGGTCATCACGCACCGAGCGGGGCCGTTGTCCGGTCAGGAGCCGCCGGTGCGCCATCCAACCAGGTAGGTGATGCCGCTCAAGCCGAGGGCCGGCACCCGGCCCGCACGCCAGACGAAGGGGTCATCGGCGTCGAGCTCCGCGAGCTCGAGGAGCTCCGGCGGCGAGTAGGTCCGCAGGTTCGACACCAGGCCGTCCCACCCGGCGACCGCGGGCACAACCGGCAGCAGGTAGGTGAAGAGCAGTCGGCGCCAGGCGAAGGGCCGGATGAAGGGCGTGCAGGCGGCCGCGAGGAGGGGGATCAGGAGCACCGGGACGGCCCACAGCCACAGCTTGCGCTCGGTGAACTCGAAGACCGCGATGCCGTCGGCGTCCCGGCGGGCGTCCTCCAGGACCTGCCGAGCCCGCTCCGGGGGAAAGTGGTGGAAGGCCGTGAAGAGGGTCCGGAAGCCGCCGAGGTGCGCGGGCACGGCGGTGGCGTCCACCGGCTCGGCGACGAAGTCGACCCGACCGCTGCCAGCGGCCGCCGCCCGCCGGAAGGCCTCGAGGTTGGGGTACAGGTCGGTCAGGACGACCGATCCCGGCGCCCTCCCGAGGGCCTCGAGCTCCGGGAGCACGGACAGCACCGGCGCACCGGCCCCCGAGCACAGGTCGACAACACGACGGCTGCCCGCCGCCGCGAGGGCCTCCCCGAGCAGGGGCGCCGCCCTGGCGTAGGGCCGGAAGACCCTGAAGAAGAACGACAGGAAGTCGGTGACCAGGTCCCGCCACACCGACGGGAAGCCGGGGAGCTCGTGAAGCTCGATGAGGTGCACGCGGCGCACGCCGGCACGCTACCACGTCGCGGCCGGGGCCTCCCCCGGCGTCGGCGGGTTTGGTCTATCCTTGGACCGCTGTCGAAAGGAGGCCGCCATGCCCGATGCCTCGTCCGCCCGCGCCGCCCTCGACGACTGGCGCGCCACGAGAGCCCGCAACGCCTTCGACGACGACCCCTTTTTCAGGGAGCTGCTCGATCGACACGTGGCCGACACCGAACGACCGGAGCTGGAGGCCGAGCTGCGCGCCCTCGCCGGCCGGCTCGACGCCGACTTCGACGACCGGGTCGCCCGCTGCAACCGCGACGAGCACCTGCCCCGCGTCGAGCGCCACGACCCCGACGGCAGACCGTTGGAGCGCGTGGCCTTCCACCCCGACCACCACGAGGTCGGTCGGGTCTTCTGGGGCAGCCGCGCCCTCGCCGTGCTCGGCGAGCCCGGCCACGAGGTCGAGGCCGGGGCCCGGATCTACCTGCTCGACCAGTTCGGAGAGGCCGGCCACGCCTGCCCGGTGGCCTGCACCGCCGGCGCCATCCGGCTGATCCGCGACCTGGGCAGCGACGAGCAGCGGCGCCGGTTCCTGCCGGGGCTGCTCGAGCCCGACTACGACCGCCGGCTGCACGCCGCCCAGTTCGTCACCGAGGTCCAGGGCGGCTCCGACGTCGGCCTCAACGAGGTCCGCGCCGTCCGCGACGACGACGCCCCGGGCGGCTGGCGTCTGAGCGGCGAGAAGTGGTTCTGCTCGGTGGCCGACGCCGGCCTGTTCGTGGTCAGCGCGCGCCCCGAGGGCGCGCCCGAAGGCACCCGGGGCCTCGGGCTCTTCCTGGTGCCGCGGGAGATCGACGGACGCCCCAACAACTTCCAGCTCCGGCGGCTCAAGGTCAAGCTCGGCACCCGCTCCATGCCCACCGGCGAGATCGAGCTCGACGGCGCCGCCGCCGAGCCCATCGGCGGGCTCGGGGACGGCTTCCGCCACCTGGTGGGCATCGTCCTCGACACCTCCCGGGTCCACAACGCCCTCGCCGCCTGCGGGCTCATGCGCCGCGCCCTGGTGGACGCTCGCGCCTTTGCCGCGGTGCGGGTGGCCTTCGACCACCCCATCGCCGACTTCCCGGCGATCCAGGCCATCCTCGCGAGGATGCGGGTCCGCACCGAGGCCGCCCTCGCCGCCTCGTTCCGGGTCCTGGCCCAGACCGACCGTCTCGACACCGGCGCCGGCGACGACACCCTGCGCGCGGCGCGCCGGATCTCGGTCATGGTCACCAAGTACTGGACGGCCATCCACGCCACCCGGGTCGCCCGGGACGGGATCGAGGTGCTCGGCGGCAACGGCACCATCGAGGACTTCTCGATCATGCCTCGGCTGTACCGCGACGCCATCGTCATCGAGAGCTGGGAGGGCACCCACAACACCCTGTGCGCCCAGGTGCTGCGCGACTTCGCGGTCCGCCGGCTCCACGAGCCGTGGCTCGCCGAGCTCGAGCGCGAGGCCGCGGCGCTCACCCACCCGAACCTGGCCGGGACCGCGGCCACCGCCCGCGGCCTGCTCGACGCCCTGCGCGATCGCCTCGAGCGTCTGCTGGCGGCCGACCAGCAGACCGCCACGGCCTGGATCCGCGACGTGGTCGACCGCATGGCTGCGGCCACCGACTGGATCGCGCTGGCCGGCCAGGCTCAGTGGGACCTGGAGCACGGGGGTCCGGGGCTCGCCGACAGCCTCGAGCTCTACCGCCGGCTCGAGCTCGAGCCCCGGGACCGCCTCGACGACCCCGAGCGAATCGCGCTGGAGCGCCGGCTGGCGTGAGCCGCCGGGAATGGAGCCCGGCTCGCCCTGCTCGGCGGCCGCGAGGCGCAGGTCTTCTTCGAGCCGGTCGACGCCGACACCCTGGGCAAGCTCGCCGTCGCCCTCGACCACGCCCGGAGCTGGCCCATCGTCGGCCAGCACCTCGAGCCGCTCGACGAATATGGCGAGCCCACCGCCAGGTTCGAGGCCAGGTACCTGGAGTGAGGGGCCGCGTCGAGCTAGACTCGCCGCGTTGAGCCCCGAGCCCGCCCGACACTGCGTTCCGCCCACCGGCTGCCTGATGGTCCGGAGGCTGGTAACCTGCGCAGCGGCGTTTCTCCTCGTGGCCTCATCGGCGCTCGGAGCACCGTGCGGCAGCACGTCGCCGCCGGATCCCGCGTGCGACGTCGCGCCGACACCGGCGGACCTGGACGCGGTGACCATCCCGGCGACCGGTGAGGTGCTCATCGTCACCGACGGGCTGACGGTGCACCGCTCCACCGACGGCGGCCGGAGCTTCGCCACCGAGAATCCGGGCCTCTCGGGCCGGTGGCCGAGCGTGGTCGCCGGCGGCAGCCGGCTGCTTCTCGCCGCCGGCTTCTGGGGCACCACAGAGAGCTGGATCTTCTTCACCCGCTCCGACGACGGCGGCGTCTCGTTCGCACCACCCTTGGAAGTGGCCTTCTCGTCCGCGGTGCGCCTGGTGGATCCGGAGCTCCTGCTCCTCGACGACGGCCGGCTGCTGCTCTTCTTCACGGAGGTCGACGCAGCCCGGACGGTCCACCTGGTCGAGTCTCTCGACGACGGAGCGAGCTGGCAGCCGGTGTCCATTCCGGTGATCGGTCCAGCCGGGATCGGCATCGAGGACGGCAAGGCGATCCAGGTGCCGAGCGGGGTCGTGCTCTTCGCCTACGAGTACGAGCTTGTCGAGCTCGGCGCCTCCCACCTCGAGGTCATCGCCTCGGTCGACCTCGGCAGGAGCTGGGGGCCGCCCGAGGTACTCTGGGGCGACGTCGACGACGCCGACGTCGAGCCCGGTGGCTTCGTCTGGGCCTCACCGGACGAGCTCTGGTTCGTCGCCTCCACCGACGAGGACACCGCAGGGCGGACCTACACCGACGCCATCGTCAAGCGCAAGGCGAGCTTCGACGGCGGCGCGAGCTGGGGTTCCGCCGCAACCCTGGTCCCGGTGCCCGACCAGATCGTCTTCGGGGTGACCGACATCGGCGACGGACTCATCGGCCTGGCGACGGTCAGGAACTACACGGTCGGCCCACGGACCGCGGCCTTCTACCGGGTCCCCGCCGAGCGGCCGGGTGAGGTGCTGTGCTCGGACACGCTCTTCGTCAGCCGCTTCGAGCACGGGCTGCCCGGAGGATGGGGCCTGGTCATCGGGACAGTCGCCGCGGCCGATCCCGGCACCCACTGACGGTCGGGGGGCTTGATCGGAACGGCCGGTCCTGCCATGGTGGTGGCAGACAACCGACAAGGGGGCCGCCATGAAGATGACGGTGCTGATCGAGAACGACGCCGCACCCGGGCGGAGCGATCTCGCGGCCGAGTTCGGCTTGTCGCTCCACTTCGAGATCGACGGCACCCGGATCCTCTTCGACACCGGCGCCACGGGCGCGTTCGCCGACAACGCCCGGCGTCTCGGCATCGACCTCGCGGCGGTGGATTTCGCCGTGCTGTCCCACCACCACTTCGACCACGGCGGCGGGCTCGCCCGCTTCCTCGAGCTCAACGACCGGGCGCCGGTCTACCTGCGCCGCGCCGAGCACGCCGCACGCTTCTTCCGCTTCCTTGCGCTCAGGCGGTCCATCGGCATCGACCTCGAGCTCTTCGAGCGCTTTCCCGGGAGGTTCGTGGAGATCAGCCAGGCCATGGACGTGCGACCCGGGGTGACGCTGCTCACCGACGTCGGCCGGTCCCACCCGCTGCCCCGGGGGAACCGCCACCTCAGGGTGCGGCGGGGCGCTCGCCTGGCGGCCGACCCCTTCGACCACGAGCTCACCATGGTCCTGCACGAGGACGACGGCATGGTCGTGGTCACGGGCTGCTCCCACAGCGGCGTGCTCAACATGGTCGACGCTTCGACCCGCCAGTTCCCGGGCTCCCTGGTCAAGGGGGTGGTCGGCGGCTTCCACCTCATCGGCCTGCCCTACTTCGACACCGTGGCCGGCAGCGGGCAGGAGGTTGAGAGCCTCGCCCGCGGCCTCCACGACCGCTGCCAGGGCCCGATCTTCACCGGCCACTGCACGGGCTCGAAGGGCTTCGCGTTGATGCGGGGCGTCCTCGGCGACCAGGTCCGGGGCTTCCCGACCGGAACCAGGGCCGAGCTCTGACCCGGTCCCGTTCAGTGGTTGCCGTCGGTGTCGGCTGACGGCGCCGGGGCTTCCTTGGGGAGCAGGCCGAGCCGGCGGGCCCGACGCCGCCACTCCGAGCGGGCGGCGGCGCGAAGATCCTCGACGCTGTCGACCTCGTCGACGATCTCGACGTCGAGGACCGTCTCCACCAGGTCCTCGAGGGTGACCAGGCCGGCGGTGCCGCCAAACTCGTCGATGACCGCGGCGATGTGCTCGCGGGTCGACTGGAAGCGGTCGAGGAGCTGTGACAGACGCGCGGTCGCCGGCACGAAGAGCAGCTCCCGCCGGAGCTCTCTCAGGGGAAGGTCGGCCTCGTCCCTGGCCGCGCGCTCCAGGATCTCGTCCTTGAGGACGTAGCCCAGCAGGGCGTCGATGCTGCCGCCGTGAATGGGGATCCGCGAGAATCGCATCGGCCGGTGGGCCTCGACCACGCGGCCGACGGTCTCGTCCGCCGGCAGTGCGAAGACGACGGTGCGCGGGGTCATGATGTCGCTCGCCCGCAGGGAGCGGAAGCGGAGCAGGGCGTTGAGCACCCGCGACTCCTCCTCGTCGAAGACGCCTTGCCGGACCCCGAGGGCGGCCAGCGCCGCGATCTCGTCCCGGCTGACGTGGACCGGCACGTGGGAGGCCGAGATCGCCCGGCTGGCGAGACCGCTCATCCACACCAGGGGCTTGAGAGGGATTATCATCCAGTGCAGCAGCCGGGTCACCGCCGGGGTCAGCTTCTTCCAGTACACCGCCCCGATGGTCTTGGGGATGATCTCGCTCAGGAACAGGATCGCCAGGGTCAGGACGGCCGAGAACAGCCCCAGCCAGGCATCGCCGAAGACCCGCGCCGCCTGGGCGCCGGCCCCCGCCGCACCGACGGTGTGGGCGATGGTGTTGAGGGAGAGGATCGCCGCCAGCGGCTCGTCGATGTTGTCCTTGAAGTGCTTGAGCCGAGCGGCGATTCGCGGGCGTTGCTGCTCCAGGATGGCGAGGTGACCGGGAGTCACGCTGAGCAGGACCGCTTCCATTACCGAGCACAGGAACGACACCGCGATCGCGAGCACCACGTAGAGCACCAGCAGGAACATGGCGCCTCAGCCTACGATGGCGGCCCGGTGCGCGCAACTGGGCGTCGGTTTCCGGACCCGTACCCGTACTCGTGCCCGTACCCGATGGCAATTCGTCGGACGAATTGCGGCGGCGCGTCGGACGCGCCGACCGGGCGTGGGTCGCCATCAGAAACCGAAGCGGCTCGCCGACACTGCCGCTGACGCTGGTCGCTGTCGCTGATCGCTGATTGTTGATTGCTGATCGCTGCCACCTAAGCTCCCATCGGGAACGGGCACGGGTACGGGTACGGGTACGGGTACGGCTCGGGCGCCGGACGCCCGAGCCGGGGGGAGGAGGGTGTGAAACCCTCCCCTGCGAGGGCTCCCCGGGGCCGCCGAGTGGTGCCGGTGGCGCCGGTGGTGGTACAACAGACCCGTGGCCGTCGACGACCTCCTGGAAAGCCTCGCCCGCGACCGGATCGTGTCGCTGGAACGAGACGAGCTCGAAGCGCTCCTCGAGGGGGCGCTGACCCTTCGCGATGACGACACGATCCTCGCGGGGCGGATCCGGATCCTGGCCTTCGAGGGCCGGACCCTGGTCCAGGAGCAGACGACCGCCGGCGAGTTCCTGGTCCGAGAGGTCGGCTCCGAGGCGGCGGCCGAGCGCCTGGTCGACGACCGTCTCGCCACCTACGAGCGGATGTGGGACGGCTGCGGCTGCAAGGTGGACTACCGCGAGCCGGTCGACCCCGACTGAAGTCAACGCGCCGCTGCCCGGCGCTCAAGCTCCCGCTGACTCGTCCCGGCGGCCTCTTCGACCCGAAGGTCTATACTGGACCCGAGCAACCAATGCACCGTCAGAGGGTCATCGTCACCGGGGCGTCCGGCTTCGTCGGGCGTCACCTCATCGATGAGATCAAGGAGTGCTTCGACGTCGTCGGCATCGCACGCCGCTCCCAGGCCCAGGCCGGCGTCCAGCCCCATCCCAACGTCAGCTGGACCCAGGTCGACATCGCTGAGCCCGAGCCCCTGGCGGCCGCCTTCGACTGGATCGCCCGCAACGGTCGCGTCGACGCCCTGGTCCACCTCGCCGCTCACTACGACTTCACCGGGAGGGACCGGCCCGAGTACCGCCGAACCAACATCGACGGGCTCAAGAACACCCTCGAGCTCGCCCGGACCCTCGAGCTGAAGCGCTTCATCTTCGCGAGCTCGGTCGCGGCCTGTCCTTTTCCGGAGCCGGGCCGGTGCGTGGACGAGAGGACACCTCCCGAGGCCGACAACCCCTACGCGCGATCCAAGCGGGTCGGTGAGGCGATGGTCGCCGGGCGCGCCTCGGAGATCCCTTGCTGCACCGTCCGCTTTGCGGCGCTGTACTCGGACTGGTGCGAGTACCCTCCCCTGTTCAACTTCCTCAGCAGCTGGCTGTCGAAGGGATGGAACTCCCGGATGATCGGTGGCCGCGGCGATTTCGCGATCCCGTACCTGCACATCCGCTGCGCCGTGTCCTTCCTGAACCACCTCCTGAGAAACCTCGACCTGCCGGAGTCGGGCGAGGTCTTCATGGCCAGCCCGGACGGGGCGGTCCCGGTCCGGGAGATCTTCGATGCCGCGACGCTCGCCTACTTCGGCGAGCACAGGCGGCCGATCCGGGTGCCCAAGACGGGCACCGCAGCCTGGCTCCACGTTCAGGACCTGGCGGGCAAGGCCATCGGACGGCGACCCTTCGAGCGTCCCTGGATGGCTCGCTACCTGGACCGCCAGCTCACGGTCGACGCGTCACACAGCCGCCGCCGCCTGCGCTGGAGCAGCCGGCCCCGTTTCGACCTGATCCGGAGGATGCCCTTCCTGGTGGACAATCTGAGAACCCAGCCGCTGCGATGGAACAGCCTCAACCACGCGGCCATGCGCAAGGAGGGGGCCGGCTGGAGTCTCACGATCCAGTGGCTGCTGGAGAAGCACCAGCACGAGATCTGTCGCCGCCAGGTCGCAGCCCTGACCGCGGCTGACGCCGGCGCTCGCTTCGGGGTCCCGCGCGACGCCGAGCCCGATCGCCTGGCCGCCGAGGTCCTGCAGTCCGTCAGCACATTGCGGCGCAGTATCCGCACCCGGGAGATGGAGCCGGTCGGAGGCCACTGCCGGGAGGTCGCGAGAGCAGCCTTCCACGACGGCCTCAGCGTCGACCAGGTGTGTGCGGCCTTCTCGAACCTCGGCAGGGCCTGCATCGAGACCCTGACCGCGGACGGCCCCCCCGATGGGCTCGGTCGAGCGGTGGCCGAGCGGATCACCATGACGACGCAGTTCTGCGTCGACGAGATCATCGACGAGTTCGAGATGCTGTCGAGCGAAGGCTGCGGCCCCTGCGACTGAGCACGCGGCGGGCCCCGCCGCACGGCGCCCATCGTCCTTGAAGCTGCCGTTCGGATCGGACCCCGACCGCGCTGCCGTATCCTGGTGATGAGGTCGAACGCCGAAGCCATGAGGATCCTGGTCGCGGTCGTGGTGCTGACCGCCCTCGCCCTCCTCGGGTCGCAGCGAATGCGGGCCGGCGGCACGGGCGCGTCGGCCCTCCACACCCTGCTCGGGGGCAGCGAGCTCATGCTCGTGGGGCTACTCCTTGGGCGAGATTTCCTCGGCCTCGTCGACGAGGCCACCCTCGAGGGACTTCGGCCCTTCGTCTTCGTCGCCCTCGGCTGGCTCGCCTTCCTGTTCGGCCTCCAGTTCGAACGACGGACCCTGGGCCACCTGCCGGCGGGCTTCGCGGCGATCTCGGCGTCGGTGGCGGCGACGACCCTCGCCGTGGTGGCCCCCGCGGCGGTCCTCCTGTTGATCGCCCTCGACGACGCCTCCCCTGGACGGGCCGTCGCCCTGGCGGCCGCCGCCCTGGCAGCCTCGGCGGCGTGCACGGGCCAGTCGGCCATCGCCGTCGTCGACCGCCGTCTGCGGCCCGCCCCGCGGCAGGTCATGACCGTGCTGCGCCTGGTGTCGAGCCTCGACCCGGTAGTCGGCGTCACCGTCTTCGGGGTCGCCCTTTCGCTGCTGGCACCGCGCGCGGCAGCGGGGGCGGGCTGGTCTTGGTCGCTGCAGTGGCCAGTGGCGGCAATCTGCCTGGGTCTGCTCACCGCCTGGCTCTTCGTGTCGCTGACGGTGACCCGAACCAACCAGGCCGAGCTCGTCCTCTACCTTCTCGGCATCATCGCTCTTGCCAGCGGGGTCGCCGTCGGCTTTGGGGTGTCGGTGCTGTTCATCAACTTCGTCTGCGGCTTGGCGGTGGCGAACCTGACCCAGCTGGGCTCGATTCGCGTCCGGGTGATGGACCTGATGGTGCGCTCGGAGAGCTTCCTCTACCTGCTCCTGCTGGTGGTCGCTGGCGCCTGCTGGCGGCTGCCGACGGGCGGGGCAGCGGCCGCAGTCGCCGCCTACGTCGCCGTCCGCCTGGCGGGCAAGGCGGCCGGGGCCTGGCTGGCAACCAGGGGCCTCGCGCGGCGCCACCCGGTGCCACCGTTGCTGGGCCTCGGGCTCGCGTCCCAGGGCGGAATGGGCCTGGCCATCGTCCTCGAGTACCGCTTCGCCGCAACGGGTGCGGTGGCGGCGACGGCGGTCGGGATCGGCCTCACCGCCGTCTTCGTCGCCGAGCTGGCCGCGCCCTGGCTGGTGCGCCGGGTGGCGCACCGCGCCCTGGAACCGGCCCCGTGAGTCGCCGTCTCGCCACCCTCGCCGTGGTCGCTGCCCTGGTCTGGCTGCTCCTCGTCACCCTCGACCGGGATGGCGCGCCGGGGCCGGCGAAGAGCACCCTCCTGCTCGGTTCCTTGCTGCTCGCGGCGGCACTCATCGGGGAGATCGTCGAACGCGTCGGGCTGCCACGCATCACCGGCTACATCGTGGCCGGGATCCTGTTCGGGCCATTCAGCGTGGGCTTTCTCGATGCTGGGACTCTCGCTCAGCTCGACATCTTCAACGAGCTGGCCTTCGCCTTCATCGGCCTCGCCGCCGGCGCCGAGCTCCGGCTCGCGACCCTGCGCGGGCGCGGTCGGAGCATCAGCCTCCTCACCGCCCTGACAACGACGGTCGTCGGTTTCGGAGTCGGCGCCGGGTTCCTGGCGATCGCCGCCCTGGGAGGGCTCCCGGGCTCGCTCGGCCCGTTGCAGCTGCTCGCCGTCTCGGCCGTGACCGGCGTCATCTCAGCCGCGAACTCCCCGGCCTCGGCCATCGCCATCATCTCGGAGACCCGCGCCGAGGGGCCGTTCACCGAGACCGTGCTCGGCGTCTCGGTGGCCGTGGACGTGGTGGTCATCGTGCTGTTCTCGGTTGCGGTCGCCGTCTGGGGCGTCGCCTTCGAGCCCGCGGGCGGTTTCGACCTCGGCTTCGTGGCAGGGCTGACCGGTCAGCTCGCGGCCTCGCTGCTCCTCGGCGTGGCTCTCGGCTCGGTCATGGGCCTGTACCTCAAGCACCGGGGTCCTCAGATCCCCCTCGTGATCGCCGGCCTGTGCTTCCTGGTCTACCGGCTGTCCGGGCTCTCGAGCTCCTACCTCGAGCGAGCCCACGGCGTCAGCCTCCACGTCGAACCCCTGTTGGTGTGCGCGGCCGCCGGCTTCGTGGTCCAGAACTTCACGCAGCACGGCGCCCGACTCCGGCGGTCGATGGACTGGGTGGCCCTCACCGTCTACGTGATCTTCTTCACCCTCGCCGGCGCCCGCCTCGACCTGCCGGCGCTGGTCGCCTGCTGGCTCCCGGCTCTGGCCATCGTGATCCTCAGGGTGGCGGCCATGTACGTGGGCGCCCGGCTGGCTACGGTGCTCGCCGGCGACCCTCCGGTCTTCCGCCGCAACTGCTGGCTCGGCTTCATCACCCAGGCCGGCCTCAGCCTGGCCCTCATCGCCCAGCTCGCCAAGGTGCCCTCGGCCTGGGCAGCCGAGCTCGCCACGATGCTGGTGGCGGTGGTGGCCGTCAACCAGCTGATCGGCCCGGCTGCGTTTAAAATGGCACTCGAGCGGGCCGGCGAGACCCGCCGTCGGCCGAGGCCGGGAAGGGGCAACCCATGAGGCTCACCGAGCTCGTGTCACCCGAGGTCGTCAAGGTCCCTCTGGCCGGATCCAGCAAGCGCCGGATCGTCCGCGAGCTCGTCGAGCTGTGCTGTCCGGGCGCCTCGCCCGAGGCCGTCGACCAGGTCTACCGGTCGGTGATGGAACGGGAGCGCCTGATGAGCTCGGGTATCGGCCACGGCATCGCCCTGCCGCACGGGTTCTCGACCGGCGTCGTCGAGTTCGCGGCGAGCCTCGGCATCGCGCCCCGCCCGGTCGACTTCGACGCCGTGGACGGCCGGCCGGTGGCCATTGTCTTCCTGCTGGTCAGCGACGAGGACCACACCCCGGACAAGCTCAAGGCCCTGGCCAGGATCTCGCGACTGCTCCACAGCGAGGACTTCCGCGCGGCGCTTGCCGCGAGCCGCACCGCGGACGAGGCGCTCCGGGCGATCGCCGACGAAGAAGCCCACCACAAAATCTAGGACGGCTGCCGTGAAGCTCGTCGTCATCATCCTCAACAAGACCGAGCACCTCGAGAACCTGCTGATCGCATTCCTCGAGATCGGGGTCTCGGGCACGACCGTCGTCGACGGCGTCGGCATGGGCCGGATCCTGAGCCACGACGTGCCCATCTTCGCCGGGCTGCGCAGCGCCTTCCCCGGCACCAGTCCGGTCAACAAGGTGACCCTCACGGTGGTCCCGGACGAGCTCCTCGGCGACGTGCTCGCCGCCGCCGAGGACGTGTGCGGCAGCTTCGAGGGCCCGGGCACGGGCTTCCTGTTCGTGCTGCCGGTGGAGACGGTTCTCGGACTGCGTCCGCCGATCTGAGACCGACGGCTCCCCGGGACCGTCATCGCGACTCTGCCGCGTGCCAGCGGAGAATCTCAGCTCCGGGGAATTCCGGGGAGGATGAGGTATATTTTCCGGGAATTCGGCACGGCGCACGGCTCTGTCGTCCGCCCGGTCCGACCGGGATGCTCGGGTCCGGCGCCTTCCACGACAAACCCGACACCGACCGCCACGGCTCCGGACCGGTCGGCGTCCAAACAGAAAGGACGATGCCATGAAGGTTTCGCCCCTGTTCCTCGTCACCGTCGCCGCCGGCCTGGCGGCCTTCGGCTGCGCACCCCAGCAGCCGGCCACCACCGAAGCTCCGCCGGCGCCCGAGCCGGTCCGGGAGGTGCTCACCGCCGAGGCCCAGCAGGCCCTGAGCCCCGACCAGGTGATCGCCGATCTCAAGGAGGGCAACGCCCGCTTCGCCGAGGGGCGGATGATCAACCGCGACTACCCGGCCCAGGCCGAGGCCACCGTCCCGGGTCAGTTCCCCAAGGCCGCCATCCTGGGCTGCCTCGACTCTCGGGTCCCGCCCGAGATCATCTTCGACCAGGGCATCGGCGACGTCTTCGTCGGCCGGGTCGCCGGCAACGTCGAGGACGTCAACCTGGTCGGCAGCCTCGAGTTCGCCACCAAGGTCGCCGGCTCCAAGGCGATCGTGGTTCTCGGCCACAGCTCGTGCGGCGCCATCAAGGGCGCCATCGACGGCGTCGAGCTCGGCAACCTGACCGAGCTGCTCAACGACTTCGCCAAGCCAATCGAGAAGGCCACCGGGGCCGTCGAGGGCGAGGTCAGCTCGAAGAACACGGCCCTCGTCGACTACACGATCGAGGAGAACGTCCGCCAGACCATCGCGGACATCCTCGAGCAGAGCCCGGTGATCGCCGAGATGGCGGCCAACGGCGAGATCGTGGTGGTCGGCGCCATCTACGACCTGGCATCGGGCCGCGTGACCTGGCTCGACTCCTGATCCCGGCATGAGGACGCGCAACCGGCGCCTCACCTTCCTGTTCTCCGCGGCGGGTCTGCTCGCGGTGCTGTGCACCGCGGGCGCCGCCGCGGCGGCGGAGGAGCCGGATGCGGTCCCGGACGGCGACGACGCCACCGCCGCCAACCTCCGGGAGGCCCTGGAGCTCGGAACCCTCGGCATCGACCTCCGCTACCGGCTGGAGTGGGTCGACGACGCGGCCTTCGACAAGGACGCCCTCGCCTCGACCCTGCGAGCGGCGTTGTCCTACGAGACCGGGTCGTTCCACGGCTTCTTCGCCGGGGTCACCTTCGAGACCGTGACCGCCATCGGCAACGATCAGCTCTACAACGACCTCGGGGCCGGGGACCGCGGCAACGGGGTCACCGACCGGCCGGTGGTGGCGGACCCGGGCATCGCCGAGGTCGACCACCTGTTCCTGGGTTGGCGGGGTCCCCGCGGGCTCGAGCTCGAGGCCGGCCGCTTCGCCTACACCCTGGACAACCAGCGCTTCATCGGCATCGCGCCGTGGAGCCAGAACCACCGCTCCTACGAGGCCCTGTCCTTGGAGATCGGCTCGCCCTCGACCCTGAAGGCCCGCTACGCCTACCTGGCGCGCGCCTACTTCAACACCGGTGCGAACCCCGAGCTCGACGGCCACCTCCTCCACCTGTCCCGCGCCATCGGGCCGGCCTCGGCCTCGGCCTACGCCTACCTCCTCGACTGGGAGGGCGCCAACCGCGCCGTCCTCTCGTCCGCAACCTACGGCCTGCGCGTGGTGGGCGAGACCGAGCTCCGTCCGGTCGACCTGCTCTGGTTCGGGGAGTATGCCCGGCAGCTCGACCACGGCGACAACCCGCACGACTTCTCCCTCGACTACGCCCACCTGGGGCTGGGCGTGAGGCGCGGACCGTGGTCCGTGCAGGGGGCGTGGGAGCTCAAGGACGGCAACGGGACGAGCGCGGTCCAGACCCCCCTGGGCACCAACCACGGCCTCAACGGATTCGCCGACAGGATGGTGGTCACACCGCCCGACGGCAGCCACGACTTCTACATCCGCCTCGCCATGGACCTCGATCGCTGGTCCTGGCTGGTCGACTACCACGACTTCCGGGCCGCCCGCGGCGGCGCCCAGCTCGGCACCGAGATCGACCTGCAGGCGCGGTGGGCCGCCACCGACTCCCTCGCTCTGTGGCTCAAGGTCGCCCACTACATGGCCGACGCCTGGTCCACCGACGTCACCAAGGTGATGCTCTGGACCACCTGGAGCTTCGACACGGGCTGGTGAGGGCCCGAATCGGAGAGCCGTGGCGCGTGCGCCGCCTCCGCTGACCGCTCCTCGACCTGGAAGCTGATCATCGAGCCCGTCCTGGATCGTCGGGGCAGCCGCCCCGCCGGCACGCGCATTCTTCGGGCCTCACCCGGGCGTCGATCCGGCGGTCGCCCCATGCCCCTGATGGCCGCCGTGCCGTGAAATGGGTCCGCCATGCCCGTCCCACGCGCCGGTCTCAAGGCCCTGATGCTGATCCGGCCGAGATCGCCCGATCAACTCAGCGGCCACCTCCACGCCCTGGTGGGAGGGTGCCGAGGGCCTCGTGGTCGTCGACAGCGCGTCGGCCCGGGAAAGCGACGACCCGAGGCCGGGGTTGGAATGAACATGACAACGCGCCGAGCCCTCGCCGCCTGGGTCCTGGTCGTGCTAACCGCCGTGCCGGCTGTACCGGCCGAGCCCGACCGCAGAGCAGCTGACGACCTGCAGGCGGTCGCCGAGATCCGGTCGTTGATCGTGGAGTGCGGCGGGTCCACGGCGCTCGAGTGGTATCGTGCGCCCGCCGACGCCGGCCCGATCAACATCAAGTCGGCGAGCAAGAGCGTGCTGTCGGCGCTGGTGGGAATCGCGCTGGACCGAGGGCTGATCGCCGACCTCGACACGCCAGTCGTCGAGCTGTTGCCCGCACACGCCGACCTCCTCGAGGCGCCGGCGAAGCGCGGGATCACCCTGCGCCACCTGCTGTCCATGACCGCGGGCCTCGAGTCCACGAGTCAGGAGGCCTATGGCGCCTGGGTCTCCGGAGACCATTGGCTGCGCGGCGCCCTGTCGCGCCCCATGATGTCCGAGCCCGGCGAGGACTTCGTCTACAGCACGGGATCGAGCCACACGGTGGCGGCGATCCTCGACCGGGCGACGTCGCCGCCGGGCCTCGTTCGCTGGGCACGGGAGGTGCTCTTCGACCCGGCAGGTATCGGCCCGGTGAGCTGGCAGCGCGCGCCTGAGGGCGTGCCCTTCGGCGGCAACAACATGTCCATGACGCCCCGCGACCTGGCCCGCTTCGGACGGCTGTGGCTGGTCGGCGACGGCGCCGAGGCCGATCGCGTCGTGCCCGCCGGCTGGGTGGAGGCCGCGACTCGCCGCCACGCCGAGGGCTGGCCCGACCGCTACGGCGCCTACGGCCTCGGCTGGTGGCTGCCCGGCGGCGGCCCCTTCCTCGCGGTCGGCTACGGCGGCCAGTTCCTGTGGGTCGACCCCGAGCACGACAGCGTGGTGGTCGTGACCTCGACCTCGGCCGGGAAGGACAGGGACTGGGACCGCCGCGTGCTCGAGCTGGTGCGCCGGCTCGGTACGGGCGGCTGAGCAACGGGCCGGGCGTCGGCGCCGGTCAATCAACCAGCGCGGGCGCCATCTCCTCCTGGAGCTGGATGACGCCGCAGCCGATCCGCTCGCCGGAGTCCCCGGCGGGCTGGGTCGTGAAGTCGTCGGCGCCGGAGTGGACCACCACGGACTTGCCGACGACGTCGCGGTCGGAGCCGTCGCCGACCGACCACAGGTCGGTGCTCATGGTCAGCGAGCCGGTGCCGTCCTCGCCGACCTCCACGTTGCCGATGTCACCGAGGTGGAAGGGCGGCTCGCCCCACTTGCCGTGCTCCTCGCCGGTGGGGTTCCAGTGGCCGCCGGCGGAGCTCGCGTCGGTGGCGCTGCAGTCTCCGATCTCGTGAATATGGACGCCGTGCGTCCCGGGCGATGCGTTTTCGAGGGTGAGCTCGAGGGTCACGGTTCCGTCACTCTCGGTGAAGACGGTCAGACCGGACAGGGCGCTGCCGGAGGCCGGCCCGATGGGGGCGACGGCGACCCGGGTCTGGACGGGCAGGCGCTCGGGGGGAGCCGTGGGCTGCTCCGCCTGCTGCTCGGGCTGCTGCGGCTGGCAACCCGCAGCGGCGATGACGGCGGCAACGGCGATGACGAATGCCATGCGGGACCTGCGGATCATGATCGATCTCCTCTCGACGGTCGGCTCGACCCGACAACGGGCCGAGCCTCTCCATCCGGGCGACCTTAGGTCACGGCCGCGGGCTCGGGACATACGGCAGCTCCCCGCCCGTCGTTACGAAACGCCCCGATGCCTGCCGGATGGGCCCTCGGTCCGCGCCCGGGTGGCCGCCCCGCCGGCCGGCCTCAGCTCAGGTTCATGGCTTCAAGAACCGACCTGAAGCGAGGGTCGTCGCGGACCGGGTCGAGAAAGACGAAGGACCTTACGGGAATGACCAGCGGGTCCCGCTGCTCGACCGCAGCGTTCATCCACTGGAAGGCCTCGTCCCACTCGCCCAACCCGATGTGGCCGAGGGCGATGGCGAAAGGCTGGACGTACCGGTGCTCAGCGGCGGCGAGAAGCCGGTCGAGGATCGCGCGGGCCTCGGCAGCATGCCCCGCCTGCCCCTGGGTCAGCGCCAGGAAGCCCGCGAAGAATGGCACCTCGCCCGAGAAACGCACGGCGTCCGACATCCGCACGAGGGCGTCCTCGACCTCGCCCGCGAGAGCGTGGCCCATCCCGAGGACCCATTGCCCCAGGGGATTGGACGGCTCCAGCACGACCATCCGCCGGCCCTCGTCGAGAACCCGCTCGGGCTGCCGCGCGAGGTACGCGATGGCGCCGGACCACCAGCGAACGAACATGGACAGGGGATCCCGGCTCAGGGCGGCGTCGATCTCGGCCAGAGCCTCCTCCAGCCGGCCGTGCGGCAGCAGCGCGCTGACCGCGGCCCGTACCCGTACAGTCGGCGAGTCACGGTCGAGCTCCCGGGCACGCGCCACCTCGCGGTCGACCTCCGCCCAGTCGTAGTCCAGCTCCTTCTTGAGCATGGCGAGGAGGGCGTGGGTGTCGGCCAGGCTCTCGTCGAGCTCCAGGGCCCGCAGCGCGTACCACAGGCTC
>DATHSO010000130.1:0-18185 GCA_035464095.1 Candidatus Methylomirabilota bacterium | reverse complement strand
GTAACACAACACTGGTTCCAGCAGACATCCCCGACCAAGTCCGCGGGGGTGTTACTTAGGAGCGGCCGCGACAGCGGCTGTGTCCGGCTCCGGGTCCGGGTCCTGGTCCGGGTCCGGCCCGGACGCCACGGCGTCCAAGCCGGGGGAGGGTTTAAAACCCTCCCCTACGAGCGGTTTCCGGTTTGCCTCGTGGTTGCCGGTTTCGTCTCGTAGGGGCGGGTTTTATACCCGCCCTCACGGGCGCTGCGGCGGTCAGGAGCGTCGAGCCCGGGTGCGAACGCTGATCACTGCCGCTGACCCTGATCACCGTCCCTGCCGCTGTTCGCTGTTTGCTGCCCCTGCTCGCTGGTCGCTGTCCCTGGTCGCTGATCGCCGACTCCTGCCGCGCCCTGCCTGTAGGTTCACCCCGAACCGAAACACTCGCTGCACCCTGGCGGCGTCCACAAACGCCGCCTGGGAAACATGAGACCATAACCAGCGGTTGTGAACACCGTGGCTGATCCCGCGACCGTCCCGTCCCCGCTGCGCCGGCTGCTGACGCACTACGCCTGGCGCTACCGGTGGAGCTACCTCGCGGGGGGGCTCTTCCTGGTCGTGACGAACTGGCTGACGGTGAGCATCCCGGGTGAGATCGGCGGTGCCATCGACGCCCTGCGTGCGGACGCGTCGTTCGGCGGCTTCGTCGTAGCCATCGCCGCCATGGGCCTCGGCATCATCGTGGTCCGCAGCCTGTCGCGGATCCTCATCTTCAACCCGGGCCGGGACCTGGAGTACGAGCTGCGCAAGGACCTCTTCGACCACCTGCTCCGGCTCCAGCCGTCGTTCTTCGCGACCAAGAAGCGCGGCGACATCGTCAGCCGCGCCGCCAACGACATCACGTGGGTGCGGACCCTGGTCGGCTACGGCGGGCTCCAGATCGTCAACGTGACCCTGGCGGTCGGCCTCACCGGCTGGAAGATGCTGGCCCTGTCGCCGCGGCTGACGGTGCTGGTGCTGCTGCCCATTGTCGTCGGCATGACCGTCGTACAGTGGGCGATCCGACGCCTGTTCGCGCTCAGCCGGCGCAACCAGGAGCAGCTCGGCGAGATCTCGGAGCACGTCCTGGGCAGCCTCCAGGGTATGGCGGCCATCCAGGGCTTCGTCGCCGAGCGGGCCTTCATCGAGCGCTTCGAGGCGCGCAACCGGGAGTGGCTGACCACGGGCATGAAGCTGGCGGTGATCCGGGCGGGCGCCCTGCCCCTGCTGGTGCTGGCCGGCGGCATCGCCATGGTGGTGCTGATCGCGGTCGGCGGGCCGATGGTCTTCGCCGGCTCCTTGACGGTGGGCGACCTGGCGGCGTTCTCGGCCCTGCTGACGGTCTTCCTGCCGCCGCTGCGCTCCCTCGGCTGGATGCTGTCGGTGATCCAGCGCGGCCGGGCGGCCCTGGAGCGGATCTTCGAGCTGCTGGACGCCCCGGTGGACCTTCCCGAGGGCGACGAGGGCGTCGTCCTGCCCGCCGGCCGGGGCCCGGAGATCGCCATCCGGGGGATGGACTTCGCCTACCCGGACGAGCCCGGCAACCTCGTGCTCCAGGACCTCACGTTGACCATCCCGCGCGGCTCGGTGGTCGGGCTCTTCGGCCGCACCGGTTCGGGCAAGAGCACCCTGTTGCGGGTGCTTGCGCGGCTGTACAACCCGCCCCCGGGGACGGTGTTCGTGGACGGCGTCGACCTGCTGACGCTGGACCTCGGCCACTGGCGCGAACGGCTCGCGGTGGCGCCCCAGCGGCCGTTCCTGTTCTCGGACTCCATCGCAGCCAACATCGGCCTCGACGCCGCCGCGGACGGTGACCGGGTGTCGCGGTCGGTGAACGCGGCCGCCCTCGACCCCGACCTGGAGGCCCTGCCGGAGGGCCTCGGGACCGTCGTCGGCGAGCGCGGCATCATGCTGTCGGGGGGGCAGCGGCAGCGGGTCGCGCTGGCCCGTGCCCTGTACCGCAGCGGCGACCTGCTCATCCTCGACGACGTGCTCTCGTCCGTCGACCACAGCACCGAGGCGCGCCTCGTGGAGACCGTGGCCGGCCTTGCGCGGCGGGACTCCTCGCCGACGGTTATCATCGCCAGCCACCGCCAGTCGGCCCTGCGCCACTGCGAGCAGGTCTTCGTCCTGGAGCGGGGGCGGCTGGTGGACTCCGGCAGCCACCGCGAGCTCGTCAAGCGACCCGGCCCGTACCGCGACAGCTGGCTGATCCAGAGCCAGCGGGCCGCCGCGGCGAAAGAGGCGGCCTCGTGAGCGACCGCTCCATGCTCCGCGCCCTGTGGCCCTACCTGCGGCCCGACGCCTGGGCCTTCGTCACGGCGCTGCTGCTCACGCCGGCCGCCACCGCACTCAGCCTGGTCCAGCCCTGGCTGCTCAAGCGGGCAATCGACGAGCACATCGTGCCCGGGGTCGCCGAGGGTCTAGGGACGGTGGCGCTGGCCTACCTGGCGGCGGTGCTCGCCGCCTACGTGCTGGAGGGCGGCTACGTGCTCGCCCTGGCCTGGGGCGGCCAGCGCAGCATCGTCCGCCTGCGCTCGGGGATCTACCGAAAGCTGCTCTCGCTCAAGCAGAGCTACCTGGACCGCCAGCCCGCCGGCCGCCTCCTGACCCGCGCCACCTCGGACGTGGACTCCCTGGGCGAGGCCTTCTCCTCGGGCATCATCAACATCGTCCTCGACCTGCTCATGATCGGCGGCACCCTGGCCGCGATGTTCTGGCTCGACGCGCGGCTGACCCTCGTCCTGCTGCTGCTGGCGCCGCCCATCGTCGGCCTGCTCGAGCTCATCCGGCGGCGGCTGCGGGCTCTGTTCTCGGAGATCCGGGAGGCCCTGGCCTCGGTCAACACCTTCCTCGCCGAGCGGGTGGACGGGGTCGAGGTCGTACAGCTGTTCGGCAACGAGGCCGAGAGCGCCCGCCTCTTCGACGACCGCAACGAGCGCTTCCGGCGGGCGACCACCCGCTCCAACATCTACGACTCGATGATGTTCGCCCTGGTCGACGGCGCGGCCTCGATCTGCGTCGCGGTCATGCTCTGGTACGGCGCCGGCCTGGCCGCCGCCATGGGCCTTCCCCTGTCGCCGGTGGAGCCGGTGAGTGCGGGTCTGCTGGTCGCCTTCATCGAGTACCTGGACCGGCTGTTCCGGCCGCTGCGGGAGCTGTCGGCCCGGGTCAGCGTCCTGCAGCGGGGGGCGGCGGCGCTGGAGAAGATCCTCGGCCTGCTGGCGGTAGAGGAGACCGTGACCGATGCCGGGGAGAAGCTCGGCGAGGTCCGGGGCGAGCTGCGCCTGCGCGACGTGCGCTTCAGCTACCGGCCCGGGGCCGCCGACGTCCTCCACGGCATCGACCTGGAGGTCCGGCCCGGCGAGGTGGTGGCCGTGGTCGGCTCCACCGGGTCTGGCAAGACGACCCTGACCCGACTCCTCGACACCTCCTACACGGGCTACCGGGGCTCTATCACCATCGACGGCCGCGAGCTCGCCGAGCTCAAGGGCTCGGAGGTGCGGAGGCACGTCGCAGGCGTTCGCCAGGACGCCCAGCTGTTCAGCGAATCGGTGCGCTTCAACGTCGACCTGGACAACCCGGCCATCGGCGACCAGGAAGCGGCAGCCGCTGCCGAGCTGGTCAACGCCGACCGCATCATCGAGCGCATCGGCTGGGAGCACCAGGTGCGCGAGCGCGGCGCCGACCTGTCGGTGGGGGAGGGGCAGCTGCTGACCTTCGCCCGGGCCATGGCCCACGATCCGGCACTGCTGCTGCTGGACGAGGCCACCGCCTCCATCGACTCCATGACCGAGCAGCTCATCCAGGACGCCCTGGCCCGGATCTTCGAGCGCAAGACCGTGATCGTCATCGCCCACCGGCTGTCCACCGTCGAGCAGGCCGACCGGATCGTGGTCATGGAGGGCGGCCGGGTCGTCGAGCAGGGCACCCACAACGAGCTCATGGCCGCCGGCGGCCGCTACGCCGAGCTGGTGCGGGCCGGCGAGGACCTTCTCGTGGCGTAGGCAGTGGCTTCGCCACTGCCGCTGGTACGATGACGCCCGTGAAGTGGCTGGTCGTTGCGGTCATCCTGGCCTACGTCGGCTTGCGCGTGTACATCGCGCTGAAGCCGCGGTCGCCGCTGGCGCGCGCCTTCCACCGCCGGGTGGTGCTGCGCACCGACGCCCACGCCATGACCCGGCGAGAGCTGGTGTTGAGCGCGCTCTCCTTCCTGGCCTTCGCGGCTCTCGGCGTCGGGCTCTACCTCGGGGTCACCGAGGGCGCCGAGCGCCTGGAGTGGGCGCTGTTCGAAGCGCGGCCGGTGGTGGTGCTCGGCAAGGCCGGCCTCTTCGTCGGGGGCATGGCCCTCGTGACGGGCCTGTTCCTCCTCGGTGCCGCGGTCTGGCGCCGGCGTTGATCCGGGTCCGGCTCGGGCGCCACGGCGCCCTTCGACCGGGGGAGGGTGTAAAACCCTCCCCTACGAGTGATAGCCGGTCTTCGTAGGGGAGGGTTTAAGACCCGCCCTCACGGGCGTCGAGGCGGTTGGTAGTGGCACATCCCGGTCACTGATCGGTGCCACCGCCGCTGGACTGTTCGTCGGGCACC
This sequence comes from Candidatus Methylomirabilota bacterium, assembly GCA_035464095.1. Classification (GTDB taxonomy): domain Bacteria; phylum Acidobacteriota; class Thermoanaerobaculia; order Thermoanaerobaculales; family Sulfomarinibacteraceae; genus JAHECW01. Next base: position 13,583 of record DATHSO010000130.1, on the reverse strand, counting down.
GGCACGGGCACGGGTCCTGGTTCGTTTCCGGGTGCGGTGCTCGCATCAGCGGCCGGCGACCAGTGGTCAGCAACCAGCGTCAGCAAGCAGCGGCAGCGATCAGCGTCAGCAAGCAGCGGCAGCGTCAGCGACCAGCGGCAGCGACCAGCGGCAGCGACCAGCGATCAGCGGCAGCGACCAGCGGCAGCGGCAGCGCCAGCGTCACTCCTCACCCCTCACCGGCCGCGACTCACGACTCACGACTCACGAGATCGTGTACCATGGCCCGACTTCACACGAGGTCCACACAACGCAAGCAGAGTCCGGAAACGATCGCCGAACCGCGGGGCTGAGCCGGGCCGCCGGGATGTTTCGGCTCCCCGCAATGAGCAAGGGAGGTCGCGATGCATCGTCGAGTCAGCTGTCTCATCGTCGTCGGCACGCTCGCCTTCGGGCTGGTGGGTGCCGTCCCTGCCGCCTCGGAGGTCGAGTTTCCCTGGTCGGTCGCTTCGGGCGATCCGCGGCCCAACAGTGTTGTCGTCTGGACGCGGCTCGAGGTGACCCAACCCTGGGAGCCCGACGGGCTGTACTTGCAGGTCGCAACCGACCAGGCCTTCTCGAACATCGTCGAGAGCCTGAATGTGTGGGCCTACGAGGAGGACGGCTATGCCGTAAAGGTGCGGGTCGAGGGCCTCGAGCCCTACACGACGTACTACTACCGCTTCCTCCACGACGAGCCGACCGGTGACCTCGTGTACTCAGCCGTGGGCCGCACCAAGACCGCGCCGACCCCGGACATGAACGTGGAGCCGACCTTTGCGGTGGTCTACTGCCAGGACTACATCGGCCGCCACTACAACGCCTTCGCCAAGCTGCTCCGGGACCACGACGAGGACATCGACTTCGTGGTCCACCTGGGCGACTACATCTACGAGACCACCGGCGACCCGTCGTTCCAGAACCCGAGCCCGGACCGCACCATCGAGTTCAGCGACGTTGACGGCGCGATCCAGCTCGGGTCGCCGGAGGAGCCCTACTACGCCGCCGCGAGCCTGTCCAACTACCGTGAGATCTACTCCACCTACCGCTCGGACCCGGTCTTCCAGGAGGTCCACGAGCGCTGGCCCATGATCGTGATCTGGGACGACCACGAGTTCTCCAACGACGCCTGGGGGGCCACCGCGACCTACTTCAACGGCCGGGTCGACGAGCTCGACGAGGAGCGCAAGCGCAACGCCGAGCGCGCCTTCTTCGAGTTCGCCCCGGTGGAGATCGGTCTCGGCCCCGACGGCACCCTCGACATCGACTCGAGCGTGCTCTGGCCCAACACCCGCATCTACCGCGACTTCCCCTACGGCGCCAACCTCCACCTGGTGCTCACCGACTCGCGCACCGAGCGGCCCGACCACCTGGTGCCCGAGGACGCCTTCCCGGGCGCCATCGCCGTCGACGAGCCGACCCTGCGGACGGTGCTCGGCGACGCCACCGTCGACGCCATCCGCGGCTCCCTCGACCCCTACGTGGACATGCGGTTTCTCGGCGCCGCGGTGCCGATCCTGCGCAAGACCTCGACCATCATCGCGGCCCAGGCCATGATCGCCGAGAACCCGTCGATGGACATCGTTACGGCCGTTCGCCGCGCCGAGGGCCTGCTCGCCGGCAACGTCTCGACGACCTTCGTCAACGCCATGTACCAGGCGGCCGGGCTCGCCGCGCCGTTCAGCGCCGACGTCCAGGCCGTCCTGCCGCGCGGTGTGTCCTTCCTGTTCATGGGCAAGACCGCCATGTACTCGTCCGCGGGCGCCCGCAACATCCTGTTCTGGGACCCCTTTAACCTCTACGCCGGGGTCCTCTACGCCACCGTCGGCTCGGCCGTCCAGAACCTCCTGGGCGACCAGCAGACGGCCTGGCTGGCCGGCGTCCTCAGCCAGAGCCCGGCGACGTGGAAGGTGGTGGGCAACTCGGTGATGATGACGCCGCTGCTGGTCGACTTCACCCACCCGCTGATCGCGCCCATGCTGCCGCCCGAGTTCCCCGACACCTTCCGGACCCGGATGCTGCTCACCGCCGACCAGTGGGACGGCTTCCCCCAGAACCGCCTCGAGCTCCTCGGCCTCATGGGCATGGTGCCGGGCACGGTCATCATCTCGGGCGACATCCACGCCACCTTCGTCACCGACCACGGTGGCGGGCTCTATGAGTTCACGGGACCGGCCATCTCGTCGGGCACCTTCGGCGACCTGGTGGAGCGGGCGGTGCTCGGCGATCCGATCCTGGGCCGGCTGCCGGGGATCGAGGGCCTGCTGGCCATGCTGCCGCAGCTGCTGCAGGCTTCCACCGTCGACTCGCCGGCGACCGGCTCGACCATCGTCTACCCGCGGACCACCAACCACGGCTACATGGTGATGTCGGTGGGCCAGGAGAGCCTCACCGCCACCCTCCAGGAGATCGACCAGAACGAGGTCTTCACCGATTACACCGACGACCCTGCGGCCCTGGACTCGCTCTTCACCGCCACCGTCTTCACCGTCGAGGACGGCGAGCTCCGACCCGGTCCTTGACGGCGGGGCTACCGCGTCCGCCCGGGGCCCGTTGCCGGAGCTCCGGTGCGGAGCGCCTTGCGAACCGCGCCGGCTCGGGCACAATGGCGGGGTGAGCGAGCGGGACCCCAGCCCCTGCCGGCGGCACGACTGCCACGCCTGCTGCGTGGCGACCCGGATGACGCTGACCGAAGCCGACGTCGAGCGGTTGCGGAGCGCCGGCTACCGGGACTTCGCCCGGGTCAACGGCGACGGCGACCTGGAGCTCGTCAACCGCGACGGCCGCTGCGTGTTCCTCGAGGACGGCCGCTGCAGCGTCTACCGGGTGCGTCCGGAGGGCTGCCGGCTCTACCCGCTGGTCCTCGACCTCGGCGACGACCGGGTGGTGCGGGACCGGTTCTGCCCGTACTGGAGGGAGTTCCCGGTGACCGCGGAGCGCGTCCGGCGGCTGAGGCGTTCGGTGGCGCTCGAGGCGGTCGAGGCGTGCCGACGGAGGATCGATCGATGACTGAGCAGCAGCTGGTGCGAGGGGTCGCGCTGGGGGCGGCCGTGGTCGTGGCGGCCGCCGCCTCGGGATGCGGCCACACTGCGGTCGAACCGGCGGCAGGCGCTGCAGCCCCGAGCGTTCCCGAGAGGATCCTACCGTGGGAGTGGTGGCGGGACCTGACCGTGCTGGCGGTGGTGCCGGATGGCAGCCGGACCGTCATGCGGTCGAGCCACTGTGTGAGCGGTGGCGAGAAGGACCGGCACTCGCCCGGCGACTCCCGCTTCCTCAGGGTCGACGACGACGGGGAGGGCGTGATCTTCGAGGTCGAGGGTGCGGGCGCGGTGACCAGGATCTGGATGGTGATGGGCGACGGGGTCAGCGAGCCCCTGGATCGGACGATCCGGATCAGGATCCGACTCGACGGCGACCTCGAGCCGGTCGTGGACCTGCCCCTACCGGAGCTCTTCGACGGCAGCCGGCCGCCCTTCGTGCCGCCGCTGGTGGCGGGCCGGGAGGCTTCCGGCGGTGGCCACGTCAGCTACGTCCCGATTCCCTTCCGACAGCGGTGCACAGTGTCCCTCGCCGGCGCCGACGACGCCAAGATCTGGTTCCAGGTCAGCGCCCGCCTGGTGGACGATCCGAGGGGGGTGCGCACCTTCACGGGCGGCGAGGACCTGGCGGCGTTCCGCGCCGTGCTCGCTTCGGCCGGGCGGGACCCGTGGCCGGCCCGGCGCTACCCAACGGTGAGTCGCGAGGTCACGCTGGCACCGGGCGGCGGCGAGACGGTGGCTTCCTTCGAGGGACCTGACGTCATCAACGGCCTGATCGTCCGCGCCCAACGCGAGGACTGGAAGCGCCTCGGGCTCCGCATCACCTTCGACGACCGTCCGCCCCTGCTGGTTCCCCTGCTCGATCTGTTCGGCATCGCCCGCAGCAACGATGCCGCCAGCAGGTCCCTGCTCTTCGGAGGCGACGACGACGACGACCTCTACGGCTACTTCCCGATGCCGTTCCAGCGCTCGGCCACGGTCGAGCTCCTGCGTCGCCCGGTGGAGGGCCCGCCCCTGGTGGCCGCCGAGGTCGCGGTGCGGCGGCTGGGCGTGCCGCCGCCGGCGGACGCCGGCACCTTCCAGGTCCACGTCCGGGCCGCCGATCGCGCCTGGCCGGCAGAGAGCGCGAGCCTGGCCGAGCTCGACGGCAGCGGCGCCTGGGTGGGCCTGTTCGCGAGCTTCGGCCCGGCGGTCGGCAGGGACTTCGGCTTCCTGGAGGCCGACGAGCGCGTCTTCGTCGACGGCGAGCTGGAGCCGTCGTGGCACGGCACCGGGGTCGAGGACCTGTTCGGAGGGGGCTTCTACTTCCGCGACTCGTCGGGGCAGCCGCAGCCCTTCCTGCAGCCGCTCCACGGCGCGCCGGTGGTGCGCTTCTTCCACCGGGCCGCGCCGGCCATGTACCGCCTGCTGCTCGGTGACGCCGTGGTCTTCTCCAACGGCCTCCGGGTCGAGCTCGAAGCGATCGAGCAGCAGACGGGTCCGGTTCGGGTGCGCAGCGTGGCGTTCTACTACACGCGCGGTGACGGGGAGACCGGCGACCGGGAGTGAGGGCGGGGCGCGCCCTCAGAGGACGAAATAGAGCCCCAGGCTCAGCGCGCCGACCACGGCCAGGACAACCAGGGCCGGCACCCCAGTTCCCCGGGAGCCGAAGGCCGCGGCGTAGATGCCCTTCATCAGGTTGTTGACCGCCGCGGCCACCACCACCGCCAGGCCGGCGGTCTCGAGCGACACGGCCCCGCCGAGCTGCTGGGTGAGGCCGAGAATGAACGGGTCGACGTCGGCGGCGCCCATGATCGCCGCCAGCACCAGGACCCCGGTGCCACCGAAACGCTCGGCGACCATGCGGGTGGCCACCAGCACGACCAGGAAGATGCCGGCGAAGGTGAAGGCCGAGCTCAGCTCGAGGGGGTTGGTGGGAAGCCTGGTCTCGTCGTCGCGTCGCCGGCGCTCCCGACCGACGCTGGTCGCGGCGGCGCCGACGGCGATCGTGCCCAGCCCTAGGCCCCAGAACAGCGCGCTCAGCTCGCGGCCCAGCTCCGGCGCGAACAGGACGACGAGGAGCCACAGCCGGAGGTACATGACGCCGGTGGCGGCGATGATCGCCCCCGCGTAGGCCCTCGGGCGGTGGCGTCCCGACGCGGACTGGCGGGCCAGTACGACCGTCGTCACCGTGGACGAGTAGGCGCCGCCGAGGACGCCCGACAGCAGCAGGGCGCGGTCACCGAGGCGCTGCTGCAGGAGGTAGCTGGCGTAGGAGACGCCGCACACCGCCACCACGACCAGCCAGATCTTGAAGGGGTTGATCTCGTAGGCGGTGTACGCCTGGTTGGGAACCGCCGGCAGGATGACCGCGGTGAGCACCAAAAAGCGAAGCAGGGTGCGCAGCTCCTCGGACGGGATCCTGGCCGCGAGCCCCTCGAGCCGGCGCTTCTCGTGGAGCAGGATGACCGCCACCACCCCCACCGCCAGCGCCAGCCAGTAGGCCTGCTTCGCGGCCGCGGCCCCGAGGCTGTAGGTGAGCAGGGCGGCGACCTCGGTGGTGAGACCGAGCTCGTTGCACCGGACGCTCGCCCAGTGGGACACGGTGAGCAGCAGGCCGAGCACCAGCAGGCCGACCGCGAAGGGAACGGGCGAGGGGAAGATCTCCACCAGCAGAAAGCCGCCGAGGCCGATCAAGGGGAAGGTGCGGACGCCGCCGAAGAAGCCGGTCGGATCGTCGGGTCGCTGCTCCTCGCGCTCGAAGCCGATGAGCAGGGCGAGCGCGAGGGTCACCGCGAAGCCTGCCAGCTCCGGTGGGAGGTGGCTGAAGAGACTGTCCATGACCCCAGTTTACGCCGTTCAGGTGTCTCTTTTTCTCGCTTTGGAACCTCGAGCGGCGTGTCCGCCGGCGGCGCGTGTGTGGTTCCAAAACGAGAAAAAGAGGATCGGTGCGAACTATTCGAGCAGCCGATCAATGAGATCGGCGTCAGCCAGCCTCGGCACGGTCACGTGGCCGCGGGAGGCGTTGGCGGCGTTCCAGGCGGCGACGGTCTCCAGGGCGTTGGCGTTGCGGGCCCAGGCCCGCCGGGCGACGCCGCCCATCACGTCCCACTCGAGCGCGGTGTCGAGGATCCGGTCGACCCGCTCGGAGCCGTCGAGGACGAGCCCGAAGCCGCCGTTGATCGCCTTGCCGGTGCCGACGCCGCCGCCGTTGGACAGCACCGCCATGGTCATGCCCCGGGCGGCGTTGCCGGCCCAGCACTGGTGGGCCATGTCGGCCACCAGGTTGGAGCCGTCGAGGATGTTGGCGGTCTCCCGGTAGGGGGAGTCGGTGCCGCCGGTGTCGTGGTGGTCGCGGCCCATCATTACCGGGCCGATCTCGCCCGAACGGACCATCTCGTTGAAGCGGCGCGCGATGGCTGTTCGGCCCTCGGCGTCGGCGTAGAGAATCCTCGCCTGGGTGCCCACCACCAGGCCGTTGGCCTCGGCGTCCCGGATCCACTGCCAGTTGTCCCGGTCCTGGCCGCGCCGGTCGGGGTCGATGCAGGCCATGGCGGCCCGGTCGGTGGCGCGCAGGTCCTCGGGCCGGCCCGACAGGCAGACCCAGCGGAAGGGACCGTAGCCGTAGTCGAAGCACATGGGCCCCATGATGTCCTCGACGTAGGATGGCCAGATGAAGCCCTGGGCGGGGTCGCGGCCGTTGCGGGCGATCTCGGGGACGCCGGCGTCGAAGACCGCTCGCAGGAAGGCGTTGCCGTAGTCCCAGAAGTGGGCGCCCTTGGCGGTCAGGCGCTGCAGCACCCGGAAGTGGCGCTGGAGGCTGGCGTCGACCTCGCGCCGGAGCCGCTCGCGGTCGTGGGCGAGGAGGTCGCGCATCTGCTCGAAGCCGATCCCGGCCGGGCAGTAGCCGCCGTCGTAGGGCACGTGGCAGGAGGTCTGGTCGGACAGCAGGTCGACCGCGACGCCGTTGGCGTCCAGGTGCTCGAGCAGGTCGACGATGTTGCCGTGGTAGGCCACCGACAGGGGCTCCCCGGCAGCGGCGGCCTCGCGCATCCAACGCACGGCGGTGGCGAGGTCGTCGGTGACCTTCGAGACCCAGCCCTGGGAGTGGCGCGTTGCGATGCGCGAGGCGTCGACCTCGGCGACGATGCCGGCGCCGCCGGCGATCTCCAGCGCCTTCGGCTGGGCCCCCGACATGCCGCCGAGGCCCGAGGTGACAAAGGTCCGCCCGGCCAGGTCGCCGTCCTCGGGGACGCCCAGGTAGAGGCGGCCGGCGTTGAGCAGGGTGATGTAGGTGCCGTGGACGATGCCCTGGGGGCCGATGTACATCCAGCCGCCGGCGGTCATCTGGCCGTAGTTGACGCAGCCCAGGGCCGCGAGCCGGTGGAAGTCCCCGGGAGTGTCGAACATCCCGACCATGAGGCCGTTGGTGATGATCGCCCGCGGCGCCTCGGGCCGGGACGGGAACAGCCCGAGGGGATGGCCCGAGCTCACCACCAGGGTCTGGTTCGAGTCCATGACCTCCAGGTAGCGCTTGATCAGCCGGTACTGCATCCAGTTCTGGCAGACCTGGCCGGACTCGCCGTAGGTGACCAGCTCGTAGGGGTAGAGGGCGACCTCGAAGTCCAGGTTGTTGTCGATCATCGCCTGCATGGCCCTGGCCTCGGTGATCTTCCCCGTGTAGCTGTCGATGGGGCGGCCGGTGATGCGGCCGTGGGGCCGGTAGCGGTAGCCGTAGATCCGGCCCCGGGTGCGCAGCTCCTCGAGGAACTCGGGCGCCACCACCTCGTGGTGCTCCTGCGGCACGTAGCGCAGGGCGTTGGCCAGCGCGGTCCGGGCGTCGTCGCGGTCCAGGTCGAAGCCGCGGTCGGGGGCACGGCGGATGCCCGGCTCGAAGGCCTCCGGCTCCGGCAGCTCGGTCAGCTCCACGGTCGCTCGCTCGCTCATGTGCCACCTCCCTGCGGGGGCTGCCATTCTAACCTCGCGTCCGCGTCCGCGTCCGCGTCCGTGCCCGATGGCAGCGACAGCTACAGCGATCAGGGACAGCGTCAGGGACGGCGGCAGGAACAGCAACCAGCGATCAGCGACCAGCGTCAGCAAGCAGCAACCAGCGATCAGCGGCAGCAACCGGCGACAGCGACCAGCCCCGGGTCCGGGTCCGGACGCTGATCTCTGCCGCTGACCCTGATCACTGTCCCTGCTCGCTGGTTGCTGTCCCTGGTCGCTGATCGCTGCCCCGGGTCGCTGCCCCTGATCGCTGGTTGCTGCCCCTGTTTGCCGTCGCTGAACCCCGCCACGGCCCGCCGGCATGATCACCCCCGAGTCGTTCAAGGGGCGTGGATAGTCGACGGGCCGTCCCAGGTCAATGGCGCCCAGCCGCCCGCCCCACCTGATCCGAATTCTCAGTAACCATCCCGTTCCTGCAACGACGCTGAACGACCGTTCACTCTTTGAGAGAGCCGCTAACTGATTGAAAAATGAGACGCATGCGTGGGAGTTTTCCCTTGAAAAATATCGCAGGTCCTGGGGTATGATGGCAGGCCTATGGAGGGATCCGCCCGGTGATGATGACGCTCGACACCGTGGGCATCCGCCGCCAGGCCAGGGTGATCATGATCGATGGTGGTCAACGGGTTCGGTCCCACCTGAACAACCTCGGCATCCACATCGGTGACTGGCTCACCGTGGTCCAGCGGGCGCCGTTCCGGGGCCCGGTCCTGGTCGAGGTCAACGGCTCGCGGGTCGCCCTCGGCCGGGGCATCGCGTGCAAGGTCCAGGTCGACATGGACGGCGTTCTCGAGCGCCTGTGCGGACCCGAGGAGCGCTGGGGGGCCGGGCACTGATGCGCTTCGTCCTGGCCGGCCAGCCGAACGCCGGCAAGAGCTCGATCTTCAACTCGGTGGCCGGTTACCGCTCGGCGACGGCCAACTTCCCCAGGTCGTCCATCACCTACACCGTGACCAAAGCCCTGATCGCGGGCCGTGAGGTCGAGGTCGTCGACCTCCCGGGGGCCTACTCCCTGACCTCCACCGAAGCTGCCGCGGGACCGGCGGAACGCTACCTCCTGGACCAGCCCTACGACCTGATCATCGACGTCGTCGACGCCAGCCGGCTCGGTCGCTCGCTGGAGATGACCCTGCAGCTCATCGAGCTCGGCCGGCCCATGATCATCGCCCTCAACATGATGGACGAGGCCCGCCGCCGGGGCATCGTGGTCGACCACCGGGCCCTCGCCGCCGAGCTCGGCGTGCCCGTGGTCCCGACGGTGTCGCGGCTCGGGCGGGGCCTCAAGCAGCTGTTCCGGGACGCTTTGCGCCACGCCGTGGTCGGCCACGCGGCGCCGCCCTTGCCCTACGACCTCGAGGTCGAGGAGGCGATCGCGACCGTGGTCGAAGGCCTCGACGGCGAAATCCCGGTGCTGGGGATCCCGAGCCGCTTCGTGGCGACCAAGCTCCTCGAGGCCGACCCCCACGTCTCGGAGCGGGTCTACCGCGCCCGGCCCGAGCTCGAGCGACACGTGAACGAGGTCGCCGCCGGCCTCGAGGAGGCCCACGGCTGGACCGCCGACCAGGTCGTATCCGGCAACCGGCACGCGGTCGCCCACGGCGTCGAGGACCGGGTCGTCAGCCACAGGGAACCGCGCCTGGGCTGGCGCGAGTGGGCCGACCGGCTGCTTCTCGACGAGTGGACCGGCGGCCCGCTCATGCTCGTGATCCTGGGCCTCCTGTTCTGGTTCGTGTTCGGGGTCGGCAAGCGCGTCGAGGAGCCGCTGGTCGAGGCCTTCAACCGCATTCAGGCGGCGGTCGCGGCCCAGTTCCCGGCCGACAGCCTGGTCGCCACCGTGGCCGACGGGCTGGTCATGGGGCTCGCCGGCGGGGTCGCCATCGTGCTGCCCTACCTGCTGCCGTTTCTGATCGGTCTCGCGGTCCTCGAGGACACCGGCTACCTGCCGAGGCTCGCCTACATTCTGGACAGCCTCATGCACCGCGTCGGGCTTCACGGCACCTCGGTGCTGCCCCTCATCCTGGGCTACGGGTGCTCGGTGCCGGCCATCATGGCGACCCGGATCCTCGAGTCGGAGAAGGACCGCCGGATCACCGCCGTGCTGGCCTCGTTCATCCCGTGCTCGGCGAGGACGGTGGTGATCTTCGGTTTGGTGGCGGCGTTCATGGGGCCCCTGTGGGCCCTGTTCATCTACCTGCTCAACATCGTGGTCATCGTCGTCATCGGGACCTTCCTGGCGCGGCGCATGGCGGGCACCTCGCCCGGGCTGGTGCTCGAGATCCCCGACCTCAGCCTGCCCGACCTCAGGACCCTGGCGGCCAAGACCTGGCTGACCCTCAAGGAGTTCATCACCATCGCCTGGCCCCTGCTCATCGCCTCGTCCATCGTCCTGGGGGTGCTCGAGTGGGCCGAGGCCGCCGACGACATCAACGCCCTGCTGTCGCCCTTGACGGTCTGGGTGCTCGGCCTGCCGGCTGCGGTGGGGATGACCCTCATCTTCGGCGTGCTCCGCAAGGAGCTGACCCTGGTCATGCTGGTTCAGGCCCTGGGCACGACCGAGGTCGACGCGGTGATGTCCTCCGGGCAGCTGATGACCTTCACCCTGTTCGTGGTCTTCTACGTTCCCTGTATCGCCACCATCGCGGTCCTCGCGCGGCAGCTGGGTTGGCGGGACACCGGACTCATCGCCGTCTTCACGGTGGTGGTCGCGGTGGTGATCTCGGTCGCTGGTCGCTTCGCCTTCGCCCTCTTCACCTGAGCCGGTCGCCGGTCAGCGCGGCGCGTACCGGGTCGGGTCAGGCATGCCGGCCTCGGCGAAGCCCCGCCGCCTGATGGTGCACGAGTCGCAGTCGCCGCAGGCGGCGCCGTCGGGTGCGGGGTCGTAGCAGGAGTGGGTGAGGGCGTAGTCGACCCCCAAGGTCACGCCGCGGCGGATGATCTCGGCTTTGCCCAGGTCCAGCAGCGGCGCGTGGACCCGGTACCGGACACCGCCTTCGGTGCCGGCGACGGTGGCGAGGCCGGCGAGGGCCTCGAAGGCGGCCAGAAAGGCCGGCCGGCAGTCGGGGTAGCCGGAGTAGTCCACCGCGTTGGCGCCGATGAACAGGTCGGAGGCACCGAGGACCTCGGCGTGGCCCAGGAGCAGGGCGAGCAGAACGGTGTTCCGGGCGGGTACGTAGGTCACCGGAACGCCGGTCCGGCCGGGCTCGGCGCCGTGGGGCACCGGGATCTCGTCGGTCAGGGCCGAGCCGCCGATGGCCCGCAGGTCGAGGGCCACCACGCGGTGGGAGGCGGCGCCCAGGGCCTCGGCGACGCGGTCCGCCGCCCCGAGCTCGACCCGGTGGCGCTGGCCGTAGTCCACCGTCAGGCAGTGGCAGGCGAAGCCCTCCGCCCGCGCAATGGCCAGCACCGTCGCCGAGTCGAGCCCCCCGGAAAGCAGCACGGATGCCGGGCGCTGGTCGGTCATGGGGGGATTGTGACCCGTCAGGCGTCGCCGTTCCAGCGATTTTCCTGCCTCTGTCTCTTTTTTCCCCTCTCCCTTTCCTTCCGCCTCGAGATTGCGATTGGCCCGTCGGGCGAGGGAAAAGGAAAGGGAGAGGGGAAAAAAGAGGATCGCGGCCGGCGGGGGCGAGGGCGGCGCTTCGCTGCCGCCCGTTCTACTCCCCGGCGAGCTCCCGCGCCCGCTCCCAGAGCTGGGCGACGGTGGTGTCGTCGGGCGCGGGGACGGCGGCGGCCCGCTGGCAGAGGTCGCGCCGCAGGGTGCCCATGCAGGCCGCCATCTCGAGCAGCCGGGTGCTGACCGAGGAGTCGGTGGCCATGCGCTCGGCGAGGTGGGCGGCGATCTCCTGCAGCCGATCGAAGGCCTTGCACACGAGCACGCCGTGGTTGCGGGCGGCGAGAGCGGCCTCGACCCGCTGCGGCAGGTCGCCGCATCCCTCCAGGGCGCCCATCTCCACGTCGTCGGACAGCACGAGGGGCGAGCCGGGAAGCCGGGCCGCCCGCTGGACCACCGACGGCGCGAGGGAGGCCGGTCGCTCGTGGTCGCCGAGGGCCGGCACCACGACGTGCCCGACCATGACCAGGGGGATGCTCTCGGAAAGCTCGGCGAAGACCGCCAGGTGGGGCGCCAGCTCGGCTTCGGAGCGGTCCAGGCGCGGTAGCTCGTCGTGGGTGTCCTCGGCGATCTCGCCGAGGCCCGGGAAGTGCTTGAGGCAGCCGCGGATGCCCCAGCTGGCGAGGCCGTCGTTGAAGATCCGGGCGAGGACCGCGACCCGCTCCGGGTCGGCGGCGAAGCACCGCCGCTGGCGCGCGAGCCTGGCATCGGGCCGCTCCAGGTCGACCACCGGTGCCAGGTCGAGCTGGATGCCCAGGCAGCGACAGGCGGCCCCCGCCGCCTCGCCGAGGGCCCGCACCGCCTTCCGGCCGGCGGCCCCCGCCGCCGCGGGGCTCGGCAGCTCGCCCCAGATGGGCTTCAGCCGGTTGACGGCGCCTCCCTCCAGGTCGACGGCCAGGAACGGACGCTGGTCCAGCTCGAGCAGCGCGGCGGCCAGGTCGCGAACCTGGTCCGCCGACACCACGTTGCGGGTGAAGAGGATCACCCCCGCCGGCTGGACCTCCTCGAGGACCCGTCGCTCCCGGGCCCCGACGGTCGGGCCGGGCAGTCCGACCACGAGGGGCATGCACTCAGTCATCGCCGTCGATCTTCCCCTTCAGCGAGGCGAGCAGGTTGAGGGCCGCGATCGGGGTCAGTGAGTCGAGGTCGACACCGCGGAGCTCGTCCACGACCTCGTCGGCCGGCGGTCGGAACAGCTCGAGCTGCCGGCTGCGCTGGGGCGGTCGATCCGGCGGCGACACGATGACCGGGTCGCCGGTGACGTTGAGCTCGTGCCGCTCGAGGTTGCCGAGGATCTCCTCGGCGCGCCGGCACACCGACTCGGGGACCCCGGCCAGCTGGGCGACGTGGATGCCGTAGGAGCGGTCGGCGGGCCCCTCGATCACCCGGTGCAGGAACAGGATCGAGCCCCGCCACTCCTTGACCGCCATGGAGCGGTTGACCAGGTTCGGCAGCAGCCGGGCGAGCTCGGTGAGCTCGTGGTAGTGGGTGGCGAAGAGGACCAGGGCAGCGTGCTCCGGCCGGTCGTGGAGGTGCTCGACGATCGCCCAGGCCAGGGACAGGCCGTCGAAGGTGGCGGTGCCGCGACCGACCTCGTCCAGGATCACCAGCGAGCGCGGGGTGGCGTGGTGGAGGATGTTGGCGGTCTCGGTCATCTCGACCATGAAGGTGGACTCGCCGCGGGCCAGCATGTCCGACGCGCCGACCCGGGTGAAGATCCGGTCGGTAAGGCCGATCCGGGCCTCCGCGGCCGGCACGAAGGAGCCGCAGTGGGCCATCAGGGTGATGAGGGCGGTCTGCCGGAGGTAGGTGGACTTGCCGCCCATGTTGGGTCCGGTGAGGAGCACGATCCGGCCCCGCTCCGGGTCGAGCACGGTGTCGTTGGGGATGAACGGCGGGTCGCGCTGGACCTGCTCGAGCACGGGATGACGGCC
>DATHSO010000129.1:0-14617 GCA_035464095.1 Candidatus Methylomirabilota bacterium | reverse complement strand
GGGCACGACAAGTCGCCTCGGAGGCGACCCTTGACAGGCGCCGGGCCGGCGGCTGGAGGAGGGCCATGAACGACCCGGAGGTGATCATGCCCAACTCGCTCCCGTCCAGCCACCTCGTCGCCCACCGCAAGGCGATCGCGGCTGCGAGCCTCGCGATTCGCCTGGTCGTGCGGGTGCCGGCTCCGTTGCGGTCGCTGGCCGACCAGGTCGTGAGGTCAGCCAGCTCGGTCCCCGCCAATCTCGCCGAGGGCCATGGGCGATTCGGCAAGGACCGCACGTATCACTGGCGCGTCGCCCACGGCTCCGCCAAGGAGGTCGACACCCACATCCGGCTGCTCGCCGACGCCGGGGCGATCGACCGCACCAAAGCTGCCGTAACGCTCCGCCTCTTCGACGAGGTCAGGGCCATGACCTGGCGGCTCCTCCACCCATCTCCATGACGCGCGCAGCTCGTCAACTGCAGCGAGGGCCGCCCGGTCCGGCGCAGCCGGGCCCGGCGGCCCTCGCTGCACAGGTGACCGGTACCTTCCGGTCACCGATGGACGCACACCCCCGCGTAGCCGACGACGGCGCTGTAGTCGCCGCTGGCGTCGCCGGAGGTCGCGTACGCGACCAGGTGGGCGTCGACGGCGCCGAGGGCGTTGGCTGCGGCGATGGCCACCGTCGCCGGGATGACGCCGCACATGGTGATGCCCTCGCGGTGCACGACCTCGTACAGGGCCGCCGGGTCCCGGTCGACGGCGGCCTCGATCGCCAGGTGGTCGAGGGTCCGGGCCAGGTCGTCGGGCTGGTAGTGGGACATGTCCGACGACGCGACGATGCCCACCGGCTCGTCGAGGCGCGAGATGAGCCGGGCCAGGGCCTCCGCGACCTCGAGGCAGGCGTCGAGGGCGAGGTGCTTGAGGCACACCGGCAGCACCCGGACGTCGGGCCGGCGGCGGATCAGGAAGGGCAGCTGGACCTCGATGGAGTGCTCCCGCCAGTGCGCCCGGTCGTCGAAGGTGGCCTGGGGACACTCGGCCACCAGCGCCTCGGCGAGCTCGCCGTCCACCGGCTGCGCCCCCAGGGGGGTTGCCCAGCTGGTGTGGGGCGCCACCGCCACCATGGCGCCGCTGCCGCTGTGGTTGGGGCCGAGCACCACGACCCTGCGCGGGATCTCCAAGTGGGCGAAGAGCCGCCCCGCGACCCCGCCCGAGTAGACGTAGCCGGCGTGCGGCGCGATGCAGGCGAGCAGCTCGTGGTGCGCCTCCTCGGTGGGGACGAGAGCGTGGAGCTGACGCTCCAACGACTCCCGGGTGCCCGGGTAGAAGGCTCCGGCGACGGCGGTGGCTCGGACGGTCGTGTCCATGCTGCCTCCCTGCCTCCCAAGGTAGGTCGCGGCCCGCACCCGGGTCAAGGCGGGGCGCGCCGTGACAGGAGCTCGACCAAGGCGGCGTCCGCCGGCGGCGTCGGGTAGTCCGCCAGATCGCCGGGGTCGACCCAGGCGACCTCCTGACCTTCGAGGGGCCTCGGCATCCCTTCCACCAGCTCGGCCTCGTAGAACAGCAGCAGGATCCGCAGGCCGGACTCCTCGTGGACGGCGAAGGTGATGGGCTCGCGAACCGCCACCGTGACCGCCAGCTCCTCGTCGAGCTCGCGTTCCAGGGCCGCCGGCGGCGACTCGCCGTCCTCGACCTTGCCGCCCGGAAACTCCCAGAGCCCGCCCATGTGGGCAGCCCGAGGCCGCCGCGCCAGGAGGATCCGGCCGGCGGCGTCGCGAATCACCGCCGCCACCACCAGGGTGGTCGTCGTGGCGTCGTGCACCCCGCGACGCTAGCCGCCCACTCGATTCCCGTCAACCAGAGGCGATTCGTCGGACGAATCGCGGCGGCGCGTCGGACGCGCCGACCGGCCCGGGGGCACAGCTGAATCGCTCCCGCTCCCGCTCCCGACCGGGTCCGGGGCAGTGGTAGTGACAGTGGCAGTGACAGTGACAGTGGCCGGCTCGGGCGCCGCGGCACTCGAGCCGGGGGAGGGTGTAAAACCCTCCCCTCCGAGTGGCAGCCGGGGTCGATTCTCAGCGCCGGGTCCGGCTGCTGGTGCTGCTTGCTGGTCGCTGTCGCTGCCTGCTGCTTGCTGTCGCTGTCTGCCGATCGCTGCCGCTGGTCGCTGAACCTGCTCACTGCCGCAACAACGGAAACGGGATCGGGATCGAGCCGACACTGCCGGTGTGGCAGGCTCCTGTCACTGCAGCTGCCATCGGGTGCGGGTCCGGGTGCGGGTGCGCTTCGCGCACCGCGACCCGACGCGGGCGCGGGTACAATGCCGGCCATGTCCGACGCCATCGACCGGCTGACCGAGATCATGGACCGGCTGCGCGACCCGGGCGGCTGCCCCTGGGACCGGGAGCAGACCCTGGCCACCCTCGCCCCCTACCTCCTGGAGGAGGCCCACGAGGTCGCCGAGGCGGTGGCGGCCGACGACCCGGCCAAGCTCTGCGAGGAGCTCGGCGACCTGCTGCTGCAGATCGTCTTCATGGCCCGGATCGGCCACGAGAACGGCTGGTTCAGCCTCGACGACGTGGCCGAGGGCATCAGCGCCAAGATGGTCCGCCGCCACCCCCACGTGTTCGCTGACCGAGAGGTCGCCGACACTGCCGAGGTGCTGCGCAACTGGGAGGACATCAAGCGCGATGAGCGCGCGGATGCCGACAGCGACGCCTCGGCACTGGACGGCGTCCCGAGTGCCCTGCCGGGCCTGCTGAAGGCCTTCCGGATGACCGAGAAGGCGGCGGCGGTGGGCTTCGACTGGCGCCGGCCGGTTGACGTCATGGTCAAGATGCGCGAGGAAATGGCGGAGCTCGAGGCGGAGATCGGTGACGGCGGCGGGGCCGCCACCGACCGGCTGCGGGACGAGATGGGCGACGTCCTCTTCGTCCTCGCCAACCTGGCCCGCCACCTCGGGGTCGAGCCCGAGACCGCGCTCCAGCGCAGCAACGCCAGCTTCAAACGACGCTTCGAGAGCATGGAGGCCCAGGCCCGCGCGAGCGGCCGCTCCCTCCGCGAGCTGAGCCTCGAGGAGCAGGACGCCCTCTGGGAGGAGGCGAAGCGCCTCGAGGGCCGACCCTCCGACGGGCCGCGATCCAGGTGACGGTCCTCAGAGGGCGTGGCGTGGGGGTTCACCGTTGCGGCCGAGGCCTTCGCGCTGGCGCTCCACCGCCTCCTCGAGCAGCCGCCGGTTGACCGCGATGAGGTCGGCGACCACCCCCACCACCCAGACCTGAACCCCGACCACGATGAGGATCACGGCGACGATCAGGGACTGGACGTGGCCGCCCGGAGAGTGGCCGCTCAGGTAGAACACGAGAAACCTGGCGAGCAGGACCAGGCCGAGGAGCACCGGTACGGCGCCGACCCGCAGGAAGATGCGCAGCGGGTTGTAGAGCACGACGATGCGGGCGATGCTCTCCAGCGAGCGCAGGACGTAGCCGGTGTTGCTGCGGAACAGTCTCGACGGCCGTGCCTCCTCGGCCCGGGTCCGCACCGGCACCGACACCACCTTCAGGCCGGCCTCCCCGGCCTGGAGGATGGTCTCCAGGGTGTAGGTGAAGCGGGTGAAGACGTGGAGCTTGAGGGCGGCCCCGCGGGAGATCGCCCGGAAGCCCGAGGTGGCGTCCTCGACCTCGGTGCGGGACAACCGGCGCACCACCCACGAGCCGAGCTTCTGGAGCAGCTTCTTGGTCGTCGAGAAGCGGCGGATGGTCTCGACCTGACGGTCGCCGATGACCATCTGGGCCTGCCCCGCGAGGATCGGCGCCACCAGGGCGGGGATGTCGCGCGGGTCGTACTGGCCGTCCGCGTCGGTGTTGACCACCACGTCGGCGCCGGCTTCGAGCCCGGCCTCGAGCCCGGCGGCGAAGGCCACCGCCAGGCCGCGGTGCACCGGCAGCCTCACGACTCGCGCCCCGGCCTCGCGCGCCACCTCGGCGGTGGCGTCGTCGGAGCCGTCGTCGACGACGAGCACCTCGACCTCGTCGAAGCCGTCCACCGTCCGGGGCAGGGCGGCGATGGTCGCGGCGAGGTGCTCCTCCTCGTTCCAGGCGGGGATCTGAATGACGAGCTTCATGGCGTCGCCGATCGGCTTCCCACGGTACCACAACAGCCACCCCCGGATTCGGGAGCAGCCCTATTGGATCGCGCTCCTGGCACGGGATAATGGTCTGGCGACCATGGACGACACCCCGCACTCCGCCTCCGGTTTCCGGGACCGCAGCTTCGGCCTCGCGGTCTTCGGCACCATCGAGATCCTGATCGGCCTCGCCCTGGCAGCGCTGGTCCCGCTCGTCGTTGTCGCCCTCGTGCTTTCGAGAGCCGTCACGCCGGTGGTCGCGTCAGCCTCCGCCGTGCTCTACGGCGCCCTGGCCACCCTGTTCATCGCCCTCGGATTCGGCTCCATTCGGTGCCGGCGTTGGGCCCGGGAGCTGAGCCTGTCCATGGGCTGGCTGTGGCTGGTCACCGGGATCTGCACCATGGTGCTGACGTGGCTCCTCGCCCCCGGGTTGGGGTACGACCTGGCGGTCCTCTCCGGCCTGGCCGGAAGCGCGGCGCGGGCCGCTGCCATCGGGATCACCGTCCTGTCGGTGGTGATCCACGTGCTGCTGCCCGCGGCCTTCGTCCTGTTCTACGGCTCGGCCGAGGTGGCCGCCACCTGCCGGCACCGGGACCCCGGACCCGACTGGGCGGAGCGCTGCCCGCAGCCTCTGCTGGCCCTGGCGGTCGCCTTCGCCCTCGGCGGCCTGAGCGTGCTCGCGATGCCCGCCTACGGCTTCGTCTTCCCCCTGTTCGGCCGGCTCCTCGCCGGAGCCGACGGGGCGGTGGCCTGGGGGCTCGTCCTGCTGCTGGCGACCGTCCTGGCCTGGGGCACCTGGCGACGGGCGCGCTGGGCCTGGTGGCTCGCCGCCGCCGCCAGCGCAGCGGCCGCGCTGTCCACCGCCCTGACCTTCGCCACCACCGACGCCGAGACCGTGCTCGCCGCCATGAAGCTCGCTCCCGAGCAGCGCCGCCTCATCGAGCCCCTGTTGCCGCAGTCGCCCTGGGTCCACGTGGTGGGCTGGACCGCGGTGTGGGGCTCGCTCCTGGGCTACCTGCTCTTCGTCCGGCCGCTGTACGGCCGCCCGTCGCGGCCCGCCCGGAAGGCGGAGCTGTGAGCCCGCGTGGCCCGGCCCGATCCCGAGCGGCCGCCGCACACGGTCGCGGTCGCGGCTGTCTCGCTTCGGCCGCCGCCGCGCCGGTCCTCCTCGTACTCGCACCGCTGGCAGCGGCGGTCCGCAGCTGGCAGGCCTGGCGCCGCGGTCGTGACTGGCGGATCGCGGTCGAGGCCCTCGACCAGGGCGCGACGGTTCAACTCGGCGTCACGGCCGACGTCCCGCGGGCCTCGGCGTCGGGTTTCCCGCGGCGCCTCACCCACGCTCTGGTCCGGATCGCCGAGGCCATGCGCCGTTCGGATGACGTCTACCACCTGTTCTACCGGATACCCGGGGACGACGAGGGCGTGCTCATGCCCGTCGGTCCCCGGCTCCAGGAGCTCGGCGAGCGGATCCAGCTGGCCCTCGGCCAGCCCGTCCTCGAGCTCCGAACCACCCTGTGGCTCGCCCTGCCGGCAGACCGGCCCGTGGCCCGCCTCGTCGACCCCTCCCGCGACGACCCCGAGGCCGAGGGCGAGCCCGAGAACCTGGTGACCAGGACGGCGCCCCGTTGGGCCATGGCCGCCTCCCGGGCGCGCTCCGGCCCCTCGGTGATCTACCGACTCCTGCTCTGGGTCCCCGACGAGCACGCCAACTCTGTCGCAAAGATCCTCCGGTCGGTCAGGGAGTAGAGGGCAATTCGTCGGGCGAATCGCGGCGGCTCTCGCTTCGCTCGCGCCAAGCCGGACCGGTTTCACGTCCGGTTCTGGGAGCGGTCGCTTCCGCTGTCGCTCCTAAGTAACACCCCCGCGGACTTGGTCGGGGATGTCTGCTGGAACCAGTGTTGTGTTACTTCCCCGGTGTCTCCCGGGGCAACAAGGGTGGGGGGCTGATTGCTGGCGCTGCTTGCTGCGCCTGATTGCTGTCCCTGATCGCTGCCGCTGCCGCTGGTCGCTGCCGCCGTCATCGGGCACGGGCACGGGTACGGGCACGGGCACGGAGGCGAAGTCTTGCGCTACCGGCGCGACCGGGAAGCGCCCAGTGCCTCGAAGTTGCCACGACCCGGCCACGCGAGACGGCGCCCCCCGGGGCTATAATCCGGGACCGTGAACGAGCTCAGGGTCTACGAGCGGATCTCCGACGCCATCGGCTGGACGCCCCTGGTGCGCCTCGACCGCTCGGTGGCCGGCCTCGGCTGCGAGGTCTTCGCCAAGATCGAGTTCATGAACCCCATGGGCAGCGTCAAGGACCGGATCGCCCGCTACATGGTGGAGCGCGCCCTGGCCGACGGCCGGCTGCGCCCGGGGGACACGGTGATCGAGAACTCCTCGGGCAACACCGCCATGGGCCTCGCCCTGATGGCGGTGATGGAGGGCCTCCGGTGCACCATGGTGGTGCGCCGCCAGACCTCCAAGGAGAAGCTCGACGCCCTGCGGGCCATGGGCGTCAACCTGGTCCTGGTGGACGGCGAGCTGCCGCCCGAGCACCCCGACAGCTACAACCGGACCGCGCGCCGACTCGCCGCCGAGGACCCCGAAGCCTACTTCCCCGACCAGCATAACAACCGGGAGAACTCCGAAGCCCACTACCGCACCACTGGGCCCGAGATCTGGCGGCAGATGGCGCGCCGGATCGACGTGCTGGTCGCCGGCATCGGCACCGGCGGCACCATCTGCGGCGTCGCCCGCTACCTCAAGGAGCGCGACCCCTCGATCCGAGTAGTGGCGGTGGACCCCGAGGGCTCGGTCTTTCACGACCACTTCCACCACGGCCGGGCCGGCTCGCCGGGCCGCTACCTCCTGGAAGGGCTCGGCGACGAGGAGATCATCGGCTGCCCCGAGTTCGAGCTCCTCGACGACATGCTCAAGATCTCCGACCGTGAGGCCTTCCTGAGCACCCGCGAGCTCGCCCGCACCGAAGGGATCTTCGCCGGCGGCTCCAGTGGCGCCGCCCTGTGGGCGGTGGGCGAGGTCGCCCGCCGCCTCGACCGGCCGGCGCGCATCGTCACCCTCTTCCCCGACTCGGGATTCCGCTACCTCAGCACCATCTACAACGACGAGTGGATGCGGACCCGCGGCTTCCTCTGAGCCGGCTTCAGGGCAGGTCGGCCTCGCGTCCGCGCAGGGGGCGGAAGACGGCGTCGCCCGAAACCTCGTCGACCCGGGAGATGTAGCCGTACCAGGTGAGCCCCGGGTCGTGGCAGCTGACGTGGACGAATCCCTCGAGGAGCTGGCCGACCCCGAAGGCCGACAGGCTGCGCTGCTGGAGGCCGGCCCGGGTGAAGACCATCGTGCCGCTGCCGACCTCCGCGCCGGCGGAGTTGCGCACCGAGACCGTGAACGGCATCGCTTGGCCGGGCAGGGGGTCGATGGGTAGGAAGACGCCGAGGTTGGTGCGGTAGAAGTCGTCGTGGGTCACGCCCGGGGCCCAGGCCTGGTTGGCGACCAGCACGCCCTCGACGTTCTGACCGTAGCTGCCGCCGTCGTCGCCCAGGGTGTAGATCCGCGCCCCGACCACCAGGGGCTCGAAATCGGTGGACAGGATGGACACGCCGCCCTTGGTGTTGCTGAGCCCGAACACCGTGCCGAGGAGGTTTCGCACGGTGTGCTGCCGCCCGGCGGGAATGGTGATGGGCTCGGACTGCCTCGGCTCGAAAGCGGGAGCGCCGTCCCGGATCTCGGGCTGCAGCAGCATCACGATGGTGGTCTCGGTGGTGCCCAGGTTGACCACGCTGACGTCGGTGCGCCAGTCGGTGCCGGCGAGGCCGGGCAGGCTCGCCACCACCGGTAGGGTCGCCCCGGGGGCCACGAACTGCGCCCCCGCGGCGGGGGCGAACATCAGCGCGAGAGCCAGCGGCAAGAAGGTGCGTCGCATCCTCTCCTCCCGCCCCCCAGTGTACAGCCTTTCAGCCCCCGTGCCTCGATTCGGGTCGCCTCACTCCACCTCGGGTACAATGCCTGGAAGGGATGCCCCGTGAGCTCCGACGACGTCCACCGCCGGGGAGAATTGCTGTACTCGCCGCTGGTCGAGGCCGCGATCCGCCTCGCCGCCCGGGGTCACTACAATCAGTTCAGGAAACGCGCCCCGGATACCTCCAAACCGACATCGGGAGAGCTTCCCCTGTCCGACGATCACATCCCCTACATCACCCACCTCATGGGCACCGTGTGCATCCTCGCGCGCCTCGGCGCCGCCGACCAGGTGCTGGCCGCGGCCGCCCTGCATGACTACCTCGAGGACGTCCCCGACCCGGACGGTCCGAGCCGGATCAGGGCCCTCGCGGGCGACGAGGTCCTGGAGCTGGTGCTGGCGGTGACCGAGGACAAGCGCCCCGAGCGGGACCGGACCGAGACCTGGGAGCTGCGCAAGCGCGAGCAGGTCGAACGGCTCGCCACCATGCCCGAGGCCGCCGTCCTCATCAAGTGCGCCGACCTCCTCCACAACCTGTCGTCCCTGGAGAAGGACCTCGAAGAGGCAGCGGACCCGCATGCGGTGTGGGCCCGGTTCAACGCCGACCGGACGCGCCAGATGTGGTACTACTCGAGCCTCGTCAGCGGCGCCCGGAGACGCATCGGGCCCCATCCCCTGGTGGACGAGATCGAGCGGGTCCTCGGCCGCCTCCCGGAATAGTCCTGGCCGACGGGGGAGCCGTCAGCGCTCGAGCCCGAGGATCTTGAGGCCGCGCTCCTCGAAGTCGTCGGCCATGGGCGGGTTGACCGAGCGGACCTTGGAAAGCAGCTGGTGGGCCTTCCCGTCCTCACCGGCGGCGAGCAGCACCTCGACCATCGCCAGACGGTTGCAGAGCTTGGACAGGCCGCTGTCGGCCTGCATGTAGCTGAGGTGGTGATCGGCTTCCTTGAAGCTCTCGAGGGCACCCTCGAGGTCGCCGCCCAGCGCCAGCCGCACCCCGCGCAGGTGGGCCTGCAGGGCGAGGATGTCGGGCAGCTCGCCCTTGCTCCGGTCCTCCTGGACCTCGGCCACCAGCTTGGCGACTCGATCCTCGACGGCCTGTGCCAGCTCCCGCTCCCCGAGCAGGGTCGCGGCCAGGTGGGTCACCGCCTTCGCCCGGCTCGACATGGACCCTTCGAGGCATCCGGGAAGCTCCTCGCCGAGCTCGATAACCTCGCGCCATCGGCTCGCCGACGCGAGCCGCTCGAGGCGGATCATGCACTCGATACGGGTGAGCCACATCTCGGGGCAGTCGCCGCCGGCCCGAAGGGTGGCCAGGATCTCCTCGGCGCCCTCGAGGTCGCCCCTCGACACCCGCGCCAGGACCAGGTGGTCGTAGGCGGCCCAGAAGTCGGGCTTGATCCCGAGCGACCGCCACAGCGTCTCCTCGGCCTCGTCGTAGCGGCCGGTGATGATGTAGAGCTCGCCCAGGGAGTCGTGGGGGTTGGCCTGGTCCGGGGCGACGAAACGGTACTTGGAGAAGTACTCCTCGGCCTCGACGAAGCGACCCTGGGACATGGCGATGTAGCCGAGCTGGTTGTAGGCGATGACCCAGTTGGGCGCGATCTCGATGAGCCGGCGGTTGAGCCGCTCGGCCTCGTCGAAGTCGCCGGTGATCCAGGTCCTGAGGGCCTTGACGTGCAGGAAGTACGGATCGTCGGGGTGCTCCTCCAGGTAGTCGTCGATCATCCGCACCGCATCGTCGTAGCGCCTCTCGTGGTTGGCGCGGGCGCGTTCGACGATCAGGCGCTCCCTGGGGCCCAGGACCGAGGTGTCGGCGGCAATGACCTCCTCGATGAGCTGCTTCGCCCGATCCCGGTCGTCCCGGGACACCTGCTCGGCGAGGTAGACCTTGGCGACCAGAAAATCGGGGTCGAGCTCCACCGCGCGCTCCAGGTGGGCGCGCGCCTCGGGGTGGTAGAGCTTCATCATGGCGTCCACGGCCGCCAGGAACTCCTCCCGGGCGGCCGGCGAGTCGGTGCTCCAGTCCTCGCCCCGGGGCAGGGCGATGAGGCTCACCGCCACCGCCGCCACGACGACCGCGATCGCGGCCATCCAGATCTTCTTCATCACGCCTCCATCGGGGAGCACAGGTCCCCCGCACCGAGCGATACGTGCCGGACCGTTCACAGGTTTCAATCGTCCGGACAGGCGACGCATTCCGCGTCGCGTCGGTCACGGCCCGCGCTGCTCCCGGGCCCGCTCCAGGAGAGTGTGGGTCTTGTCCGCCGTCGGCCAGGCGAGGGCCATCATCAGGGCGGCCAGCGCCAGCACCCCCCACGCCACCGCCGGGCTTCCCCCCCACACCGCGGCCACCACCGCCGCCACCACCATCACCTCCAGCCGGGCGAGGACGGCCAGGTTGACCATCCGGTGGTCCCGGAGCAGCCGGTCCGCCTCGCCGTGGACCGCGAAGGCGCGCCGGATCCGGGCGAGCCGGTTCCCGGCGTCCCGGTTGGCCGTGAAGCCGACCCAGAGGGCGGCGACCGCGGCCACCAGGCTCACCACCATCGGCGATGCCACGCCGGCGCGGGCCCGCACCAGCAGCACCAGCGCCACCGCCACCGGCACCGTGCCGAGGAACAGCAGCGTGGCCAGGCGCATGAGCCGCAGGTGGCGGTCAACGTCGCCGGGCTCGAGCCGGTCTCGGTTCATGTCGCGTCTCCCTCCGGACGGGCCTCCCGGCGGCTCGCCGGGACACCGCCTTCGACCACCCGGTCCCCGAGGCCCCAGAGCAGGCCGAGCCAGACCGCGAAGAGGTACCGGTTCAGCGGTGTCTGGAGGCCGAAGCCGACGGTCTCGTGCAGCGCGGTGGCCGTCATCACCAGGGCGACGGCAGCGAGCGGGTAGCGAAGCTCGTAGCGACGGCGCCGAACCCGCCGTGGGCGCAGGGCGGCGGCGACGCCGGCCACCCCCAGCCCGAGCACGGCGACCCCCGCCGCGCCGCCGGTGGCCGCCCACTCGAGCCAGTCGTTGTGGGCCTGCTCGAGCACCGAGCTCGCCGTCGCCGGCTTGTCCAGGCCGATGACGTGGCGGTAGCTTCCGAGGCCCGAGCCGACGACCGGCGAGCGCCGCCATGACGCCAGCGTGCCCGCCCACAGGTCCCAGCGGTCGTTGCCGTCGACGCCCTCGATCACGAGCAGGTCCTTGAGGCCCTCCTCGAGGGCCGGCAGCCGGGTCCACGACAGAACGCCGACGACGACGAGGAGCAGGACCGCGGCCACCACCGCCGGCCAACGCCGAGCCGCGGTCCGGGGGGGCCGCAACCACAGCGGGAGGGTCAGGACGGCGGCGGCGACCAGGAACATGGCGCCGCCCCGCGACCCCGAACGCAGCAGGGCGGCGGTGGCCACCGCCGTCGCCACCGCGGCGCCGAGCACGGTCACCGCGGCGAGCTGGCGGCGGCTGCCCGGCTGCCTGAGCTGCCGCGCGCCGACGGCGAGCAGGACCAGCGCCGCCGGCACCGTCAGCTCGATGCCCTGGGCGAAGTGGTTCTCGTTGACGTAGGGTCCGTAGGGGCCGCCGCCGCCGGTGTTGTCGCGGATCAGCAGGACCCGCTCCGGGGCTCCGGCCTCGCCCGCGAGGCCGAGGATCGCCAGCAGGGTACCGGTGCCGGCGAGCAGGGCGAGCAGCAGGGGCAGCCCGCTCCGGGTCGCCGCGACCCGGGCCGCGGTCAGGGCGAGCACCGCTGCCACCACGGCCGAGGCCGCCACCTGGACGGTCGCCCACGGGGCCAGGGACAGCGGGGCCCAGCCGCCGTGCATGACCTCGGCGAAGCCGGGCTGGAGCACGCGCCTCACCGCTTCGGGCAGCGGGGTCAGCTGCACCGCCACCAGGCCGAGCAGGCCCGCAGCCGCGAGCCGGTGACTTCGCGGAACCGCGGGCAGCCGCTTCAAGTCGAGGGCCAGGAGGAGGGCGAGCGCAGCGGTGGCCAGTCTGGTCGGCGGGTCGACCCCCGCGAAGAGCACGGCGTTGCCGAGCAGGATCAGGCCCAGGATCGCCCGGTGCCGGGTGACCATCAGGGGGTGAACCGGTAGCCGACGCCGCGCACCGAGTGGATGTGCTCGGGGTTCTTGGGGTCGTCCTCGAAGTAACGGCGCAGGCGCACGATGAAGTTGTCGATGGTGCGCGACGAGGTCGAGAAGCGGTAGCCCCAGACCCGCTCCAGGATCTCCTCCCGGGAGACCACCTGGTTGCGCCGCTCCACCAGCAGCTTCATCAGCATGCACTCCTTCTCCGTCAGCCGGATGGTGCGCTCGGAGGTGGTGGCCTCGTAGGTCCGGAAGTTGACCTCGTTGTCGCCGAAGCGGAAGACCTCCTGCTCGTCGGGCGGCAGGCCGTACCACTGCTGGCGGCGGAAGATCCCCTGGATGCGCAGGATCAGCTCCTCGAGCAGGAAGGGCTTGGCCAGGTAGTCGTCGGCGCCGACCTTGAGCCCGAGCAGGCGGTCGGCGTCCGAGGACTTGGCGGTGAGGAACAGGATCGGGATGCGGCTGCCGGCCGCCCGCAGCCGACGGCAGACCTCGAGGCCGTCGAGCTTGGGCATCATGATGTCGAGGATGATCAGGTCGGGGTGGATCGACTGCGCCAGCCGCAGCCCCTCCTCGCCGTCGTTGGCCACGGTCGCCGAGTAGCCCTCGAACTGGAGGTTGTGGGCGAGCGCCTCCGCCAGGTGCTCCTCGTCCTCGACGATGAGAATGTGCTTCTTCACCCTGGGTCCTCCCCCACCCCGATCGCGGGCAGCGTGATCCGGAAGGTCGTTCCGCCGGGACCGGTGTCGGCCACCGTGACCCTGCCGCCGTGGGACGTCACGATCCGTTGTACCAGATACAGCCCGAGGCCGGTGCCCTGGCTGGTGCGGGTCAGCTCGTCGCCGGACCGGAAGAAGCGGTCGAAGACGTACGGCCGGTCGGGCTCGGCGATGCCGCCGCCGTTGTCCCGCACCTCGAGGACGAGGAGATCCTCGTCGCGGCCGATGGTGACCTCGACGACCGGGGGTCGTCCGCCGTACTTGACGGCGTTCTCGAGCAGGTTCGAGACTGCGATGCTCAGGGCCTCGCGGTCGGCCCGGCCCCACAGGTCCGGTGCGATGTCGCAGCGCACCGTGGCGCCGGCGGCGGTGAAACGGGGCCCGAAGGCGGCCACCGCCGCCGCCACGATGTCGCTGACGCAGCGGGCCTCCAGATGGATGGCCGCGGTGCCGGCACCGTAGCGGGTCGCCTCGAGGACCTTGGTGACCAGCTGGTCGAGCCGGTCGGTGTCGGCCAGGGCGTTGGCCACGAAACGTCGGGCCGCGGCCCCGTCGGCGCGGCCGGCGGCCACCGTCTCCAGGGACAGCCGGATGGCGGCGATCGGCGACTTGATCTCGTGGGTGATGGCCGACAGGAAGTTGCGGTGCTGGCGCTCGAGCTCCACCTCCCGGCGGACGGTGCGCCACAGCAGGCCGACCAGGACCACCAGCAGCACGGCGAAGAACGCCCCCTCCGACGCCATCATGACCACCCGGCGGCGATGCTCGTCGAGCAGCACCCGCCAGGCCCCGGCGTCGGGGCTCACCGCCCAGCGGTCGAAGGGTGGCGGCAGCTCGACGGCGGGCCGGGAGCCGTCGAAGGCCGCCGTTTCCACGAGCTCGAGCCCTGCAGACGGCTGGAGCAGCCCATCCGCCCAGCCCTGCTCGACCGCGAAGCCGCAGAAGCCGCCTTCGTACGGGCACGGAAGTTCGAACCAGGGGGGACCGCCGTCAGGGTCCGTGTGCCACCCCGGCACCCCGGCCAGCTTGTCCCGACCCTTCCCCGCCTCGAAGGGCGGCGGCAGCCACGACAGCAGCTCGCCATTCGGTCCGAACCTCAAACGCCAGATCCCCGACGAGCCCCAGTCCGAGCAGCGGGTGACGGCCTGCGCCGCCGCCTCGGCCCGCTCCAGCGCCGAGCGCACGCGGTCCGCCTCGAAGCGGCACGCGTCCACCATCAGCCGCCGCTCGAGCTCCAGGACCGTCCCGCTCTGGCGGATGATGAAGATGATCCACCAGGTCAGCTGGGCGTTGACCACCACCACCACGAGCACCGCGATGGCCACGTGGCGCAGGGTGATGGGGCCCTGTCTGCGCATGGGGGGAGTATACGCGGCGCCGATGGCAGCGGCAGCGGCAGCGGCAGCGGCAGCGGCAGCGAACCGCGCCTCCGGGACGCGCGGGCACGGCGCCCCCCCCGGGACGTGCCGGGTACGCCATTGTGCTCCCGAGGCCCTGCCCGCAGGCAGCGCCCCCCGCACAATGGCGCTACCGGGCACTCCACGGGAAGCGCGCCTCGGAAAGGGTCTCCCGGCTGCGAGGTAGGCCGCCGCTCGCCCCGCCGGCGCGGTCGCAACCCTCCCCGTCACCCCCGCGCGACCGCGCCGGCGGGGCGATGCCGGGACGCCAAGGGCGGCCCGGAAGGCCGGTGCCCCGGGACGCACGGCCACGCGCCCAGCGGCAGCGGCAGCGGCAGCGGCAGCGGCAGCGGCAGCGGC
>DATHSO010000128.1:0-12043 GCA_035464095.1 Candidatus Methylomirabilota bacterium | reverse complement strand
GGTCTCGTGGTGAGTTTGTCAAGTCGCCGTACCTGGCACGGTCCGGATGGGAGCGGATGCCAGGCACACGACTTTGATCGCGGCGAACAAAGTCGGAGCCGGGCACCGGTCCCACGTCGCCTCGAGGTGGTGAGAAGCGGGGAGGCGCTCTGCCCGCGCGTCCCGGGGGCGCTGATCGCTGCCGCTGTCACGGCCGAGGATGCAGCAGCCTCCAGGTCATGGCCCTGACCTCGTCGAAGAGGCGGATCGCCGAGGCAGCTCGGGTGGGGTCGACCGCCCCGACCTCAACCAGCAGCTGGAGGTGGGTGTCGACCTCCTTGGCGGAGCCGTAGGCGACGCGCCAGTGGTAGGCGCGGTCCTTGCCGAATCGGCCATGGCCTTCGGCGAGGTTCGCCGGCACCGAGCTTGCCGCTCGCACGACCTGGTCGGCCAACGACCGCAACGGGGCCGGCACCCGCATGACCAAACGAATTGCGAGGCCCGCAGCTGCGAGCGCTTTGCTGTGGGCGACGAGGTGGCTGGGTGGGAGCGCGCTGGGCATGATCACCTCCGGGTCGTTCATGTCCCTCCTCCAGCCGCCGGGCCGGCGCCTGTCAAGGGCACGACAAGTCGCCTCGGAGGCGACCCTTGACACGCACCGACCCGGCGGCTGGAGGAGGGCCATGAACGACCCGGAGGTGATCATGCCCAGCGCGCTCCCACCCAGCCACCTCGTCGCCCACCGCAAAGCGCTCGCAGCTGCGGGCCTCGCGATTCGTTTGGTCATGCGGGTGCCGGCCACGTTGCGGTCGTTGGCCGACCAGGTCGTGCGAGCGGCAAGCTCGGTGCCGGCGAACCTCGCCGAGGGCCACGGCCGCTTCGGCAAGGACCGCGCCTACCACTGGCGCGTCGCCTACGGCTCCGCCAAAGAGGTCGATACCCACCTCCAGCTGCTGGTTGAGGTCGGGGCGGTCGACCGCACCCGAGCTGCCTCGGCGATCCGCCTCTTCGACGAGGTGCGAGCCATGACCTGGCGCCTCCTCCACCCGAAGCCGTGACCGCGGCATCGGTAGCGAACCGCGCCTCCTGGACGCGCGGGTGGGGCGCCTCCCCCGCGAGGTCCCCGGTTCGGCAGTGTGCCGGCACCCTTTGGCCTCGAGGCGACGCGGGCCCGGTGCCTGGCTCTCTTTTCGTCCGACGAAAAGGTGCCTGGCACCGCTCCCATCGCCTTCCGGGGAGCCCGGGCACAAGCGACATCCGGCCGGCGAGCCGCCGGCCCCACAATGGCCACGAACGACCCGGACCTGGGACGCACGGACACGCTTGCAACGGCAGCGGCAGCGGCAGCACCCCCGGGTGTGCGCTAGCATGTGCAACGGCAGCGTGCCGGGAGGACCCCATGGCCCCATCGGACCCGACATTCACCGAGCTCCCCCCCTTCGAAGAGCTCTTCGGCCGTCACTCGGTGGAGGAGTGGCGACGCGCAGCAGAGGCGAGCCTCAAGGGCCGGCCCCTTGAACGTCTCACCGTCAGGACCCACGAGGGGCTCGAGATCCCGCCGCTGTTCACGGCCGACGACGCCGACCCGCGGCCGGGCTGGCCCGGCCACCCTCCGTTCGTGCGGGGCCGCACCGCCATCGGGCCTGGGGCTGCCGGGTGGGAGGTCTGCGCGCGAATCGACCACCCGGACCCCGAGGCCGCCGCGAGCTGGGCCGCCGAGGAGCTCGCCCGGGGCGCGACCTCGCTGTGGCTGGTGTGCGACCCGGCCACCCGCACCGCCGACGACGAGGTCGGAGCAACGCTCGGTCCGGGCGTCCACGTGGCCGGCAGCGCCGACCTCGATGCCCTGTGTCGATCCGTCGACCTGGCGGCGACGCCGATCCACCTCGACGCCGGCAGCAACGCCCCGGCGGTGGCCGCCGCGGTGGTCGCCGCTGCCCACCGGCGCGGGATCGACCCGAAGAGGCTCTCGGGAACGCTCGGATGCGACCCCCTGGGCGCCCTCGCCAGCGACGGCCGGCTCGGCCCCGGCCTCGACGGCAGCCTGCAGCTCATGGCGGAGCTGGTGGCCTGGAGCGAAGACCGGGCCTCCAGGCTTCGCCCGGTCGTCGTCAGCAGCATCCCCTACCACCTCGCGGGTGCCGGGGCCGTACGGGACCTGGCCTACGCCCTGGCCACGGGCGTCGCCTACCTGCGGGCCCTCGACGAGACCGGCATCGACCCCGGACGGGCCTGCCGCCGGATCGCCTTCCGCCACGCCCTCGGCCGGGACCTCTTCGTCGAGGCCGCCAAGCTGCGGGCGGGAAGGCGCCTCTGGGCGCGGGTCGCCGACGCGTGCGGGGTCCCTCCGGAACATCGGGCGGCGCCCGTCCACGCCGTGACCGCTCCTCGCGGCCTGTCCCGGCGCGACCCCTGGGTGAACATGCTGCGCACCACGGTCGGCGCCTTCGCCGCCGCGGTCGGCGGTGCCGACGTGGTCACCGTGCTGCCCTTCGATCACGCCGCCGGCATTCCCGACGGCCTCGCCCGACGCATGGCCACCAACAGCCACACCATCCTCCGGGAGGAGAGCCACCTTGCCCGGGTCGTCGACCCCGGCGGCGGCTCCTGGTACCTGGAGTGGCTCACCGAAGAGCTCGCCGGAGCCGCCTGGGCGCGCTTCCAGGAGATCGAGCGCGCCGGCGGCATGGCCGGCCTCCTGCTCGACGGCACCATCGCCGGCGAGCTCGAGGAGCTCCACGACCGGCGGGACCGGGCGATCGCCACCGGCGCCGACCCGGTGACCGGGGTCAGCAGCTACCCCGACCTCCGCGAGCGGCTGCTCCGGCGCCGACCCTGGGCGCCGCCGGCGTCCGCGGCCGTCCCCGGCGAGCCGGCCGCCGGGGAGCTCACCCGCCTGCTGCAGGCCGCGGCCTCGCCCCCCGGCGACGGGACGGGGGTCGACGCCGCGGTGGCGGCCGCCTCCGCCGGGGCGGGCATCGGTCCACTGGCAGCCGCCCTGCGCGGCACCCGCAACCGGACCGACGTGACGCCGCTGCCCGTGCGACGCGAGGCCGAGCCCTTCGAGCGCCTCCGCGACGCGTCCGACGCGTGGCTCGAGGCCCACGGCGCCCGGCCGCGGGTCTTCCTCGCCGCCATAGGTCCGGTGCCCGAGCACAAGCCCCGCGCCGCCTTCGCCGCCAACTTCTTCGAGTCCGGGGGCATCGAGGCCGTCGGCGACGACGGCTTCGCCACCGTGCGCGAGGCTTCGGAGGCCTTCGCGGCCTCGGGTGCCGCCCTGGCCGTGATCTGCTCCTCCGACGCCCGCTACCCCGAGGTCGTGCCCGAGCTCGCGGCCGCGCTCGAGAAGGCCGGCGCGCGGACCGTGCTCGTCGCCGGCCGCCCGGGGGAGCACGAGACGGCCTGGCGCGCGGCAGGCGTGTCGGGCTTCATCCACCTGGGCTGCGATCGGGTCCGCATTCTCGAGGACCTGCTGCGGGAGGAGGGGGTGCTCCATGTCTAGGAAGACCGCGAGGTCGATCCCCGACTTCACCGCCGTGAAGCTCGCCGACCGCCGCCGCCACGGCTCGGCCGGCGCCTGGCGCGACGCCGCCGCCACCGCCGCCGGCCGCTCCGTCGACGAGCTGATCTGGCAGACCCCCGAGGGCATCCCGGTCAAGCCCCTGTACGGCGCCTCGGATCTCGACGGCCTCGAGCACCTCCACGACCTGCCCGGGCTGCCGCCCTTCCACCGCGGGCCCTACCCCACGATGTACGCGACCCGGCCCTGGACCATCCGCCAGTATGCCGGCTTCTCCACCGCCGAGGACTCCAACGCCTTCTACCGGCGCAACCTGGCCGCCGGCCAGAAGGGCCTCAGCATCGCCTTCGACCTGGCCACCCACCGGGGCTACGACTCGGACAACGAGCGGGTGCGGGGCGACGTCGGAATGGCAGGGGTCGCCATCGACTCCATCAAGGACATGCGGATCCTGTTCGACGGCATCCCCCTCGACCAGGTCAGCGTCTCGATGACCATGAACGGTGCGGTGCTGCCGGTGATGGCGCTGTACGTCATCGCGGCCGAGGAGCAGGGGGTGGCCCCGGAGCGCCTCTCGGGGACCATCCAGAACGACATTCTCAAGGAGTTCATGGTCCGCAACACCTACATCTACCCCCCCGAGCCGTCGATGCGGATCATCGCCGACATCTTCCGCTACACCTCGGAGCGGATGCCGCGCTTCAACTCGATCTCGATCTCGGGCTACCACATGCAGGAGGCGGGCGCGACGCTGGACCTGGAGCTCGGCTACACCCTCGCCGACGGCATCGAGTACGTGCGCACCGGCAAGGCCGCCGGCCTCGAGGTGGACGCCTTCGCGCCCCGGATCTCCTTCTTCTGGGCGATCGGGATGAACGTGTTCATGGAGATCGCCAAGCTCCGGGCGGCGCGGCTGCTGTGGGCGGCGATCACGAAGCAGCTCGGCGCAGCGGACCCGAAGTCGATGATGCTGCGCACCCACAGCCAGACCTCGGGCTGGTCCCTGACCGCCCAGGACCCTTACAACAACGTCGCCCGCACCTGCCTCGAGGCCCTGGCGGCGGCCATGGGCCACACCCAGTCGCTCCACACCAACTCCCTCGACGAGGCCCTCGCCCTGCCCACCGACTTCTCGGCCCGGATCGCCCGCAACACCCAGATCCAGCTCCAGGAGGAGTCGGGGATCTGCCGGGTCGCAGATCCCTGGGGAGGCTCCTACTACGTGGAGCGCCTGACCTGGGAGCTGGCGCGGAAGGCCTGGACCCACATCGCCGAGATCGAGGAGATGGGCGGCATGGCCAGGGCGATCTCCTCGGGCCTGCCCAAGATGCGCATCGAGGAGGCCGCCGCCCGGACCCAGGCCCGGATCGACTCGGGCCGCCAGTCCATCGTCGGGCTCAACCGCTACCCGGCGGTCGACGACGAGGAGCTCGAGGTCCTCAAGGTCGACAACACGGCCGTGCACGCCGCCCAGCTGAGGCGCCTCGCCGAGCTCAGGGCCGGGCGCGACCAGGCGGCGGTGGACGCCGCTCTCGCGGCCCTCACCGCCGCCGCCGACTCGGGCGACGGCAACCTCCTCGCCCTGAGCGTCGACGCGGCCCGCGCCCAGGCCACGGTCGGCGAGATGAGCTACGCTCTGGAAGTGGTCTTCGGCCGCCACCGGGCGGTGATCCGGTCGATCAGCGGCGTCTACCGGCAGGAGGTGGGCACGGACATGGCCGACGTCAGCCACGCGCGCAGGCTCACCGACGAGCTCGCCGAGCTCGAGGGCCGGCGGCCGCGGATCCTGGTCGCCAAGGTCGGCCAGGACGGCCACGACCGCGGCCAGAAGGTGATCGCCACCGCCTTCGCCGACCTCGGCTTCGACGTCGACGTGGGGCCCATGTTCACGACTCCGGCCGAGGTCGCCCGGCAGGCGGTGGAGAACGACGTCCACGTGGTCGGGGTGTCGTCCCTGGCCGCCGGCCACCTGACGCTGGTGCCGGAGCTCAAGCGGGCGCTCGACGAGCTCGGGCGGGCCGACATCGTGATCGTGGTCGGCGGGGTCATCCCGCCCGGCGACCACGACGCCCTGCGCGCCGCCGGCGCCAGCCACATCTTCGGCCCCGGCACCGTCATCGCCGAGGCCGCCGTCGAGCTGCTCGAGGACCTCAAGGCGCGGCTCGGGCACTGATCGCTGCCCCTGCGCCTGATCGCTGGTCGCTGGTCGCTGGCGCTGATCGCTGGTCGCTGGTCGCTGCCACTGTCACTGTCACTGTCACTGATGTCGGGCACGGACGCGGACGCGGACGCGGACGCGGGTGAGGTCAGGGCCGGTAGAGCTGGATCCGGGCGTCGGGAACGCGCCGCGACAGTCGAACCATGCTCTCGCCGACCCGGGCGGTGATCTCGGCGAGGTCGAGGGTGAGCAGCTCGCGGTCGCGCATGAGGACCCGACCGTCGCAGATCACCGTGCTCACGTCCGACGCCCGAACCGAGTAGACCAGGTTGGCGGTCGGGTCGTGGGGCGGCTGGTTGTGGGCGCCGGACAGGTCGACGATGGCAACGTCGGCCAGAAAGCCCGGCGCCAAGTGGCCGAGCTCGTCGGCCAGGCCCACGACCCGGGCGCTGTCCCGCGTCGCCACCGTGAGGGCCTCCCCCACCGTCATCCTCCGGGGATCGCCCGAGTCGTGCTTGGCCACCATGGCCATCAGGCGGAGGGACTCGAGGACGTCGAGGGTGTTGTTGGACACCGGACCGTCGGTGGCGAGCCCCACCGGGATCCCCGCGGCCCGCATCCCGAGCACCGGCGCCGCCCCCATGGCCAGCTTCAGGTAGGTCTTGGGCGCGTGGGCGACGCCGCACGGCCGTCCGGCCATCAGCTCCAGATCCGACGGGGTCGCGCCGCAGCAGTGAGCCAGGATGGTCGGGCGAGCCAGGACGCCGACGTCGTCCAGGACCTCGATCGGGGTGCGACCGTGGGCCGCGACGCTGGCTTCGGTCTGGGCCGCCGTCTCGGCGGCGTGGATGTGGATGCCCAGGTCGAGGCGTCCGGCCTCGGCAGCGACCGCTTCGAGAAACGCGTCATCGCAGGTGTACGGTGCGTGGGGCGCGAGCCAGGTCGTGATCCGGCCGCCGGCGGCGCCGCGGTACGCATCGGCGAAGGCCGCGGTCCGGCGCACCCCCTCCCGACCCTGGCTGCCGAACACCGCGAGGCCGAGAGCCGCCCGGCTGCCGGCGCGCTCCACGGCCGCCGCCGCCCGGTCCATGTGGAAGTAGTGGTCGGCGACCGTGGTGACGCCCGCCGAGATCATCTCGGCGAGGCCCAGCTGCATTCCCCAGAAGACGTCGTCCGGGGTCAGGTTGGCCTCCAGGGGCCACATGAACTCGTTGAACCAGGTCTCGATGTCCACGTCCTCGGCGAGGCCGCGGAAGATGCCCATGGGAACGTGGGCGTGGGTGTTGACGAGACCCGGGATCGCGAGCATCCCGGCGGCCGGGATGACTTCGTCGGCGGCGTCGACCCGGTCGGATCCCGTGGGCTCGACGGCCGCGATCCGGTTGCCCCGGATCACGATGTCGTGCCGGCGCAGCAGCCGGCACCGGTCGGCCTCGCACCGGAGCACGTCGACAGCCTGGATCAGCAGCGTCCTCATGGCCGCCATTGTCGGCTCGCTACGCCGGCGGGCCGCCGACCTGCTCGTCCGCGATCTCGCGGGCTGTGGGCTCGCGCAGCGACGCCACCTCGACCTCGAAGTGGAGGGTCTGGCCGGCGAGCGGGTGGTTGCCGTCGAGGGTCACCGAGTCGCCATCGACCTCCGCGATCATCAGGTGCTGCTCCCGGCCGTCGGGCAGGCGCGCTGCGACCACGGTGCCGACCTGGGGCTCGAAGCCGAGCTGCTGCCTGGTGACCTCGACCATCCGGTCGGGGTCGCGCTCGCCGTAGGCCTCGTCGGGCGGGAAGCTGACCGCGAGCTCGTCGCCCACCTCGCGGCCGTCCAGGGCCCTCTCGAGAGCCGGGATCAGGTTGCCGTGGCCGTGGAGATACTCGAGGGGCCCGCGCTCGGCGGTGCTGTCGACCTCGGTGCCGTCGTCCAGGGTGAGCCGGTAGTTGATGCCGACCACCACGTTCTTGTCGATGCGTTCGGTTGCCACGGTATCCTCCAATCGCCGTCGCGGCGGGGGCTGCTCGGGTTGGTTCCGTTTCGGTTCGGCTCTTCGACACCAGCGGTCGTGTCGGGCTCGGGCTCGAGGGAGCACACAGCCGCAGCTCGTTGGCTGACCTCGATGCGCGCGGCCGGCGGGACCTCCCACCTGCCCGGCGCCGGGTCCGCGGGCCAACGGTAGCACAGCCCTCACCCGAGCCCGCCGGCGGGCAGCGGGCGCGCCGGCACGAACCGTCCCCGCAGGAATGCTGTAAGATCTGACTCATGCGTGAGTTGGATCGAGCCGGCAGCACCCCCTCCGGCGACCGGCGCCGCCCGGCCGCGGAGCCGGTGGCCCGATGATCGTGGAGCTCGAGGCGTCGGCCGAGGCGGGGCCGCGGATCTGGGCGATCGGCGGCGGCAAGGGCGGTGTCGGCAAGTCGGTGGTCACCGCCAACCTCGCCGTGGCCGTGGCCAGGACCGGCGCCCGGGTGGCCCTGGTGGACGCCGACCTCGGCGGCGCCAACCTCCACACCCTGATGGGCCTCCCGTCGCCCAAGCGGAACCTGTCGGACTTCATCTCGCGTCGGGTGCCGAGCCTCGCCGAGGTCATGAGCCCGACCTTCATCGACACGCTCTGGCTGGTGAGCGGGGCCAAGGCCATGCTCGAGACGGCGAACCCCAACTACAGCCAGAAGGGCAAGCTCCTGCGCCACATCGGCGCCCTCGACGTCGACCACGTCTTCCTCGATCTCGGGGCGGGCACCGCCTTCAATGTGCTCGACTTCTTCCTCGCCGCACGCCGCGGGATCCTGGTCGTGGTCCCGGAGGCGACGTCGGTGGAGAACGCCTACTTCTTCATCAAGGCCGCCTACTTCCGCAAGCTCAAGCGGGCGCAGCCCCGGCAGCAGGTCAAGGCCGCGATCGAAGCGGTGATGAAGAGCGACGACCGGCGCTTCGTGCGCACCCCCCGCGACCTCATGGCCCGGGTCATGACCGTGGACGCCGAGGCCGGGGCGGCCCTGATGGAGGCCGCCAGCACCTTCAGCCCGTCGATCATCGTCAACCGGGTCGACCGCTCCGAGCAGTCCCGCCTCGGCGCCGAGATCGGCAGCGCCTGCCACGACTATTTCGGCATTCACCTCCAGAGCCTCGGCGTGCTGCCCAACGACGCCCTGGTCAGGCGGTCGGTGGAGGAGCGCCGGCCCGCCGTGGAGCTCTACCCTCAGAGCCCCTTCGCCGGTGCCGTCCGGGCCGCGGCCGACGCCTTCGTCACCAGACCCGAGAGGGTGCTGCCGTGAGCCGGGCGCGGCACGAGGACTGGCAGCTGCTCGAGCTCGAGCCCGGCGCCGACCTGGCGGCGGCCAACCGTGCCCTGCGCTATCGCCGCTCCCTGTACCAGCCGGGCGCCCTGGCGACCTACAACCTGCTCGAGGACGACGAGCGCGTCCGGATGCTCGAGCGGATCGACGAGGCCTACCGGAGGATCACCGGCTGCGAGCCGCCCCCGGACCGGTCGTCCCAACCCGCCGAGGCCGCGGCGGAGACGCCGGCCAAGGCTCCGTCGGGACCGCCTCCCGATCCGTCGCTGGAGCCGGGCGCCTACCTCCGCCACCAACGCCTCGCCCGCGGCCTCAGCCTGGAGCAGCTGTCCGCGGTGACCAAGATCCGCAGCCGCCTGCTGGCCCAGCTCGAGGTCGAGAACGTGGCCGAGCTGCCGGCGGCGGTCTTCGTGCGCGGGCACGTCCTCCAGATCGCCCGGGCGCTCGGGGTCGACGACGCCAACCGGCTCGCGGCCCACTACCTGGCGAAGGTCAAGCTCGACTGAGCGTCGGCGGTCAGCCCCCGCCGGAACGGGCGCTGCACGCCACCGCCTCGAGCCATGCCTCCACCATCTCGCGCTTGAAGGCCTCGACGACGTCGGGGTAGCTGGCGGCCGGGAGCTCTGCGGTGCACGACCTGCACACGATGCGGGCGGCCCCTCAACCACCCCTGAGGTCCGCGTCCGCCCCGCACAGCGGACAGCGCAGCCTCGGCCCCCCCACCTTGGTCGCGATCCCGGGCACCGAGTCGGCCATGCGTCCTCCTGGCGCCACCATGGTACCCGAGGGGCGCTGCGGCCGGAAGCGGCGGCCGTCGGCCGGGGCGCGTTGGCTCATTCGAGAAGTTACGCAACTGATTAAGGTGGAACGGCTTGACTTGCGCGCCGGCGCTGGAAGCCCGTACACTGGTCGGACGAAGAAAGGAGGTCGTATGTCGGACGAGCCCAAGGGTTGCGCCCGGGTCACCGGAGCGGTGATGGGCGGGGAACCGCCCGAGTATCCGGAGCGACAGCAGACCTCGGAACGAGCCAAGGAGGGTGTCATGACGGCACGCGTCGGTCAGAAGGCGCCGGACTTCAACGCGCCGGCCTACTACAAGGGGAGCTTCACCAACGTCAAGCTGTCGGACTCCTTCGGCAAGTGGATCCTGCTCTGCTTCTACCCCGGAGACTTCACCTTCGTTTGAGCCACCGAGGTGTCGGCGGTCGCCGACAAGTACTCGGAGCTCAAGGACCTCGGCTGCGAGGTGTTCTCGGTCAGCGTCGACAGCCACTTCGTGCACAAGATGTGGAACGACCACGAGCTCGTCAAGATGGTCGACGGCGGCGTGCCCTTCCACATGCTGTCGGACCAGGCGGGCAACATCGGCCGCGCCTACGGCGTCTTCGACGAGAGCCAGGGCATCGAGCTGCGGGGCCGCTTCATCATCGACCCCGACGGCGTGATCCAGGCCATGGAGGTGCTGACGCCGCCGGTGGGGCGCAAGATCGCCGAGACCATCCGCCAGGTCCAGGCCTTCCAGGTGGTCCGCGCCAGCGGCGGCGCCGAGGCGACCCCCGCCGGCTGGATGCCCGGGGACCCCGTGCTCCGGCCCGGCCCCGACCTGGTCGGCAACGTCTGGAAGGAGTGGAAGCCCAACGAGTAGCCGCCCGCGGTCTACAATGATGCGGTGAGCACCGGCCACGACATCAACGGACGCGGCGCCGTCACCGTCTACCACGGCGAGGAGCTCGCCCGTTATGGCTTCGGCCACGGGCACCCCTTCGGCACCGAGCGGCTGGGCCTGTTCTGGGAGGCCATGGAGCGGCGCGGGCTGACCGCCCGGGTGCGGGTGGCGCGGCCCGTCTGCGCCGAACGCGACGAGCTCGCCAGCTTCCACGACCCGGCCTACCTGGACCTCGTGGCCGAGCGGTCCGAGTCGGGCGTCGGTTATCTCGATTACGGTGACACCCCTTCCTTCCCCGGCGTCTTCGAAGCGGCCGCCTGGGTGGCGGGCAGCACCCTCGACGGGCTGGCGAAGGTGGTTGCCGGCGACACGCGCCGCGCCTTCGTGCCCATCGCCGGCCTCCACCACGCCCGCCGGGGCTCCGCCGGCGGTTTCTGCGTCTTCAATGACTGCGGAATCGCCATCGAGCTCGCCAGGTCGCGCCACGGGCTGCGCCGAATCGCCTACGTGGACATCGACGCCCACCACGGGGACGGGGTCTTCTATGGCTTCGAGGACGACCCCGACCTGATCGTCGCCGACATCCACGAGGACGGCCGCTTCCTGTACCCGGGCACCGGCTTCGAGCACGAGACGGGCACCGGCGAGGCCGCCGGCACCAAGCTCAACATCGCCCTGCCGCCCGGCGCCGGCGACCGCGAGTTCGCGGAGGCGTGGCGGCGGGTCGAGGACCACGTCGACGCCGGCCGCCCCGAGCTGGTCATCCTGCAGTGCGGCGCCGACGGCCTCGCCGGCGACCCGCTCACCCACCTCGACTACAGCGCGGCCGCCCACCGGCTGGCGACCACGCGCCTGTGCGCCCTCGCCGACCGCCACTGCGGCGGACGCCTCCTCGCCCTCGGCGGCGGCGGCTACAGCCCGGCCGGCATCGCCGATGCCTGGTGCACCGTCGTCGAGGCGATGCTCGACGGCTGAGAGTTCAGAGTTCAGAGTTCAGAGTTCAGAGCCCGATTAGAACCGGTAGCGCAGGGTTGCCCGGAGGTTCCTGCCCGGCTCGGGGCGGTTGTTGAAGGGCTCGTTGTAGAGCTCGTCGAAGATGTTCTCCAACGACACCAGGACCCCGAGCCCGAAGGCGAAGTCGTAGCCGCCGCGGAGGTCGAAGACCGTGAACGAGTCGGTCCCGGAGTCGAAGTCCGGGTCGCCCGGAGGCAGCCGGTCCTGGCTGCCCAGGTGGCGCAGGTCGGCCTCGGCCCACCAGCTGGAGCGCTGGTACCGGATGCCGGCGGTGACCTTCCAGGGTGCGATGTAGGGCAGCGGCTCGCCGGTGGTCTCGTCGTCGCCCTCGAGGTAGGCGAAGGTGCCGAAGACCGACCACCAGCGGGCGAAGATCCACTCCAGGTCGAGCTCGATGCCCCAGATCCTCGCCTTGTCG
>DATHSO010000127.1:0-25185 GCA_035464095.1 Candidatus Methylomirabilota bacterium | reverse complement strand
GGTTCACCCTTGGACCTCGACGGCGAAACCGGTAGAATCTCCCGCCGGAGGCCGCATGAGCCAAGAGTCGCTGATGATCATCGGGGGCCAGTGGGGTGACGAGGGCAAGGGCAAGGTGGTCGACCTCCTGTCGGGCGGCTTCGCGGCGGTGGTCCGCTACAACGGCGGCAACAACGCCGGCCACACCGTGCGCTTCGCCGACCGTCGATTCGCCCTCCACCTGGTGCCGTCGGGCATCATCCACCCGGGCGTGTGCTGCTACCTCGCGTCCGGGATGGTGGTTGATCCGAGCGGGCTCGTCGCCGAGATGGACCGCCTCGAGTCGGAGGGCGTCGACATCGAGGGCCGTATCGTCCTGTCGCCCCGGGCGACCCTGATCCTGCCCACCCACCGGGCCCTCGACGCCGCCCGGGAGGGGATGCGCGGCGCGGACAAGATCGGCACCACCGGCCGTGGCATCGGGCCGGCCTACCAGGACCGCGCCATGCGCCGCGCCGTGCGCGGCCACATCCTGGCCGAGGACCCGGCCACCCTGCGCCGCTGGGCCATGGACCTCATGGAGCAGCACAACCACGAGCTGACCACCCTCTACGGCGTCGAGCCGGTGGCCCTCGACGAGGCCATGACCGAGCTCGAGCGGATGGCGGCGCGCCTCGGACCACTGGTGGCCGAGGTCGGGCCGGCCCTGAGACGGCACCAGGCGGCCGGCGAGGCGGTGCTCTTCGAGGGGGCGCAGGGCGTCATGCTCGACCTCGCCTGGGGGACCTACCCCTACGTCACCTCGTCGTCGTGCCTGCCCGGCTACGCGGCGGCGTCGTGCGGCATCGGCCCGCGGATGCTCGGCCCGGTCATCGGCGTGGTCAAGGCCTACGTGACCCGGGTCGGCGGCGGCCCCTTCCCCACCGAGCTCGACGACGCAACCGGCGAGACGATCCGCGAGCGCGGCGCCGAGTACGGCACCACCACCGGACGGCCCCGCCGCTGCGGCTGGTTCGACGCCGTGGCCGCCCGCTTCGCGGTCGAGGTGTCGGGGATCGACGCCCTCGCGGTGACCAAGCTCGACATCCTCGACGGCTTCGACGAGGTGCGGGTGGCGACGGGGTACCGTCTGCCCGACGGGACCACGACGGACACCTTCCCCGCCGACGCCGAGGTCGCGGAGGCGGTCGAGCCGATCTACGAGACCCTGCCCGGCTGGCGCCGGCCCACCGAAGGCGTGACCCGCGAGGCCGACCTGGCGGCAGAGGCCGTGGACTACCTGGCGTACCTGGAAGAGAAGGTCGGATCGCCCATCGCGGTGGTTTCCACCGGGCCGCGCCGCGAGGAGACCCTGGTCCGCGGCGACTCCCCCCTGACGGCGAGGCTTCGCGACCTCATGTCGTGACCGGCCTTCGCGCCTTGACCCCGGAGGTCGGGCGCTTTACCTTGAGCTTCCCGGTGGGCCGTTAGCTCAGTCGGTAGAGCATCTGACTTTTAATCAGGTGGTCACTGGTTCGAATCCAGTACGGCCCACCATTCCGAAACCGTCCAGCCGGACTTGGGCGCTCGGGGGTGGTTGAACGCGGCTCGGAGCCGCGTCCCCCCACCGTCACCTTCGGATGGCTGTAGGCCAGCCAACCCCCTCTCCGGCCCGCCGGGAAGGGAGTGCTGACGTGCAGCGCCACGCCCGGGCCTGCGACCCCCTTGGCCACAGCCATGGGCCGAAGCCGACGGTGTGGTCGAATCCAGTACGGCCCACCATGCTTCAACGCTTCAATCTTTCAGTCGACACGCGTGTGTTTGCCTCGGTGAGAGGTTTTGCGGTACCATGCGCGCCCGGCGGTGTCCGCGCCGCTCGGGACGTGACCCCATCGTCTAGTCAGGTCTAGGACACCAGCCTTTCACGCTGGCGACGCGGGTTCAAATCCCGCTGGGGTCACCACCTTCGCATCGCGAAGGCGTTCCGTCCGCAGTCGTCCGTACCGCCCTGGGGCCGGGCCTCAGTTGAGCTGCTCGGGCGCGACGTCCTCGGTCTCGAAGTGGCCGTCCAGGTGGCGATAGAGATCCTCGTAGACCAGCATGAAGCGGTCCACCTGGTTGTCGGCCTCGAGCAGCTGCCGCTTGCGCTGGCTCGGCAGCTCGAGGATCTGGCTCGCCAGGGCGATGAGCTGGGAGTCGCTCACCCCCTGCATCTGCTGCTCGAGCTGGCTGCGGGTGCCCTCGTCCATGTCGACCAGCTGCGGCAGGACATGTCGCAGCTCGGCCCGCACGGGGTGCAGCCCGGCCAGCGCCTGGGCGCTCTCGGCGATCGGGGTGTAGCTGACCCGCACCTGGCGGTACGGCGTGCCGGCCGTCAGCTCCTCGTCGATCCGGAAGCGCTCCAGGCCGAGCAGCCAGATCAGGTACCGCCCGTCCGGCAGCTCCTGGTGCTCTGCGATGAAGCCGACGCAACCGACATTGCGCACCGGCGGGGTCGCGGCGCCGGGGTCGTCGTCGCCGCCCTCCAGCTCCACCATCCCGATGACCCGATGACCGGCGAGGGCGTCCGCGACCATGGCGCGGTACCGGGGCTCGAAGACGTGGAGCGGCAGCACCTCGCCAGGGAGCAGGACCACCCGGGGTAGGGGGAAGATCGGGATCACGTCCGGAACGCCGACGAGGCCGCCGCCGGGGGGAGTGAAGCCGTCCGTGGGTGTCGAGCCGTGCATGACCGTTCTCCTTCACCTCGGACAACCCCGGCCGGTCGCGCCGTCTTCCCCCCTGCCGTGTGGGAGCGCCCCGGCCGGCGGTCCCGGCCGCCGGCCCGGTCGCGGTACCATGGCCGTCGGCAGGGAGGTTCGCATGACGTTCCGGGTGCTCAAGGTTCTCGCCCTCGCGGCGGTCGCCGTCGCGGTGGCGGGCACGGTGGCGGCGCAGAAGGCCGAGCCGACATCGGGTGAGGTCCTGGGGGAGCTCGCCTTCGTCGACGAGGTGGACGTCACCGTGGTCAACGTCGACGTCTCCGTCCGCGACCGGGACGGCCGTCCCGTCGAGGGCCTCGGGGTCGACGACTTCCGGGTCTTCCAGAACGGGGTCGAGATGCCCATAAGCCACTTCGTCGAGCTCGACGAGGAGGTGATCCGCCACCGGGTGACGGCGGTCGCCCAGCAGGCCGCGGCGGCGGTGCCCGAGACCGTCGAGGAGGCCCCGGAGCTGCCCGAGATCAAGCCCGTCTGGGTGGTGCTCTTCGTCGACCACGAGAACCTCAAGGCCCTGGACCGCAACCGGGTCCTGCGGCGGGTGAGGGAGTTCGTCGCCGCCAACCTCGACGAGCCGGTGCAGATGATGGTGGCGAGCTACCAGCGGTCGCTCCAGGTGAAGCAGCCCTTCACGTCCGACTCGCGCGAGGTCACTGCCGCGCTGCGGGACATGACCATGGTCACCGGCGGCCGGGACTCCCGCGAGTCGGCCCGGCGCGAGCTGCTGCGCGACATCCAGGAGGCGGTGAACCGCGACCACGGCTCGGAGGTCAATACCCAGGAGGGCGCCCGGCTCGACATGCGGCAACGGGTCGCCGCCTACGCCGCCGAGGAGTCCAACGAGCTCTCCCTCACCCTGGGCGCCCTGCGTCAGGTGGTGGCCATGCTGTCCGGGATCGAGGGCCGAAAGTCGTTGATCTACATCTCCAGCGGTCTGCCCATGACCCCCGGGATCGGGCTCATGCACGAGTACGCCATGACCTTCCGGGACCAGTCGATCCTGTCCCTGCGGGGCCGCTACGACGGCACCCGGCTCTATCACGGCCTGGTCTCCATGGCCAATGCCCAGGAGGTGAGCCTGTACGCCATCGACGCCTCCGGCCTCGAGACCCTGGGAGGCTACGACGCCGACGCCGCCTATGCTCGCGACCCGACGGCGTCGTCCATCGGCGAGAAGGACTACCAGGCTTCGCTGCGGTACATGGCCGACGGCACGGGGGGCCTCGCCGTGGTCAACACCAACGACGTGGCCGGCGGGCTCGAGCGGATCTCCGACGACCTCTTCAACTACTACTCGCTGGGCTACACGACCAACGTCCGCGGCGAGGACCGGGTCCACCGCATCGACGTGGAGCTCACCGGGAAGGCGGACTACGACCTGCGCTTCCGACGCCGCTTCGTGGAGAAGTCCATCGAGAGCCGGGTCCAGGACCGGGTCTTCACCTCCCTGATGGTGGAGGTGGACGACAACCCCATGGCGCTCGAGCTCGCAGCCGGCGAGTCGGCGCCGGGCTCCGGCAGCCAGTGGCTGGTCCCCGTCCACCTCTCGGTGCCCCTCGACAAACTGGTGCTGGTGCCCGAGGGCGACGAGCTGGTGGCGAGGATGGTGGTCTTCCTCGGCTCCCGCGACGAGGACGGGCGCAGCTCGGAGGTCCAGCGTCAGGAGCACGAGCTCCGGGTTCCGGCCGCCGAGCTCGAGGCGGCCCGGAGCCGGCGCTTCGGGCTCGACTT
Source organism: Candidatus Methylomirabilota bacterium (assembly GCA_035464095.1). Lineage (GTDB taxonomy): Bacteria > Acidobacteriota > Thermoanaerobaculia > Thermoanaerobaculales > Sulfomarinibacteraceae > JAHECW01. Next base: position 20,737 of record DATHSO010000127.1, on the reverse strand, counting down.
CCGGCTGATCCTCGACGAGGGCCGGCAGCGCCTGTCGGTGGGGGTCCTCGACCCGATCAGCCGGCAGGCCTCCTATACCACCGCGGTTGTCACCGTCCCATGATAATTCTCAGTTCTAAATTCTTAATTCTCAATTACATCGCATTTGACCTGTTCGGTAACATCCTAGAAATCACCACGTAAATAATTAAGAATTAAGAATTAAGAATTAAGAATTAAGAATTAAGAACTAAGAACCTACTCGTGCATCGACATCAGCCGCCAGGCCACGAGGCGCTCGTTCATGGCCCGCAGGCGCCGGCACAGCAGACGGCAGAGCAGGCTCAGGAACTGCATGGCGGCATCCGGGTCCATGGACAGGACCTCCTCGAGGAGGTCGCGGCTGACCGAGAAGACCGTGCAGCCGCCGGTGTGGGCGCGGGCGTCCGCCGACCGCGGCTGCTCGTCGATGAGGGCCATCTCGCCGAAGACCTCGCCGCGGCTGAGGATCGTCAGGCACTCCTCGCCGGCGCCCGGGACCATCCGGGAGATCCGCACCGCTCCGTCGATGACGATGAACAGCCGGTCCCCGGGCTCGCCCTCGGCCACGATCAGGGAGCCGGGGGCGAAGCTCTCCTCCCGGGAGTAGGTGGCGAGCAGGCGCAGCTCCTGTGCCGACAGGCCCTGCTCGCGAAGGATGTCGAGCTTGGCGCTCTCGCCGAGGATCACCCGGTGGCCGCCGGTGCCGTCCCTGGTCGTCGCGATCTGGTCGAGGGGCATGTCGAAGAGCTCGGACATCTGGCCGTTGGAGGCCCGCACCTTGTCGGCCAGGGTCTGCCAGAACGACCACAGCAGGCTGACCCCCAGCTCCCGGTCCTCCTGGATGGCGCGGTCGAGCTTGCGGGCGGGGATCCGGTACGCCGAGCCGGTGCCGACCCCGACGGCGGTGGTCGAGCGCTCGAGCCTGTCGACGTAGGAGACCTCGCCGAACAGCGATCCCGGCCCGCAGGTGGCCAGGACCTGCGTGCCCGCCGGCGTCCGTCGTGTGATGTGGACGGTGCCGTCGCGGACCACGAACAAATCGGCGCCCGGTTGCCCCTCGTGGTAGATCGCCTGCGAGTGCCGGACCGGGTAGGGCTCGACGACCTTGGCGAGGGCGATGAGCTGGTCGTCGGCGAAGTGCCGGAACAGGCCCAGGTGGCGCAGCTCGTTGGCCCGCTGCAGGAGGTTGTCCTGCTCGCTGGCGCCGGCCCCGACCAGGGTCGCCCGGCGCCGGTAGGACGAGGCGCTGAACAGCCGGGCCTGGCTCAGGGCGACGTGGTCGCAGGCCTTCTGCAGCGCCGCGGTCCGGGCCCGCACCAGCGCGTCCATGTCGCGGGGCGAGCGGTGGCACAGCCGGGACAGGGTCTCGACCCGCCGCCGCTCCTGCTCCTGCTCGCGCTCGGATCGCCAGTTCGCGAGCAGCATGGCGTCGATGGCGTTGTCGAGGGCGGTGTCGTAGCTCTCGGTCTCGATGGCCGCGCGCGAGGTCTCCACCGCGAGCCGGAAGTCCAGGGGGTTGAGGCGGCGGGCCTGGAGGAACTCGCCGAGGGCGGTGGCGGGCTCGCCGTGGCGCAGGTGGAGGAAGCCGGCCGCGGTGTAGGCCAGGTAGTTGAAGGGGGTCCGCAGCTTGGCCAGGTCGATCATCTCCACGGCCCGGCCGAACTCGCCGCGCCGCTCGAAGATGTGGGCCATGCCGAGGGCGTGGGAGGCCTCCAGATTGCGGCGCTTGAACTCGCGGTCGAAGTCGTCGCCGCCGCTGAGCTCGCGCAGCCGCGCCGCCTCCTCGCGCAGCCGGTCGCCGTGGCTCGACAGCGAGGCCACGGTCTCGAGGAGCTCGGCCGCCTCGGCCGGTCGGCCGCCCCGCTGTAGGCGCCGGGCCAGCTCGACCAGCCGGTCGACCATCGACGGGTGGGGGTGGACGGCCTGTTCCATCGTGGCTCTCGGACCTTCAATTGTAGGAGAAAAGTACGGCGAGCGTCAATTGACTGCTCACCGCGACCCTCGCCGGCCGGTTTTCGTACCATGGGGGTGGCGCGGCGCGGCGCTCTCGGGTCCCGGACGGCGGAGCCGCCGGGGCGTCTCCGACGGGGAGGCGCGAATGGAACGGGGGGCCGCGGCGTTGACCAGGAGAACGCCGGCCCGTCGACGGCCGGCGGAGACGGGGCTCGGTCATCGTGAACACGACACTGCTGCCAGTCATGCTCTGTATCGCCTCGCTCGCGGTCCCGGCCGGGGCCGCGGCCCCGGAGGTCGTGCGCCCCGACGAGGTCGAGCCGGGCGCCGCCGGCATCTGCCGCACCGAGATGGACGGCGGCGAGCTGGTGGACATCCCCCTCACCGTCATCGGGACCGTCGGGCCGTGGACCCCGGAGGGCGAGATCGTCCTGGTCCGGCTCGAGGACGAGCGCTTCCGCGAGACCGGCATCATCGCCGGCATGAGCGGGTCGCCGGTCTACGTCGGCGGCCGGCTCCTCGGCGCCCTGGCCTACGGCTGGTCCTTCGCCAAGGAGCCGATCGGGGGCGTGACCCCCTTCGTGCGGATGGAGAGCCTGGCCGCCGCCGGCGGCCCGCCCGCGGCCGCCGGGGCCGGGCGGCCGGCCCTCACCGAGCTGCTCGAAGCGAGCCGGGAGGGCGGCCTCGGCGAGCTCCTCGCGGGCTGGCTCGTGCCGACCGCGCCGGCGGGCCTGCAGCACCTGCCGCTGCCGGTGACCACGACCTCGTCGTGGCATCCCACGGCGGGCGACTGGCTCGCCGAGAGCTGGCACCGCCTCGGCTGGCAGGCGGTCCCGGGTGGGGCCTCGGCCGGCGCCGCGTCGGGCCCGGTGGTGCCCGGTGCGATGGTCGCCGGCGTGCTGGTGGACGGCGACGCCGTGGTCGCGGCCGGCGGCACCGTGACCGAGCGGCGCGGCGACGAGGTCTGGGCCTTCGGCCACCCCTTCCTGGGCGCCGGCGACATCCGCCTGCCCATGGCCCGGGCGCGGGTGCTGACCGTGCTGCCGAGCCAGATGAGCTCCTTCAAGTTCTTCACGGTGGGGGAGACCGTCGGCAGCTTCACCAGCGACCGCTCGCGGGGGATCTGGGGTCGGCTGGACCGGGACGCCGAAATGGTGCCGGTCCGGGTCACCGTCGACGGGCGGGCCTTCGCCTTCCGCTCGGTGCGCCACCCCAACCTGACCCCGCTGCTGGTGGGCTACCTGGCCCAGTCGAGCCAGGCCGCCCGGGGCCGGCTGTTCGGCGACCAAACCGTGGCCCTCGAGGTGACGGTCGACTACGCCGGTCACGAGCCGGCCCGGTACCGCGAGCTGTTCTCGTCCACCGAGGCGCCCGCCCAGGCCTCGGCCCTGGCGGCCGGCGTGGTCGGCTACCTGGAGGCCTCGACCTTCCAGGTTCCCGATCTCGAGGCCGTCACGGTGGACATCACCACCGACGAGCAGGCCAGTGGGGCCGAGCTGGTGGATGTGGTGCCCGAGCGGCGGGTGGTGCGCCCCGGCGAGGCGCTGCCGGTGCGGCTGCGCTTCCGGCCCTTCCGGGGCGAGGAGTTCAGCCGCGAGCTCGAGATCGTGGTCCCCCCGGGGACCCCCGAGGGCCGCCTCGACCTGGTGGCGGCGGACGGCGCGTCGTGGACCCTCTACGACCTCGGCATGCGGCCGCAGCGCTCGGGCTCCTTCGCCGACGAGATCCGGCTCGTCAACGGCCTGCTGTCGTCGTCGACCGTGGTCCTGGCGCTGGAGCGCCGGGACACCGGGGTCGCCCTGCAGGGCGGCACCGTGAACCTGCCGCCGGGCCTGGTGGTCCAGCTCCAGGCCGGGCTCGGGCCCAACCTGACGACCACATCGTACGCGGTCACCGCCCTCACCCGGGAGGCCATGGCCATGCCGGTGGCGGGGGCCGTGCGGGTCGAGCTCCGGGTCGTGATGGACCAGCACGCGGAGGAGCCATGAGAAGGACTTTCACCATCGGCCTCGGCCTGCTCCTGGCGGCCGGCTTCGTGACCGCGACCGAGACCAGGCGCTGGGTCGTCGACACCACCGACGAGCTCCTCGAGGGCCGCGGCAACGGGGTCGCCGTGACCACCGACGGCCGGCTCGAGACGGTGGCCGGGTGGAGCGCCGGTGCGACCCTGGACGAGCCGGTGGTGCTGGCCGGCGGCCTCGACCGCAGCGGGGCGCTCATCGTCGGCACCGGCCACCCCGCCAACCTCTACCGGATCCGCGGCAGCTCGGCGGAGCTCCTGACCGCGGTTCCCGGCGAGCAGGTGACGGCGGTGCTCGCCACCGACGACGGGGTGCTGGTGGCCACCGTCGCGCCCGGCGTGCTGTACCGCTGGCGCGACGGCCGGCTCGACGAGCTCGGCCGGCTCGGCGAGGGCGGGATCTGGGACCTGGCCGTCTTCGACGGGACCGTGGTCGCCGCGGCGGGCTCGCCAGCGGCGCTGTTCCGCCTCGGACCCCGGGGCTTCGAGCGCTGGCTCGAGCTGCCCGACCTCCACGCCCGCTGCCTCGAGCCCGTCGGCGAGGTGCTGCTGGTGGGGACCTCGGGCAAGGGCCTGATCGTCGGCGTCGACCGCGAGGGGCGGATGTCGGTGCTCACCGACAGCGCCTTCACGGAGATCTCGGACATGGCCGCGGCCGACGACGGCTCGGTGTGGGCGGTGGCCCTGGTGGGCGAGCCCGAGCAGCCGAAGGCGGCCACCTCGAGCGCGGCTGCCGGGGACGACGCGGACGACGTCGAGGTCGAGGTGACGGTCAGCGCGCAGCCGGCCTTGGCCGGCCTCGACCTGCCCAAGGTCAACGGCGCCACCGCCACCTCCGAGGTCCTGCGGCTGACCCCGGAGGGGGCGCTGCTCAGCGTCCACCGCTTCACCCGCCAGGTCGCCTCGGCGGTGGCCTGGGACGGCGCGGGGGCCCTGGTGGGGACCGGCTTCGAGGGCGAGGTGTGGCGCTTCGCGGCCGACGGCGGGGCGCGCCTGGCGGTGGTGGACGCGGTCCAGGTGGTGGGGATCGTCGACGGCGGCGAGGTCCTGCTGGCCCAGGGGCCGGCGACCGTGCTGCGGCGGCGGTCCCGGCCCGCGGGCGCCGCCACCTACCGCAGCGACTCGGCCCGCTTCGCCCGCCCCGTGCGCTTCGGCGAGTACCGGGTCGAGCCCGAGACCGACGGGGTGAGAATCCGCTTCCGGACCGGGATCAGCCGCAAGCCCGACCCGACCTGGCTGCCCTGGACCGAGTGGCTGCCGGCGGGCGGCGGCACGGTTCCGCAGCCGCCGGCGAGCTCCCTGCAGTGGGAGCTCGAGCTGCCGGGCGGCGCCACCGTGGACCGGGTCGAGGTGGCCATGGTGGAGGTCAACCTGCCGCCGCGGGTCAGCTCGGTGACGGTGGAGGACCCGGGGGTGGTCTACCTGGCGTCGCCGCCGCCCTCGGGCCCGGTGATCGAGGCGGAGCACCCCGACGTCAGCGGCGTCTTCAGCGTCATCGACGAGAGCAGGGACCGGCAGGCGGCCTCCACCCAGGGCAAGAAGTACTATCGGGTCGGCTACCGGACGGTGAGCTGGAAGGCCGAGGACCCCAACGGGGAGCCCCTGCGCTTCGACCTCGAGGTGGAGGCTCGCGACGGCTTCCGGATCCCGGTACGGGAACGGGTCGAGGGCACCCAGCTCGCCATCGACACCACGGCGCTGCCCGACGGCGTGTACCGCTTCGTGCTCACCGCCTCGGACGCGCCCCACAACCCCGGGTCGGCGCTCGAGACGACCGTCCGCAGCCGCTGGTTCACGGTCGACAACACCCCGCCGGTCATCGAGCTCGCGGCTGATGGCGAGGTCTGGTCGGTGACCGTCCGCGACGCGGCGAGCCCGGTCCGGCAGGTGGAGTGGTCGCGGGACGGCGACCGCTGGCACCGGCTGGCGCCGGCCGACGGCGTTCTCGACGGCACCGTCGAGCGCTTCAGCCTGCCCCGCAAGCAGGGCCGCCATCTGGTGGTGGTCCGGGCCATGGACGAGCACCACAACAGGGCAACGGCAGGCGTGGTAGAGCAACCGCAGTGAGTTCTCAATTCTCAGCTCTTAATTCTCGATTCACATCGGATGTGAGGCTTGGCGCTATCATTGAGAATTGACAATTAAGAGCTGAGAATTGAGAGTTCGGCACGACCTACCACGGGTCGCACGTACGCTGCGATGATCCGGGGTAGAATGACATCGTGGTCCACCACCAGCCCGTCGCCGTCTACCCGGGTTCCTTCGACCCCTTCCACGCCGGCCACGTCGCCATCGTCGAGCGCGCCACCCAGATCTTCTCCCGGGTGGTGGTGGGCATCCTCGAGAACACCGGCAAGGAGGCGCTGTTCCCTCCGGCCGAGCGCCTCGAGATGATCACCGAGCTGTACCGCGGCGACCCCCACGTGGAGGTCCGCTCGTTCTCGGGGCTGCTCGTCAAGTTCCTCGACGAGCTCGGGGCGTCGATCATCATCCGCGGCATGCGCGCGGTGTCGGACTTCGAGTACGAGTTCCAGATGGCGCTCATGAACCGGCGCCTCGCCCCCCACGTGGAGACGGTGTTTCTCACCCCCAAGGAGGAGTACACCTACCTGTCGTCCCGGCTGGTGCGCGAGGTGGCGGCCCTCGGCGGCGACGTGACCGGGCTCGTGCCCGAGCCGGTCAGGCACCGGCTCGAGGCGCGCTTCCGCAAGGCGACCCCCCCGCCGTCCCGGTAGGGGCGGGCGTCCGGGACCGCCCGAATGCCCCTGCGCCTCACCGTCCTCGGGCCGGGCCACCCGTTTCGGGGCGGCATCGCGCGGGCCACCACCGAGCTCGTCCTGGCCCTCCGAGAGCGGGGTCACGCGGTCCGGTTCCTGACCCCGCAGCGCCAGTACCCGGGTTGGCTCTACCCCGGCGGCTCCGACCGGGATCCGGAAGCCTGTCAGGCGGTCGAGGGCGCCGAGGCGGTTCTCGACCCGCTCGCGCCCGGCAGCTGGCCTCAGGCCCGTCGCCGGGCCCTGGAGCCTCGCGCCGACGCCTGGATCCTGCCCTACTGGACGTGGGCGTGGGCCGGGCTGTGGCGCTTCCTGCTGGCGGCCCACCGCCGTCCGCCGACGGTGGCGGTGGTCCACAACCCCGCCGACCACGACGCCCGGCCGTGGCAGCGCCTGGCGGCCCGGTCGGTGCTCGGCCGCTGCCAGGGCCTGTTCACCCACGCCCGGGTTCTCGCCCGGGAGCTCGAGGCGCGCTACCCGTCGCTGCCGGTGGGCTCGCACCCGCTGCCGGCGGTGGCCGCGGGGCCGGCGCCCGATCGGGAGACGGCGCGGGCCGGTCTCGGGCTGCCGGCCGAGGGGCGGGTGGCTCTGTTTCTGGGGCTGATCCGGCCCTACAAGGGGGTCGACCTGCTCGTCGAGGCGACGGCGGCGCTGCCCGACGGCTCGGACTGGCTGGTGGTGGCGGCGGGCGAGCCCTGGGGCGGCCTCGGCGAGCGGCTGGAGCGGCAGGTCGAGGCGCTCGGGGTCGGCTCGAGGGTCCGCCTGGACCTGCGCTGGATCCCCGAGGGCGAGGCGGCGGCCCTGCTCGCCGCCGCCGACCTGGTGGTTCTGCCCTATCGCCGCGGTTCCCAGTCGGCGGTGGCGCCCATGGCCCTGGCGGCCGGCGTACCGGTGCTGACCACCGCCGTCGGCGGCGTGCCGGAGGTGGTCCAGGACGGCGTCAACGGCGTGGTGGTGCCGCCCGGCGACCCGGCCAGCCTCGCGGCCGCTCTCGAGGCCCTCGACCCGAGCCGCCTCGCCGAGCTCGCCGAGGGCGCCCGGCGCTCGTCGGCGGGGCTCAGCTGGCCGGCCTACGCCGCCGAGGTCGAGGGGGTCGTCCGGCGGCTCCTGACGTGAAACGCCCGCGCCGAGGCGCGGGCGTGGGGGCTCGGGAGGCTGGAGATCAGCGCACGAGGGAGCGAACCATCTCCTCCGCCTGCTCCATGGTCAGGTCGTCGCCGGTGGTCAGGGTCTGGACCGGCGGGATGCCGTTCTCGTCGAGCTGGACGTAGGCGATGGCGCCCTCGACCTCCCAGTACATGAGGACGTCGAGCCCGTGGCCGACCTCGACCTTGGCCGAGGCGAGGACCAAGTCGGGGTTGAGGGCGATCATGGACTCGTTGCCGAGCAGGACGATGTGGCGTCGGCGCTTGGTCTCGCCGACCCACTCCTCGACCACCTCGTAGTTGAGGCTGAAGATCTGGAAGACGCAGTTGGCGAAGTCGGTGGCGAAGACGTGGGGCGCGCCCGACTGCGGGTCGGTGAAGACCTTGGGGTAGGCGAGGCCGGCGGCATCCTCGATGCTCTGGCAACCCACGCCGTAGGGCAGGAAGTCCTCGAGGGCGATCGGCGCGAAAAGGTCGAAGTCCGGCGTGCCCTGATCATTCAGGGGAATCGAGGCGAGGTAGGCGCTGCCGTCCTCGGGGTGGTCGAGGAAGCTCCACCAGACGATGTGGAGGAAGGTGGCGGAGACCTCTGCGGGCTCGCCGTCCTCCTCGACCAGGGTGACAACGCGGTCGAGAAGCAGCTGCGGGTTGCGGGCGGCGGTGCCGTCGGCACCGGCGATCACGAAGGGCCCGCTCCAGGTCTGGTCCACGAGCCAGGCGATCTCGACCCGGGCGTCGAGCGCCTCTCCGGTCTCCCAGATCACGAACGCGGCGCCGGTGAACTCGTCGACTCCGACCTGCACGGAGGCGGCGGCGATGCCGGCGGTCTGCGGGATGAGGGACTCGACGACGGTGCCGTCGGCGAGGCGCTGGACGAGAACGAGGCCGTCCTCGGTCGGGGCGACCCGGTAGAGCTCGCCGTGCCTGGTCAGCGTCATGCTGCCGGCCGAGGCTGCGGCGGCGGCCCCGACCAGGAGGACTGCGATGAGTGTGGCTCGTGCCCCTCTCATGGTCACCCCCTCAAATTCACCACGGAGGTCAGGTCGGTGGCGAGGAAGACATCGATGATCTCCTCGCTGATCCCGACCTCCGGGTAGTACGCGGTGAGCTCGCGCAGGTAGCGACGGGCCCGGAAGGTGTCGCCGCGTCTCACCGCGATCTCGCTCAGCAGGAACAGGCAGTTCTTGGCCACCTGGTCGTCATCGAAGTCGACGGAAAGCTCGAGGGCGCGCTCGCCGCACTCCTGGGCGCGGTCGAGGTCGCCGGCGAGCAGATGCCCGTAGCACAAATCCTGGAGGATCTCGTACAGGTAGTGGTCGGCACCGAGCGTCTCGAGGCTGGCCCGCGCCTGATCACAGGTTGCGATGCCCTCGTGGAGGCGGTCGGTGCACATGAAGACGTAGCCTAGATTGTCGCGCACCTGGGCCTCGGTCATCCGGTGGTGCCCGTCGAGGGTGCGATGGGCCTCGAGAGACCTGGCGAAGGCACGCTCGGCCTCGTCGAAGCGGGACTCGCGAATGGCCAGGTTGCCGATCAGGTTGAGACTGCGGCTGGCCGACACGGGATCACCGAGCTCGTCGGAGAGCACCGCCGCGCGGTCGGCGTAGGCGTAGGCCTTGTCGCGATCGCCGGACAGGTCGAAGGCCACGGCCGTGCAGTACGCAGCGTGGAAGCGGTTTCTCGGGTTCGCGCTGCGTAGCAGGATCTCCTTGAGCCTCGGGATCTCCTCGGCGCCGCGGTCGAGCTCGAGAAGCACGGAGCAACGGCTGCAGAAGGCTCGATCGGCGGCGTCCTCGTCGCCCTCCCGAGCCGCGAGATCGGCCGCTTCGGCGTAGAGCCGGGCAGCTGTTTCGAAGTCGTCGGTGGTGAACGCAACCTCGGCGGCCCGCATGAGCTCCTCGTAGCGGGCGCTCACGAGCCGGTCTCCCGGTCCGCGCGGCGGGCGGCGACGGCGCGCCGGTCCTGCTGCTCGCGGCGGACCTTGAACTCCAGGTACTCCATGACCTCGCGGCGCCCCTCGTCGCTGAGCTGGCGCAGCAGGTGCAGAGTCTGCATGTCCTCGCGGCTGAGCGGCCGGCGCTCCTCGGGCTCGGCGGTTTCGGGCTCGAAGAACTCGTTGATGTCGAGGTCGAAGACGGCGAGGATCTTGAACAGGTTGTCCAGGGAGACCCGGTACTCGCCCTGCTCCATGCGCGACAGGTCCGACTGCTGGATGCCAATCTGGCGCGCCAGCTCGGTCTGGGTGAGGTGGCGCTCCTTGCGCAGCCGGCGCAGACGAGCCCCCACCGTCGCGGCCGGGGTCGTCAGCTCGTGGACGTTGCTGGTCACTGCCGGTTGCCGTTCCTTCCTCGACTATAATACCATCCGGCCGCAGCGGACGCACTACGGCTGGCACGATATATATGACAGTGTAGGCGGCCGTGGACCCTGCGTCAAGGGCGCCCAGGGCGGTCGCGGCGCCGCCCGACGCCCCGGCCACCCGGACCGACAAGAACCTCAGGAGCACGATGTTCCGTCACCTGACCGCGCCCGTAGGGCTCATCCGGACCCTCATCCAGCACCGCTTCCTGCTCGCCCAGCTGGCGCGGCGGGCCTTCGCCGCGCGCCACGCCGGGGCGCTGCTGGGGTGGCTCTGGACGCCGCTGTCGACGGCGGTCCAGTTCGCCCTCTACACCGTCGTGTTCTCGATGATCCTGGAGATCCGGGTCGAGCTCGCTGGTACCGATCTTGCTAAGAGGGTGCCCGTGGGCTTCGGCGTGTTTCTGATCACCGGGCTGGTGCCGTACCTGGCGCTCAACGACGTCATCCTCCGCTCGGCGCGGGTGATCCGGGCCAACGCGACCCTGGTGCAGCGGGTGCGCCTGCCGCTGGAGGTCATGGTGGTGGGGGACATCCTCGGCACCCTGGCCCACCACGCCGCGGCGGTGGTGCTCATGATCGGCTACTGCGCCTGGGCCGGGCACCTGAGCTGGTCCGGAGCCGGTTGGGTGGCGGGCGGGATCGCCCTGGTCGTGGTGCTCGCCGTCGGCGGCGGGCTGCTGGTCAGCGTCCTCGGGGTGGCGTGGCCCGACGTGCCGGAGCTGCTCGCAGTCGTGCTGCAGCTCGCCCTGTACGCGGCCCCGATCATCTACCCCCTGTCGTACGTGCCGGAGGGCTGGTTGCTCACCCTCATCCAGGCCAACCCGTTGACGCCGCTGGTGGGGATCTTCCGAGCCGGGCTGCTGGCGGTGTCCGCCCCCTCGGCCGGTGCGCTCGTGTATCTTCTGGTGCTTGCCGGCGCGGTGCTGGTCGCCGGCGCGGCCGCCGTTGGTCGCTATCGGGCGACCATCCCCGATCTGCTGTGACGGGACCGAGGTCCCCTGGAGGTTTGTCATGAGTCGAGTTCGAGTCCTGCTCGCGATCGGCGCCGTCGCCGTTGCCCTGCCCGTGTTGGCGCAGATGCCCCAGTTGCCGCCGGTGCCGGCCCCCCAGCCGACGCCGACTCCGACCGCCGAGGCGGTCGGCGAAGATGCCGCCCCGTCGCCGGCCGTCGCCAAGCGCCGTCCCCAGACCTGGGAGGAGGTGATCGCGGACTGGTTGACGCCGCGGCCGGTGGCCAAGTCCATCGCCATCAGGATCGACGACAAGCACGCGTACCCCCACGCCGCCGCGTCGATCAAGATGGAGATCGTCAAGGAGGACGAGGACACCCTGTGGTTGCGGGGGATCCCGCCCGAGGACCCGGAGTCGCCGCTGCACCAGATGTGGAGCCAGCGCCAGTCCGAGGAGCGGATCCTCAAGCAGCGATTCGAGTGGGAGCAGGAGCACGGGCCCTTCAACTACTACCTCGATTACGGCGCCGAGATCGTGCCGCCGCCCTTCGTCGACAGCCTCGAGCTCGAGGAGCACAGCACCGGTCTGCCGAACGAGGGGCTGTGGCAGATGAACTTCGTCCGTGACGACATGGACGGTGACGGCATCGACGACCTGGTCTTCCCGCCGACCCGAAAGGGCGTCGGCCAGCCGTCCATCTACAAGGGCCTTCCCGAAGCCGGCTTCCGGCTGTGGCGCGAGGCCGCCTGGCTGCGCGGCATCCCGTACGACTACGGCGGTGTCTGCACAGGCGACTTCGACGGCGACGGTCACCGCGACATCGTCCTCGCCATCCACTTCAAGCAGCAGTACATCCTCTACGGCGACGGCAACGGCGCCTTCCCGCGCAGCGAGCGCCTGCAGGCGCCGGACCCCCGCCTGACGTCGCGCGCCTGCACGGTGGCGGACTTCAACGGTGACGGGCGGGACGACATCGCCTTCATCGCGGAGATCGACTACGACCTCGGCGGCCAGAGCCGCGTCGTGGACGCGCCGACCATGTGGGTGCAGCTCAAAACCGACGACGGCTGGAGCTACGCCAACGACGGCCTGCCCATCGTGTTGATCAGCGACGATATCGAGAGCGTGGACGTCGACCGCGACGGGCGGGTCGACCTGGTGGTGGGCTCCAACACAGCCGACTGGCGCAAGCTGGTCTTCCTCAACCGGCCCGAGGGCTGGCACAGCGAGATTTCGTTCGGCGTGCTCAGCAACGCCTACCACTTCGACGTCGAGCCACGGCTGCGCGACGACGGCGTGGTGGAGGTCTACGCGGCGTTCATGCAGTACAACATCGTGGGGGGCAAGAACCAGGGCCGCACCGGGCTGATCCGGTACGAGTGGACCGACGACGGCCTGGTCGCCCCCGACGGGCCGATCTACTTCGACGACGACCGGACCAACCCGTACGTCCGGCTCGGCCTCGGCGACGTCAACGGCGACGGCCGGCTCGACGTGGTCGCGGGCCGCAAGCTCGGCGGTCTCGAGCTGTGGCTCGGCGCCGAGGCGGGCGGTTTCGTCCTCGAGAGCAGCCCCGAGTTCGGACGCCTCGGTCGCGCCTTCGACATCCAGCTCGTGGACATGAACGGCGACGGCCGCGACGACGTCCTGGCCTCCTTCGCCGCCGCGGAGGGTTCGCCCGGTGGCGTCCGCCTGTGGCTCGCGGGCGGGTCCCGGGAGTGACGGGTTGACAAGCGCCGGAGGCTGCACGGATAATGATCGTCGCCTGTTGACGAGCCTACCGGGTATTGACAGCTCAGCGGGCGCGGTGCTATATTTTATGCTGTGATGGCATATTGGAATTCAAGGATCTGAGAACAAAATACTTAAACAGGAGGTGATGCGGAACAACTGGGCGAGGAAGGGCCGAACTAGGTCCACGCAGTCGGAAGTTCTTCAGCAATCGTATCGGAATGGAAGGAGCTGAGTAATGAAAAAGTTCGTGACGCTCGCACTGGTCGGCGCGCTGGTGCTCGGGGTGAGCAGCTTGGTGTACGCCAACGTCTGCGCCTTCGACCCCGTGCCGGCGGCCACCATCCTGTTCCCGTTCGTGTCGTTCGACTATGACGCCTTCGACGCCGGGATCAACGGCCAGACCACTCTGTTCTCGATCACCAACGTCTCGGCCGAGGCCCAGATCATCCACGTGACGGTGTGGACCGACTTCTCGGCGGCCATCCTCGACTTCAACATCCTGCTCACCGGGTACGATGTCATCTCGATGAACATCAAGGACATCCTCGGTAACGGCATTCTCCCGGTGACGATCCAGGAGGGCCACAACACCCCGCCCAGCACGCTCACGGAAGAGGGCGCGGTGGCCAACGGTCCGGTCTCGGGCGCCAACTCCAGCATCAACGGTAACTGGCTGAACCCCGGTCTGGATCTCCCGCAGCCCACCAACACCCTCGGCACCCGCTGCCCGGCCGACCCGAACATCGGCTGGCCCGGTGCCTATGCGCAGCCGATTCCGCAGGGCTTCCTCGATCTCTTCCGCACCTACCTGCAGGTGAGCCAGACGGTGCCTCGTGAGCACTCCGACGAGTGCAGCAACTACTCCGCCGACTCCTACCCGCTGAGCCCGACCCCGTTCTGGGTCGGCCGCGACACCACCGACCCGACCTGGATGTACATCACCGTGGACGTGGTGGAGCGCTGCAACAAGCTCTTCCCCGACGAGCCCGCCTACTGGGTGCCGTTCGACGATCCGGGCGGCCAGGGTGTGGCTCGCTACGACAACGTGCTCATCGGCGACGTGTTCTGGGTGAATGCGGCCGAGCGCTTCTCCGAGGCGAGCAACGCCGTCCACCTCGAGGCCGACCGCGAGCTCGGCAACGTGGCGACCATCGGCCCCGCCGGTGACCCCGTCTCCTTCTACCACCGCTACTCGACTCAGCAGCTGCGGCCCAACGACGCTCGCGAGCCCCTGCCGACCGCGTGGGCCTTCCGCTACCTCGGCGCCGGCTCGGCCAGCACCGGGACCGACGTCCGCGTGTGGAAGGGCTCGTCGATCTTCAGGTTCACCAACGACCTCGAGCGCGTGGGCATCAACGAGTTCCAGCCGGACGAGCTGATCGCGTCCAACTGCCACGCCTACACCTACTACGCGTGGGACGAGGACGAGCAGGTCACCACCGTCTCGACGGTGCCGTGGTCGCAGCCGGGTTCCCCCGGCTCGGTGATCCCGAACCTGATCCCGCTCGAGACCCAGGAGGTCCCGGTGGATCAGTTCGACACCCCGGGTGCGAACGGCTGGATGCTCTTCGTGTGGCCGGCCTCGAACTACCCGCCGGCGACCGCCACCCGTCCCTTCGACGACCTCTACCAGACCTGGATGGGCGTCCGCTACAACGCGTACGGCAACTGGTCTGCCGCCATGGACGGCGTCGTCATGGCGAACTTCAACTGCTTCTCCGATCAGGTTCTGCCGAACCTCGGCGTGAACTACGACTACGTCGACGCGACCGGCTACGTGACCTCGCCGGCCCTGCCGGTCAACTAAGTCAGAGAATCTGACGAGCTCCGGAGGCGGCCCTCGGGCCGCCTCCATTTTTGTGTCCGGACGAGGCCACAGCCGCTCCGGGGACGGAAGCGACCGGGGCCCGATCCGGGCGAGAACTCCAGGGACACCTCCCGAAGCTGCGGACCACACTCCCGTGGCCGGTGGGACGTCTCCAACCGACCGCGGGCCGACAATCCAAGCGATGGAGAATATGGTTAAACCACGGTTAATCTGGGCGCCTCGCTGTGGACACCCCGTGCGAGCTCGGTCATACTCCGGAGGTGACGGCGACGGAGGGCTGGCCGCAGCTGTGACGAGGAGTGGCCGCCGAACACCCCGTGACCACGGTCACAGCGATCGGCGAGATCCTAAGTAATTGAAAAGTTACAGCCTACTGACGAATCCCGTCGGTTGACAGCGGTCTTTTCCGTTGCCTATAGTGGCATCCGTGGAGGTGAGCATGAACCGCTCTCTGAAGGACCTTTCCATGGCTCGGCTGGCCGCTTTCGCCGCCGTGGCCGTTGCGTTGCTGGCGCCTGTGTCGGCGTCTGCCCAGGAGTGTCTCGAGCATGTGAAGCATGTCTACTACACGCCGTCGAACTGCGCGAGCCAGCCGGATATCGACCGCGTCTTCCAGATCGAGACCATGACCTGGAAGGGCCACGAGTACCTCCTCGTCGACGAAGGCAACGAGATCAAGATCTTCAACGTCGACAACCCGCTCAACCCGATCCCGGTGAACACGTCCTACTTCAACGTCCCGCCCCTGGGTGACGTCGACTACAACCTCATGAACTTCACGGTGTGCGACGACTGCCGCTACGGCGTCGCCAACTACAACACGCTCTCGGTCATCTTCGACCTCGGCACCGGCACGACGCCGTCCTTCGGCGCCAAGACCTACGACACCGACGCCGACCGCGTCAACGGGTCATTCACCTTTTCCTACGGCGGGCAGCAGTACCTGATCGCATCCGACACCGGCGCCAACCCCTGCCCCAGCAACGACTCGGGGCTCTACCTCTTCAACGGCATCGACGAGCCGGACATCCAGCGGATCCAGTGCCTCGACGGCGGCGGGATGTTCGGGGTCGAGATCATCAACGGCATCGAGGTCGGCTTCCCAGGGGCCCCGCCGGTGCTCTACCTGGGCGACCGGTTCAGGGCATTCCGGATGTACCAGGTCGTCACCAGTCCGACCATGCGCCTCGACTCCCTGGGTGACCTCGGCCAGGTCGGGATGAATCGGACCAAGGGCGCCCGCTTCGACCCCCGGGGCCTGCTGGTGAAGGCCTACGCCGGGGTGCTCACCATCTACGACGTCGGTTACGCCACCGGGAGCCCGGCCAACCCGGTCCAGCTGGCGAGCCGGACGCTGACCAACGGAGGCAACTCGGTAGCCGTCGCCTACCCCAGCGTCTGGACGGCGCAGGCCGGCTTCGCCCACCAGGCCCAGACCTACAACATCTCGACCCCGAGCAACCCGGTCGCCCTGGACTGGAACTTCTGGAACCCGACCCAACCGTGGAACGCGCTCGGCGACTGCGTTTCGGACATGGCGGCGGTCACCTCCAAGGACGGCACCGCTTTGTACGTCTCGCGGTACAGCGCCCTGCAAGTCGTCGACCTCACGGCCTGCTCGGGCCCCATCGAGCCGGTGGCGAACCTGGCCGTGGCCCCGCAGCCGGCCTTCCCGGGCGACCAGGTGTCGGTGACCAACACCTCGACGGGCGGCGAGCGCTGGGCGACGTGGATCACGAGCACGGCGGACCCCTACGGCGCGACGCCGCTGGCCGGTTCGACGGTGCTGACGACCGGCGGCACGCAGGCGAGCTACACCCTGCCGGCGAACATGGCGTCGACAGCGGTCTTCTACGCCCACGCGGCGGTGGAGAGCGACGACTTCCCGTACAGCTCGAACCCCGACCAGATCGCGAGCACGCAGATCAACGTCGACCGCACCCCCGAGGCGACCATCACCATCACCCCGGCGGCGGTCATCACCGGCGACACCGTGACCCTGTCGGCGATCGCCCAGGGCCACCCGTCGGTGCCTGGGGGTGCCACCCCTTTTGAGTGGACGATCACCGAACCGTCGATGGCGCAGACTTTTCCGACCGGAAACCCGGTCCCCGGCGTTCAGATCACGCAAAGCGGCCAGTGGGCTTTCGGCCTGACGGTCCGGTACGAGCACACCGACCCGTTCACCAGCCAGCCGTACACCGCCACAGCCCAGCAGGTCCGGAGTGTCTCCTCGGTGGCGGCGGCCTTCACCATCGCCCCCTCGCCCCTGCTCCACAACCAGACCATCACCCTGAGCAGCACCTCGCGGGCCCAGGCCGGCCAGCCCCTCGACCTCGACTGGGACGTCCTCGACCCGATCACCGGCGCCCTCGAGTACGAGCTCGCGTTTTGTGACGGGGCCAACCTCGTGAACTCCCAGTGCGCCATTCCCGAAGAGACCCTCGCCCCGGGCACCTACGACTTCCGGCTGACCCTGACCAACACCGGCAACCAGGACCAGGACGTGGCCGTGATCGAAAACGTCGAGGTCCAGGACGGCAACATCCAGGTCGACTTCACCTGGTTGCCGGTGAGCCCGGAGATCGGGCAGCTGGTGAGCTTCTACGTCACCGGCGTGTCGGCGAGCGAGATCGAGAGAGCCCAGTGGAGCTTCGGCGGCACCGGCTGCGACGGGACGTCGACGCTGAGCTGCTCGTCGGGCGCCGTCTCCTGCGACCTGGCGCCGTTCCGGTACGCCTCCAGCGGGACCAAGACCGTGACCCTGACGGTCACGACCACCGGCGGGGTCCAACAGCCTCCGGTCAGCCACGCCGTCACCGTCCAGAGCAGCGGCAGCTGCGGCGGCGCCACCTGCACCTACAGCATCAGCCCGTCGTTGCGGAACTTCCTCGCGGACGGCGGCACCGGGACCATCTCCGTGACGACCCAGTCCGGCTGCTCCTGGAACGCGTCCGAGACTGCCAACTGGATCACCATCACCTCGGGGTCGAGCGGCAGCGGATCCGGGACCGTGACCTACCAGGTGGCCGCCAACTCCGGCAGCCAGCGCTCCGCGGTGATCACAGCAGCCGGCAGGTCCCACACGGTGACCCAGGCGTCGGGAGTCACCTGCACCTACAACCTGCACACTCGTGAGGCGGCCTTCGATCCCGAGGGCGGCACCGGCAGCTTCAACGTCTCGGCCTCCGACGCCAGCTGCGCCTGGCAGGTGAGCAGCGACTCGAGCTGGCTCGTCGTCACCAATGGCGCCAGCCACACCGGAAGCGCCACGGTGCAGTACACCGTCGCCGCCAACAACACCCCGCACCAACGGACGGGGGACATGAACGTCACCGCCTCCGGCTTCTCCGACGCCTTCACCGTCGTCCAGAACCACCCGTGGATCCCGGTCAACTTCGAGTTCGACGTCTGGGCGCCCGAGATCGGCGAGACGGTGACCGTCACCACCGACCCGCGGCTCGAGGTCGAAAGCTGGAGCTTCACCTCGCCCAACTGCGAGGGCGACCCGCCGGTGGTCACCTGCTCCGGCGCCGCCGGGGAGTGCAACGAGTTCCAGTGGGCGTGGGCGAGTGCCGGCCCCAAGGACATCGTCCTCACGACCACGACCGGTACGCAGACCAAGAGCCTCACCGTCCTGAGCGCCGGCGAGTGCCCGCCGTACTGCGGCAAGGACGGCGCGCCGACGGCCTCGTTTACCATCGATCCGTCGCCGGCCCTCGAGGACGAGCAGGTGGTCTTCACCGACACCTCGGGTGGTGGCCTCAAGATCCAGGCCACCGGCGTCACCTGGAGCCCGATCGAGCCCGAGATCGGCGAGCGCACCCTCTTCACCATCTCCGGCCACGACGGTAACATCCGCGCTGAGTGGAACTTCGGCGCGAACGGTTGCCCGGGCTACAACCAGGTCCAGGTCTGCGAGCCGGACTACGGAAATTGCCACCAGTGGCCCTTCAAGTTCGCCTCGGGCGGCGCCAAGAACGTGACGGTGACGGTGAAGGACCCCATCAGCGGCGCCACCCTGGGCACCGCTGCGGTGACGGTCAACGTCCAGAACACCGGCTCGTGCGATGGCGGCCAGACGTGTACCTATGCCATCAACCCGCCCCAGTGGAGCTTCCCGCCCGAGGGCGGCAGCCTGACCGTGGACATCGCGACCCAGGACGGCTGCGCCTGGTCGGCGAGCTCCAACCGCGCCTGGATCACCCTCGACCAGCCGATCAGCGGCGCCGGGCCGGGCTCGGTCAGCTACGACGTGGCGGCCAATACCACGACCTCGCCCCGCAGCGGCGCGGTCACCATCCAGAGCCAGACCCACAGCGTCTACCAGCTCGCCGGCGGCGGTGGTGGCGGTGGTGGCGGTGGCGGCGGTGGTGGCGGCGGCGGCGGCGACACCTCGCCCACCGAGTGGGCGTGGACCATCCGCCGCGGCAGCCAGGTCATCGCGACCAGCGATCAGCCGAGCTTCGCCTACACCTTCCGGGACCCGGGCTTCTACGAGGTCGAGCTGGTGGCCTCCAACTGCGCCGGCTCCGACACCGCGGTCCAGACCCTGGAGGTCATCGACGTGCCCGAGCCCGAGCCGGACACCTACCTGGTGCCGTCGGCGGTCCACACCCCGGGCCTCAACCAGACCCTGTGGAAGACCGACCTGAGGCTGTTCAACCCGGGCTCCGAGCCGGTGGACGTGCTCATCGAGTACCTGCCCGAGGAGACCAACAACAACCAGGGGGTGATCCACTACCTGCGGATCACGCTCCCGGCGCTCGGGACCCGGGTCTTCGACGACATCGTGATGCAGATCCCGGGGATCCAGGGCAACGACAACAAGGGCTCGCTCCGGGTAACCTACGGCGACCAGACCGAGGTTTCGCCCCTGATCATGTCGCGGACCTTCAACGACACCCCGGACGGGACCTTCGGTCAGTTCGTCCGCGCGGTGCCGGTGAAGGCCAACGACGACGGCTTCTTCCTCGTCACCGGGCTCGCCGAGAACCTGTACTACCGGACCAACGTGAGCCTGGCCAACTTCTCCAACAAGTACGCCAACGGCATCGTCATCCGGGTCATGAACGACGCCGGCGAGATGATCGGCGATCCGGTGGAGGTGGCGGTGATGCCCCAGAGCACGCGCCAGATCGTGCGCATCGCCGAGCAGGCGGGCGTCCTGTCCGACCTCGACATCTTCTCGCTCTACATCTTCGCCAACGGCCACGAGATCACGGCCAGCGCCTCGATCGTCGACAACGCCACCGGCGACCCGGTCTACGTCGAGCCGGTGGGGCAGGACGGGATGACCGCGTGGGTCCCCGGCCTCGCCTACCTGGCGGGCGCCAACGACTCCTTCTGGCAGTCCGACATCACCTTCTTCAACGACACCCTGGACTCGGAGTCGACCCGGGTCGAGTACATCTCGACGGAGATGGGGCAGATCGGCACTCCCGGGATGAACCTGAACATCCCGTCCGCCAACGCCATGTTCTTCTCCGACGTGCTCGGCAGCTCCATGCTGCCGGCCGGCGTCGAGTCCAAGGGCTACTTCCTGGTCACCAGCAGGGACGGCTCGCCGCTGCCCCAGATGATGGCCAAGACCTACAACGTCGACACCTTCGGCGGCACCTTCGGCCAGAACCTCAAGGTCTTCACCGACGCCGACCTCATCCACCAGGGCGAGTCCGGCTTCATCACCGGCGTGTCGAACATGCCGGGCAGCCAGACCGGGTTCCGGACCAACGTCGGCGTCCTCAATACCAGCGAGACCGAGGCCGCCATCGTCGATGTCTCCATCTACAACACCGCCGGAGTCCGAGTCGGACGGATCCCCGGCGTCGTCCTCCAGCCGGGTGTGTTCATCCAGGAGAACGTGTTCCAGGTCGCCTACCTGGCCAACGTCGAGATGGACGGCTCGGTGGAGGTCAAGGTCCTGTCGGGCGGTCCGGTGGCGGCCTAC
>DATHSO010000126.1:0-57862 GCA_035464095.1 Candidatus Methylomirabilota bacterium | reverse complement strand
TGTTGAATTGTATGAAAAAGCAGAATGGGAGATAAACATGAAGACATGGAACCGGGCCGCTTTCATCGTGGTCGTTGTCGTTTTCGTGTTGTTCTTTCCTTCGGTCTTCGGCGATGCCGGCAGAGCCGACGCTGAGGTCGTGGACCCCCTGTGCCACGGATCGTGCCAAGTTTGCGAACCGTTCGCTTTCGGCGAGCGATGCGTGGCTGCCCAGGGAAGTGGCGGCTGCTCCTGCCAGTGGGGTTGGTTCATGGGTAACCCCCTGTTCCCGGAATGCTACCTCTCGGGATATGGATGTTACGGAGTCATCGTGAGTTAGGTCGATCACCATGAGTCGTCGTCAGGATCGGGCGAGTGGTCTCGCCTTCGCGTGTGTTGCGTCGATGATGACCGTCGGTGCCGTTACCCCAGCTGAACAGGTCGCTGTCAGAGCAAGTCACACAGCCGTGATCGATGTTGTGGTTTTCCCTGAGGATGGCGAGGCCCGCGGCGAGCCGGTCAGCGTCGATGTCCGGACGAACCCGGATGCTGACCCGATCGCCACCGTGAGCTGCGGGCTCGGTCTAGAGTGCACGCTCGAGATTCCGAGCACGACCGCACCGCTCATCGTATCGGCCGAACCACCTGGATTCTGGCCAGAGCAGGAGGCGGTCCTGTTGAACGAGCGCGGTCGAGCCAAAGTGCGCCTAAGCCTGCGTCGAACCGGAGTCGTCAGGGGGAAGCTGAAGGTCTCGGAACGTGACACCATGCCGAAAACGCTCCTCCTTGCGTTCAACGCTGTTCACGCGGCGCCTGGGAGGATGGAGCCTCTTTCGGGCGAGCTCGCACAGCCTGTCGAACAGGGTTCCTTCGAGTTCCGGATTCCCAAGGGTCGCCAGAACCTGAAGCTCAGAGCCAAAGGGTTTGTCTCCCGGTTTTTCTGGAACGTCGAGATTGCGCCCGAAAAGCCCCTGGACCTCAAGACGGTCGAGATGAAACCCGGTTCCTCCGTCGTTGGCAGAGTCGCAAAGCTCGACCAGGAAGGCCGCTTCGACGACGTCGTCATCTCCTTGGAACCAGTGAGCGATCCCCTCCGTGCAGATCAGGTCGAGCAGGGGAGGTTTGCCGCAACAGAGGCAATCGCGGGATCCCGCGGGTTCTTCATCTTCGACGATGTTCTCCCCGGCACCTATGAAGTCCGGGCTGAGGACTCGACCGGAGCTTCGGCGAGCTTCTCTCCCCTCGTCGTCTACGACGGCTCTGAGAGCGAGATTGCGAGGCCGCTGACCTTGCAACCACCGGCCTCGGTGGAGATCTGGGTCACGCCGTTCACCGATCTCGAGGGCTCACCTTGGACGATCGAGCTCGCCCGATTGCACGCGATGCCGGGGCGTTTGGAAGAGGTCGCATCGAAGACCACTGACGAGGTGGGAATCGCTCGCTTCGAGGACATACCCTTCGGCGACTACAAGGTATCGGCCATCTCGAGCGGTGGAGAGAGGTGGTTATTCGAGGACCGACGAGTGTCGAACAGTGACGAAGTGTTGACTCTTACCCTCGATCAGGAATGGGTGGAAGGGACAGTGAACTACGGCGACGAGCCGTTGACTGCCGATCTCTGGTTCGGCGGATTCACGGGGGCCGTACGAGCTCATCTCGTCAGCGACGCGAGCGGCGAATTCGAAGGCTTCCTCCCACGGCGGGGAGAGTGGCTCGTCGAGCTCAAGAGCGAGGAGGCGGGTGTCCGTAGGCAACTCATGGTGACAGTCGGCACGTCCCCGGTCGAGATCGTGCTCCCCGCGAACGAGCTCTGCGGCAAGGTCGTGGACGGCGCTGACCGAGCGGTTGAGGGAGCCGAGGTGACAGGCTTGCCGGTCGACCATTTCGAGCACCCAGTGGTGACTCGTACCGCAGCTGACGGCAGGTTCCGATTCGCTGGCCTGGAGCCAGGGAGGATTCGGCTGACCGCAAAGCATGAAGGGCGGGTGTC
This sequence comes from Candidatus Methylomirabilota bacterium, assembly GCA_035464095.1. Taxonomy (GTDB): domain Bacteria; phylum Acidobacteriota; class Thermoanaerobaculia; order Thermoanaerobaculales; family Sulfomarinibacteraceae; genus JAHECW01. Next base: position 55,893 of record DATHSO010000126.1, on the reverse strand, counting down.
AGCCGTCGTCGAGCACGCGGTGACCTCCGGCGATGCCGTCGATGCCGGCGATGGAGGTCCGGTCCTCGTGCTGCGCGACAGAGAGGTGGTCGACGGACGAGTTCTCGGGGTCGCTGGGGGAGTCTTCGGTTCGATCGTTACCGTGTGGCCGACCGCTGAAGACATGACTGCCGGGGGCGTCGGCACCACCGACTTCGAAGGTCGCTTCCGTATTCGGCTTGCCACGCAGCCGAACGGGAACGAGCGAGCGCTCGACTTCATCCTCTTGCCTCCGGGTCACGTTCTGCGTTCCGGGAGAGTCCGAATTCGCAGCGGCGAGGATCTGGTGCTCGACGCGACGGCGCCAGGGGGAGAGCTCGTCATCGACGCCGGCGATCTTACGGCGCGCGACGTCCTTCCGATGGTGCTTCACAACGGCGTGATGATCAACCTCCCGACCCTCCTTAAGTGGGCCCATGTGAACGGAAGTCCGATCGACCCTGTCGAACAGGTTCTCCGGTTTCCCCGGGTGGAGGTCGGTGAGTGGTCGTTGTGTGCAGTCAAGATGAGCGAGCTCGCGGTAGCGCTCGGCGGGGATCGCTCTCTCCTGCGCTGCGATCGCGGTCTTGTCACTCCGGGGGGGTCGGTTCTCTTGAGGATGCCGCGTTAACCCTGCCCGCCGCCCATCGGCCCTTTCCTCACCAAGCGGGTCCGGGTCCGGGTCCGGGCCCGGCCGAGATCGCAAAGCGAGCTCAGCACTGACCGCTGACAGGCGAGGCTGGGTCGCGGTGCGAAAAGCGCACTATCAACCCCCTCTCCGGCCCGCCGGAAACGGCGCGGAGGCGTGAAATGCTGTGCCCGGGCCTGCGACCCCCTCGGCAACGGCCACCACCGATCCCGAGGTCGTGTTGACACCCGCCGGCGCGGGTTCCACAATGCTCCTCTTCCCCGCGTCGGCGGGGGCGGAGGCCGGCATGAACGAGCGCACCACGATCTCCCTGGACGGCGAGCGGCGGCCGGTGGCGGTCATCGCCTTCGGCGGCAACGCCCTGCTCAGGCCCCAGGACCACGGCACCCAGGAGGAGCAGTTCACCCTCGCCTGGAAGGCGACCCGCTGGCTGGTGGAGATCATCCACCGGGGCTACGAGCTCGCCATCGTCCACGGCAACGGCCCCCAGGTCGGCAACATCATGATCCAGGTCGAGGAGGCGATCACCAAGATCCCGCCCCAGTCCCTGGACGTGGCGGTGGCCCAGACCCAGGGCTCCATGGGCTACATGCTCGCCAACCAGCTCCGCAACCGCTTCAACGAGGAGCAGCTCGACAAGGACATCGCGGCGGTCCTGTCCCAGGTGGTGGTGGACCGCCACGACCCGGCCTTCGAGGCCCCGTCCAAGCCGGTGGGCCCGTACTACACCGCCTACCGGGCCAACCTCCTGATGCAGGAGGAGGGCTGGCAGATGGTCGAGGACCCGGGCCGCGGCTGGCGCAAGGTGGTGGCCTCGCCCAAGCCGACCCGGGTCCTGGGCAGCCGCCTGCTGCGACGGCTCATCGACGACGGGGCGGTGGTGATCGCGGGCGGCGGCGGCGGCATCCCGGTCTACGAGGACGTGGGCGGCTACTACCGCGGCGTCGAGGCGGTCATCGACAAGGACTACGTCGCCTCGATCGTGGCCACCGACCTCGACGCCGACCTGTTCATCGTGCTCACCAACGTGCCCATGATCGCCGAGCACTACGGACGGCCCAACCAGCGCTGGCTGCGCACCCTGCCGGTGGCGAATGCGCGCGAGATGATGGCCACCAACCAGTTTCCGCCCGGCTCCATGGGGCCCAAGGTCCAAGCTGCCATCGACTTCGTCTCGGCCACCGGCAAGGAGGTCCTGATCACCGACGCCGACAGCCTCAAGAAGGCCCTCGAGCGCGCCGCCGGGACCTTCATCGTCGCCGACGGCGAGATCGAGGTCGCGGCCCGCCAGTAGGCCCCGGCGCGAGGTATCCTGGCCACCATGGCGGGGGCGAGCCTGTGGCTGTACCGGGCTCTGGTGGCGGGGCTGCTGCCCCTCGCGATTCCCGTGCTGAAGGTCCGCGACCGGCTGGCGGCCAAGCGCCGGCCGCCCTTCGCCGAGCGCCTCGCCCGGGACCTGCCCGAGCTGGCCGGCGGCGGGCTGTGGCTGCACGCCGTGTCGGTGGGCGAGGTCGAGATCGCACGGCGGCTGGTCCGGGAGCTCGATGAGCGCGCTCCGGGCCTGCCGCTCCTGGTCAGCGCCACCACCGCCACCGGCCTCGACCTGGCCCGCCGGACCCTGGGCGAGCGCCTGCCGGTGATCGCCAGCCCCCTCGACCTGCCGGGGCCGGTGGGCCGAGTCCTCGACCGGGCCCGGCCGCGGGCGGTGGCCACGGTGGAGACCGAGCTGTGGCCGGAGATGCTCCACCAGGCGGCGCGCCGCGGCATCCCCGCCGCGGTCGTCAACGGCCGCCTGTCGGACGCCTCCTACCGCCGCTACCGCCGGGTGCGGCCGGTCCTGAAACCGCTTCTCGAGCCGCTCCGGCTGGTGCTGGCCCGCTCCGATGCCGACGCCGAGCGCTTCGCCGGCTTGGGAATCCCCGTCTCGGCGATCCGGGTCGCCGGCAACGTCAAGTACGACCTCGAGCCCGACCCCCGGCCCCTGCCCTGGGCCGACGCCCTGGAGGCCGCGGCCGGCGAGCGCCCGGTGGTGGTCGCGGGCTCCACCATGGAGGGCGAGGAGGGGGCGGTGCTCGACGCCGTCGCCGGCCTCGCCGCCGCCGGCCGCCGGCCGCTCCTGGTGCTGGCGCCGCGCCACCCCGAGCGCTTCGACGCGGTCGCCGCGCTCGTGGGCGACCGCGGCCTCGAGCTGGTGCGGCGCAGCTCCGACCAGGCCCCGGGCCCGACCACCGAGGTCTTCCTCCTCGACACCATCGGCGAGCTCGCCCGGGCCTACCGCCTGGCGTCGGCGGCCTTCATCGGCGGCTCCCTGGTGCCCACCGGCGGCCACAACCCCCTCGAGCCGGCGGTGTGGGGGGTGCCGGTGCTGAGCGGTCCCCACGTCCACAACTTCGCCGAGGTCTACGAGGAGATGGCCGCCGCCGGCGGCGCCCGGCTGGTCACGGACGGCGCCGGTCTGGGGGAGGCGCTGGCCCGGTGGCTCGCTGACCCGGGCACGGCGCGGGCGGCCGGGGCCGCAGGCCTGGCCGTGGTCGAGGCCAACCGCGGCGCCACCGCCGTCACCGCCGCCGCCCTCCTCGAGCTGGTGGGGGAGCCATCGTGAGGGGGCGCAAGGCCTGGCACCGGCTGCTGCTGCCCCTGGTGCCGGTCTACCGGGGGGCGGTGGCCGCCCGGGTCACGGCCTACCAGCGCGGTTGGCTCCGAAGCGCGCGGATGCCCGTGCCCGTGGTGTCGGTGGGCAATCTCACCTTCGGCGGCACCGGCAAGACCCCGACCGTCGTCGCCCTGGTCCGCGACCTGGTGCGGCGCGGCCGCCACCCGGCGGTGCTGACCCGGGGCCACGGGCGGGCGGCGAGCGAGCCCGTGATCCTGGTCGGACCGAGGCCGGGCGTGCCCCCGGAGCGAGCCGGCGACGAGCCCCTCGAGCTCGCCGGCCGCCTACCCGGGGTGCCCGTGGTGGTCGACGCCGACCGGGTGCGCGGCGCCTCGGCGGCGTTGGCCCGGAGCGCAGACGTCCTGGTCCTCGACGACGGCTTCCAGCACCTGCGCCTGGCCCGCGATCTGGACCTGGTGCTCGTCGACGCCGGCGACCCCTGGGGCGGCGGCCACCTGGCGCCCCGGGGCCGACTCCGCGAGCCCCTGGCCGGTCTGGCGCGAGCCGACGCGGTGCTGGTGACCAAGGTCTCGGGCGGCGACGATCCGGCGATCACCGAGGTCCGCCGCGAGGTCTCCCGGCGCGCGCCCCACGCTTCGGTGCTGGCGGCGAAGCTCGCCGCGTGCGCGGTGCGGCGCCCGGAGGGGATCGCCGGGCCCGAGGCGCTGGCCGGCAGGCGGGTGCTCGCCGTCGCCGGCCTCGGCCGGCCCGAGGGCTTCGCCGAGACCCTGCGCGCGGCCGGCGCCGAGGTGGTGGCGACCCGCTGGCTGCCCGACCACCACCCGTGGCAGCCCGCCGAGGTCGAGGCCCACGTGGCCGAGGCGGCGGCGCTGGGCGCGGTGGTGGCGACCACCGCCAAGGACGCGGTCAAGATGCCACCGGACTCTCTGGTCTGGGTGGTGGAGGCGAGGATGGAGCCCCTGGCCGGCGGCTGGGAGGAGCTCTGGAACCTGGTGCCGAGGCTCGGCTCGTGAGCAGGCGGCGGACGGCCCTGCGCAACCGCTTCGAGTTCGGGCTCTACCGGGCGGCGCGGGCCCTGGTCGAGGTGCTCAGCCCGGCCGCGTCGGCCCGGCTCGGCGCCGCGGTCGGCTCGGCCTTCCACCGCCTGGTGCGGCGCCGGCGGCGGATCCTCGACTTCAACCTCGGCCTCGCCTTCCCCGAGCTCGACGAGGCCGCGCGGCGCGACCTCGGCCGCGAGGTGTCGCGGCACTTCGGCCGGGTCGCCCTGGACGCCATGAGGGTCCAGCGCCTGAGCCCGGATCGGCTCCGGGCGGAGGTCGCCGTCGAGGGCGAGGCCAACCTCCGGGCCGCCCTCGGGCAGGGCCGTGGTGTTTTCCTGCTGTCGGCCCACCTCGGCTCCTGGGAGGTGGGGGCCCTGGTCAGCGGCCTGCTCGTGCCGGGAGGCCTCTCGATCATCTACCGCCCCCTGGACAACCCCCTGCTCGACGCCGAGCTCGAGCGGCTGCGGGGCAGCTTCGGCAACCGCACCCTGGGCAAGCGCAACATCAGCCGCGAGATTCTCGGGACCCTCACGGCCGGCGGCGTCATCGCGATCCTCATCGACCAGCGGCCGCGGGGGGTCGAGCTCGAGGTCCCCTTCTTCGGCCACCCGGCGAAGACCCACCCCGTGCTCGCCCGCTTCGTCCGCAAGACCCGCGCCGTGGTGGTGCCGGCCTTCGCCTACTGGGACGCCCCGGCCCGCTACACCCTGGCCCTCGGGGAGCCGGTGCTGCCCGATCGGCTCGACGAGTCGGAGCTCGAGGTCGAGGCCCTCACCGCCCGCTTCATGGCGATCACCGAGGCCGCCATCCGCCGCCGCCCCGCCCAGTGGCTGTGGTACCACGACCGGTGGAGGAACCTCAGAGAGGGCCGGTAAGCTCCAGCAGGTTCCGAAATCGGCCGGAGGAGCGCGCTCCTCCGGCCGATTTCGGAAAATCGGAGCCGGTTGTCAGATCGGATCGCGTTGCAAGGGGTGCGACAGGCAGTGGGGGCCGCCGCGGGCGCGCGAGATCTCGTGGCTCGGCAGCAGCAGGCAGGTGCGGCCGGCGCCGTCCAGGTCGACCTCGTCGCGGCCGAGGAGGACCTCCTCGGCGGCGAGCACCCGCCAGCCCCGGCGGTCGAGCTCGTCGGCGGTGGCCACGTTGCGGTCGTACAGGGTGATCACGCCGGGGGCGAGGGCGAGGGTGTTGGCGCCGTCGGTCCACTGCTCGCGCTGCTGGGCGATGGCGTCGGCGCCGCCGCACGGGACGGGCTCCAGCTCGAGTCCGCGCTGCCGGAGGGCCTCGAGCAGGCCACCGCGGTGGCGAGGGGCCAGGTCGCCGGAGCCCAGGTCGACCTCGTAGGTTTCGGCCCGCTGGGGCCCCGACGCGCAGATCACCGGCTCGAAGACCAGGGCGGTGTCCCGGTCGGCCGGGGTGAAGACGGTGTCCAGGTGCATGTAGGCCCGGCGCCGGGGCAGGTGCACCACCTCGAGGAAGCGCGGCCCGTTGTCGAGGCGCGCGAGGCCGCGGGCGAGGGCGTCCACCGCCAGCGCGTTGGTGCGCTCGGAGACCCCGACCGCGACCACCTCGGGCGAAAGCACCAGCACATCGCCGCCCTCGAGCCGCGGCCGGTTGAAGCCGAAGAAATCCTCCATCCCCGGCTCCGGCCGCAGGGGGTCGTGGAGGACCGGCGTCGTCTTGAGCTCGGGGTGGAAGCGGAAGACCGCCCGGGCCAGGATGCCCTCCCGCCAGCGCGCCGGCGTCGCCATGGCCGAGAACACCACGCCGTCGCCCAGGATCACCTGGGGGTCGCGCTGGAAGCACCAGTTGGGCACCGGGGCGAGGCGGAACAGGTCGCCGACCTCGATGCCGCCGCCGTCTGATCCGGCGACCAGGCCGCCGACCACCACGTCGAGCAGGCCGTCGGGGTCGTCCGGGCAGGCGTTGCGCAGATCCGGGGGCAGCTCGGGCAGCAGCATCCGCCACAGCCAGGAGCGGGCCTCGGGGTCGGCGAGGGCCTGCCGCAGCAGCTCGGCGGCCTCCACGACCTCGATGCCGAGCAGCTGGAGCAGGCGCCGGAAGCGGCCGTGCTCGTCGCGGGCCCGCTCGCCGAAGAGGATGTCGTCGAACAGGAGCTCCTCCATCATGGGCGGCACCATGCGGTCGACCTCGGGGCCCGGCTCGTGCACCAGCACCCGCCGCAGCCGGCCGATCTCGGACGTCACGTGGACCATGTCGACCACCTCCGATCCCGAACTATATCTATTTCTTTTTCTTCCCTTCTCTTTTCTCGGATCGCGAGACGATCCGAGAAAAGAGAAGGGAAGAAAAAGAGCTCCCGTTATAATCGCGGCATGGCAGACCTTAATGGTTTCGACCACCCGCTGGCGGGGCGCTACGCCAGCGCCGAGATGCTGCGCCTGTTCTCGCCCGGCCACCGCTACACCACCTGGCGGCGGATGTGGCTCGCTCTCGCCGAGGCCCAGGCGGAGCTCGGGCTCGACCTCCCGACCGAGGCTCTCGAGCAGATGCGGGCCAACCTGGAGGTCACCGCCGCCGACCTGGACCGGGTCGCCGAGGTCGAGCGGGAGACCCGGCACGACGTCATGGCCCACCTCCACGTCTTCGCGGAGCGGGCGCCGGCGGCGAAACCGATCCTGCACCTCGGGGCCACCAGCTGCTTCGTCGGCGACAACGCCGAGCTCTGTATCACCCGCGACGCCATGGCCCTGGTCGAGAGGAGGCTGCTGGCGGTGATCTCGGCCCTCGCCGACTTTGCCGAGCGGTGGGCGTCGGAGCCCTGCCTGGGCATGACCCACCTCCAGCCGGCCCAGCCGACCACGGTCGGCAAGAGGGCCTGCCTGTGGCTGCAGGACCTGGTGTCCGACCTCGAGCGGCTGCGCTTCGAGCGGGGCCGGCTCAGGGCGCGCGGGGTCAAGGGCGTCACCGGCACCCAGGCGACCTTCCTCGAGCTCTTCGACGGCGACCACGACAAGGTGCTCGAGCTCGATCGCCGGGTCGCGGCCAAGATCGGCTTTCAAGACTCCTACCCGGTCACCGGCCAGACCTACCCCCGCAAGGTCGACGCCTTCGTCCTCGACGCGCTGTCGGGAATCGGCCAGTCGGCGGCCAAGATGGCCACCGACATCCGGATCCTGGCCCGGCTCAAGGAGCTGCGCGAGCCCATGGCGGCGGGCCAGGTGGGCTCCTCGGCCCAACCCTACAAGGCCAACCCCATGCGCTCGGAGCGGGTCACGGCCCTCGCCCGCTGGCTGGTCAACCTGGCCGCCAACCCGGCCCAGACCGCCGCCGCCCAGTGGCTCGAGCGGACCCTCGACGACTCGGCCAACCGGCGCCTGGCGATCCCCGAGGCCTTCCTCACCACCGACGCCATCCTGCGGGTGCTCCACAACGTGGCGGACGGCCTCCAGGTCTTCCCGGCCATGGTGCGCAGGAACCTGGACGAAGAGCTGCCGTTCATGGCGTCGGAGGCGATCCTCATGGAAGGGGTCAAGCGCGGCGGCGACCGCCAGGCCCTCCACGAGCGGCTCCGGCTCCACTCGCGGGAGGCCACGGCCGCCGTCCTCGTGCGCGGCGAGGCCAACCCCTTCCTCGAGCTGGTCGCCGCCGATCCCGAGGTGCCCCTCGACCGGGCCGAGCTCGACGCCCTGCTCGACCCCGCCCGCTTCGTCGGCCGCGCCCCCGAGCAGGTCCGGGACTACCTCGGCTCCGTGGTCCGGCCGCTCCTCGCCGCCGCCGGCGAGCTGCCCGAGGCCCGCGACCTCGAGGTGTGAACCGCGCCGAAAGCCCCGTCAGTCAGCTCGGATGCTACACTCGAGACTGATCGGTCCGAACAGTCCCGACAACCGCGATCGGGGGCTCGAATGGCGGCTCGGCTCGCAGCGTTGATCCTCGGCCTGGCGGCGGTGGTGCCGCCCGGCGTCGGCCTCGCCCAGGACTGCCTCGAGCCGGTGGCGAGCTGGCGCTACGGCGTGTCCAACGGCGTGGCCGCGGATGGAGACCGTGGGTTGCTCGCCAACGGCGCCGTGCTGCAGGTGCTCGACCTGACGACTCCTTCGGCTCCCTCGGTCACCGGCGAGGTTTCGTTCCCGAAGTCCATCCGGGCGGTCGCGATCGACGGCTCGAGGGCGTACGCGGTGAGCGCCGGGACGCTGCGCGTGATCGACCTCAGCGGTCCGGTGCCGATCGAGTCGGGGGTCCTCGAGGACATCCCGGGCTTCGAGCTCGCAGCTGACGGAGACACGGCCTGTGTTCTCGGCTCCATGCACCTCTGGGTCGTGGATGTCAGCAACCCGTCCGCCCCGAACGTCATCGCCGAGATGTCGTGGACGGACGGGTACGTGAGTGACGTCCAGATGAGCTCCGGCTATGCGTTCATCGCTGCCGCCGAGCTCGGCCTCCGGGTCGTCGACCTCGTCGACCCCGCCTCGCCGGTGCAGGTCGCGGAGCTGGATTTGGGCGCCGGAACGCGGGCGGACAGGCTCGACATCGCCGGCACCTCCGTCTTCGTCGAGGGGTCCACGACCGGCGGCCCGACGCTCTTCGTCATCGACATCACCGACCCCACCCGACCGCACCTGCTGGCGAGCGAATCGATCGTTGGCTCCGACGACATCGTGGTCGAGGGGAACACCGCCTGTGTCGCTGAAACAGGCTTCACGGCAGCTCACGTGGCCACCTACGATGTCTCCGCTCCGGCGAACCCCGTGTTCCTGGGGCTTGCGCCGGCGCCCTATCTGCCCGACACGTCGACCACCGAGCGCCTCCGACTCGCCGCCGTCGATGGGCACTGCCTGATGGCGGGCGAGTTCCACGAGCTCACGGTCTTCGACATCAGCAATCCCGCGACGCCGGTCGCCGCGGCTTCAGTTCCCGTCGCGGGACGGATCGAAGACGCGGTGTACGCCGATGGCGTGCTCTTGATTGCGGCGGGAAGCCGTGGTCTGCGCGCGGTCGACGTCCGCGATCCCGGCCAGCCGGTGGAGCTCGGCTATCTGGAGTTTCCGAACCGCGTCTCGGCGAAGGCAGTCGGTATCAGGGGCGACATGGCCTACGTGGCCGTTGCAGGGGCCGACCCCGACAACGCGCTCGTCGCCGTCGACATCAGCGACCCGGCAGCTCCGATCGCGGTGGGAAGCGCGTCACTGGATGTGGAGGTGGACTGGCTGACGATCAACGGCGACCACGCCTACGTTGTGGACTCATGGTCGGGGCACGAGGCCGTGGTCGATCTGACGGTTCCGAGCGCTCCTGTTCTCGTCGGCTCCCTCGATCTGGGTTCGGGATCGTGGAGATGGCCGGTGGTGATCCGGAACCACCTCATCGTCAGGAGCGACGAGCCCACCCTGGCGATCGTCGACGTCAGCGACCCGTTCGCGCCGCTGCCGGCCGGCGAGATCGAGCTCGCGGGCGACGGGGGACTCGCCGCCATCGGCGACCGGTTGCTGGCGCCCGCCTGGCTCGAAGGAACAGGCGGGGTGGTCCGGACCTTCGACATGGTGGACCCGGCGAACCCCGTGGAGCATCCGCCCTACGTCATGTCTGGGCTCGGGGCGGAGGTCGTCGGAGTTGCGGGGTCGGTTGCCTACCTCGCGCTCGGCGATGCGACGCCGTACTACTCGGGGTCGTTCGAAGCGGTCGACATGGCCAGACCCGAGGCTCCGACTCTCATGGGTGTGGTCGGGTATCCGGGAGGCGCACGTCGTCTGGCGTTCGGACCCGACGATCTCTTCGTGCTGGATTGGTCAGCCGGATTCGGCACCTACACCCTCTGCCAGGGCCCAATCTTCGCCGACGACTTCGAGTCGGGAAACACCTCGGCGTGGTCGGGCGGTGGGGGCCGGCCGTGATGCGGCGCGGGGCCATCGCGCCGCTTCTCGCCCTCGCGCTCGGGGCAGGCGTGTGCCAGGCCCAGGACTGCCTCGAGCCGGTGGGGCGGTGGCCGCACGGGGTGTCCAACAGTGTGGCTGCCCAAGGCGATCTCGCTCTGCTGGCCAACGGGGCTGCGCTCCAGGTGGTGGATGTCACCGACCCATCGGCGCCGGCGGTTCTCGGGGAGCTGTACCTGGCGCAGCGGATCGAGGCCGTGGCGATCTCGGGTGATCGCGGTTACGTCCTGACGTCCAACAACCTCCACGTGGTCGATCTGAGCGCGCCGACGACGCCGTCCGAGCTGGGGTTCCTTTCCGGTTTCATCGCGGGCAGGGGACTGGACGTGGTCGAAGATCTGGTCTTCGTTCAGGGATACGACACCTTGTACGTGGCCAACGTCGCCAACCCGACGTCGCCGGTGCTGTCGGGCGCGCTCGAGTGGGCCAACATGTCCGTGCTCGATCTGGCGGTGGCGTCGGACCACGTCGTTCTGACGGCGGGCGACGATGGGCTGCGGGTGGTGGACGTGTCGGATCCCACGAGCCCGACCGAGGTTGCCGCGGTCGACCTCGGGGCCGACACCTCTGCTCGATTTCTCGACGTGGAGAACGGTCGGGCCTATGTCAGCGGCCGGGGCGCCCCTTCCGATGACAAGCTCTTCGTGGTCGACCTGACCGACCCCAACGCCCCCGTTATCGAAGCCGACCCGGTGATCGCGGCCGGCGGCGGCGACGTCGTGGTCCGCGACGGCCTCGCCCACATCTTCGGTGGTTACCCCGAAGCCCTTCACATCTACGACGTGACCGTTCCCCAGACGCCAGTGTGGCAGGGTTCTGCAGCGATACCGAGCGAGTACTCCGAGAGATTGGCCGCCATCGACGACCACGTCCTGGTGACGACCTATCTCCGGGGGCTGACCGTCGTCGAGACCACCGACCCGACGGCCCCGGCGCCGGTGGGCAGGTTGGATGCGCCCGGCCGCAGCTCGGACGCGGCGTACTCGGACGGCGTGCTCTTCATCGCCGGAGCAGACCGGGGTCTTCGCATGGTGGACGTTGCCGATCCCTCCTATCCCGTGGAGCTGGGATACACCAATGTGGTGCCACTGGCGTTCGGTGTTGCTGTCCGCGGAGACATAGCCAATGTGGTCGGTACGAACCAGGGACTGGTGACCGTCGACGTCAGCGACCCGGCGGCGCCGGTGATCCTCGGCAACGCCCCGGGGGCCGATGGAGAGTGGGTCACCCTCGCCGGCGACCACGCCTACGTCGTGAATCCGCGCTTTGGCGTCTATGTGGTGGATGTGTCCACGCCGGCGCAACCGGTGCAGGTGGGAACCCTCGATCTGCCCTCGGGCACCGGCGAGTGGTGGGAGTGGCCGGTGGTGTCGGGGGATCATCTCTTCGTCAGGAACAACCACAATGACCCCTCTGTCGCCATCATCGACGTCGGCGACCCGACCGCGCCCGTCCTGGTCGGTTCCATCGACGTCAACGCAAACGTCGCCGGGCTCGCCGTCACGGGATCGTGGCTGCTGGTCCCCGACTTCGACGCCGAGCCCGAGGTCCGGATCTTTGACGTCACCAACCCGGTCGCGCCGGTGGAGCGTGATCCCTATCTCCCGGTGGGCGGGTATGCGGAGGTGGTGGGGGTCTCGGGATCGGTGGCCTACATGTCGCTCTGGACCGGGTCGTATCCCGACTACGAATTCGCCGTCGAGGCCGTCAACTTCGCCGACCCGGGGGCGCCCGAGTTCATGGGCCTCTCTCATGTCTCGGGGCCTGTCAGGCGCCTCCCCACCGGCCCGGGCCAGGTCTTCGCCGTCACCCTCGAAACCGGATTCGGCACCTTCACCCTCTGCCAGGGCCCGATCTTCGCCGACGACTTCGAGTCGGGGGGCACCGGGGCGTGGACGAGCGCGGTACCCTAGGGGTGTGAGCCCGCGACAGCTCGCTGCGATGGTGGTCGGAGCCGCTCTGCTGGCGGTGGGCTGCGCCCACCGCGGGCCGCAGCCGGTGGCGGTGCCGGACGAGCGACCGCCGGCCGGGATGTCGGGTCGGCCGGCCGAGCCGGTCGAGAAGGGCCAGGTCGAGAAGGGCCTGGCCTCGTGGTACGGCGAGCCCTACCACGGCCGGCGGACGGCGTCGGGCGAGGTCTACGACATGCACCGGATGACGGCGGCCCACCGGACCCTGCCCTTCGGCACGGTGGTCGAGGTCACGCGGCGCGACACCGGGGCCGAGGTGAGGGTGCGGGTCAACGACCGGGGGCCCTTCGTGCGCGGCCGGATCATCGACCTGAGCTGGGCCGCGGCCAAGGTCATCGGCCTCGACCACGACGGGCTGGCGCCGGTCAAGGTCGTGGTGGTGGGCCGCGAGGAGCCGCCGCCGCCGAGCACGGTGGCCAGGGGCGACGTCACGCCGCGGCCGCCCGGCGGCGACTGCGTGTGGGTGCAGGTCGGCGCCTTCTCGGACCTCGGCAACGCCGAGCGCGCCGAGCGCCGTCTCGAGGCTGCCGGCGAGGCGGCGGTGATCGTCGAGGGCCCGGGCGGGCTGCACCGGGTGCGGGTCGGGCCCTTCGCCAGCGACCGCGACGCCCACGAGGCCCTGGCCCGCATCGCCCCCGACTGGCCCGAGGCCAAGGCTGTGCCCTGCGGTTAGGTGGAAGAAACCGCGACGACGCGAAGGACGCCAAGAATCGCAAGAAACCGGCTTCTTCGCGTTCGTTGCGTCTTGGCGGTGAGAATCCGTGATGTCCGGCGTTGGGTTAAGATCCGTCCATGCGGTTGACCATCCCGACTCGCGTCGTCGTCGTCGTTCTCGTGGCTACGCTTTGGCTTGTTGCGGGGTGTCAGAGCGGGGGGCCGGGGGAGGAGGCGCGGGCGGAGCGGGTGGTGGTGGTGAGCTACGACGGGGTCGGCGCCGACCTGGCCTGGCGCTGGATCGTGGACGGGGTCGCCGCCGAGCCCGGCGGCCTCGCCGACATGGCGCGCGAGGGCTTCTCGGTGCGCCGGATGCGGATGGCCGACCCGACCCTGACCTCGGTCAACCACGCGGTGCTGGCGAGCGGCCGGCCGCCGGGCGCCACCGGGATCGTGTCCAACGTCTTCCGGCCCGCGGGGGCCGCTCTCGGCACCCGGGTCAGCGGCTTCGAGGCGGTGAGCGAGGTTCCGACCCTGTGGAGCGCGGCCCGCGCCGCCGGACTGCCGGTGGGCTCGCTGGTGTGGCCGGGAACGGGCAACGGCGACGAGCGCGCCGACTTCGGCCTCGCCTGGCCGGGGGAGCCGGCGCTCGCCAGCGCGGTCCTCGAGCTCGACCCCGAGACCGCGGGCACCACCGGCGAGCTGCCGTCGGCCGACGGGGTGCCGGCCCTGGCCTGGACGATCGTCCTCGACTTCGGCCCCGACGCCGAGCCCGAGACCGCCGAGGCCCTGCTCGCCCTGGTCGACGGCACCCCCGACGGCAAGCCGCGCTGGGACACGGTGGGGATCCGCGCGCCCGGGTCGGGCGACTGGCGGCTGCTCGGTGATCGCGACTGGTTCGACCTGACGCTCGAGCTGCGGCTTCCCGACGTCGTCGGCAAGCACCGCTGGGTCTCGTGGTCCAAGGTCGTCCACCTCGACCCCGTGCGCGGCCGGGTGCGGCTGTACCGCGGCGCGGTGGCGCGCACCGTGGGCTGGCCCCACGACTTCGCCGCCGAGCTGACCGAGGCGATCGGGCCGTGGCCGGGGATCCCCGACGACCCGCTCCTCGCCGCGTGGTGGCTCGACGCCTCGGCGGGCATCGACCTCGACGTCTACCTCGAGCAGATCGAGCGCCTCGACCGCTGGCTCGACGAGGCGGCGCGCTGGACCGTCGCCAATCGCGAGTTCCGGCTGCTGCTCGCCTACCACCCCGGGCCCGACGAGTACCAGCACTCGAGCCTCATCGTCGAGCCCGACCAGTGGGCGTGGAGCCCGGGCCGGGCCCTCGCCGCCGCCGAGGGCCTGAAGCGGGTGGGCCGCTCGGTGGACCGTTCCGCCGCCTCGCTCTGGGCCCTGCTCGACGGGGAGCGCGACGTCCTGGTCGCTCTGTCCGACCACGGCCACCTGCCGCTCGTCGACGAGGTGCGCCTCAACGTCGCCCTGGCCGCGGCCGGCCTCGTCCACCTGGAGTCGGGCGAGACCCGGGCCTGGGTGGCGCCGACCTCGCCCATGGTGGCGGTGGGTTCCGGGGGCGCCGCCCACCTCTACCTCAACCTCGAGGGCCGCGACCTCGGCGGGGTGGTGCCGCGGGCCCGGGCCGGCGAGCTGCTGGCCCGGGCGGCCAAGGTGCTGGCCGACCTCTCCGCCGACGGGCGGCCGGTGGTGGAGCGCCTCCTCGGCCGCGACGAGCTCCCGGCGGCCGGCCTCGACCACCCCGCGAGCGGTGACCTGGTGGTCTTTTTGGAGCCCGGTTTCACCACGTCCAACAGCCTCGAGGGTGAGGTCGTCGCGCCCGCACGGTACTACGGCCAGCACGGCCACCTCGCCCACCACGACCCGCTCTGCGGCATGCTCTTCCTGCGCGGCGCCGGGATCCGCAAGGGCCGCGCCGACGAGCTGCCCGCCACCGCCGTCGCCCCCATGGTCGCCAGCCTTCTGGGCTTCAGCCTGAGCGACTGATCCCGTCGCCATGTGCGACGCGGTGAGCGCGGGACGGGTGCCTGGCTCCAACGATTCGTCAGACGGATCGTTGCGTGCCTGGCACCCCTCCCATCGCCTCGCGGGAACGTGGGACCGCTTCACCGGATCTTTACCCCGCCCTCCATCCTCCTTCACCCGCATCCGCTGTCATGCCGGCGGGCGGGGGAATCGGGCGCCCCCGTCGTCGATCCACACGAAGGACGGACGGAGGACACGACATGAGCTTCAAGACCCTGGGCCGGACGGCCCTCATCTGCGCGAGCCTCGTCGCGCTGGCGGCGCCTGCCCTGGCCGACGGCATCATCTCGGGGGTCGTCATCGACGGCTTCACCGGCCAGCCGGTGCGCGGCGCCACCCTGATCGTCGACGGCACCGACATCAGCTTCGCAACCGGCGTCGGCGGCGACTTCCGCGCCACCGTGCCCGCCGGCACCTACGCGGTTACGGTGACCCGGGCGGGCTTCGACCCCCAGCGGGTGACCGAGGTCGTGGTCTCCGACGGTGGCGTCGCCGACTTCGCGGTCGTGCTGCTGCCGGCGGCGGCCGGCGACGACACGGCGGCGATCGCGGTCGCTGAGGACCTCGGCGCCGCCGAGCCGACCGACGAGGCCGCCATCGGCGCGACCGCCGGCCTCGAGCCGATCGAGACCGGGACCGCCGTCGCCGATGCCAGCGCCGGCGAGGGGCCGTCGGACGTGGCCGCCGGCGCCGGCGTCTTCGTGGGCGCCATCACTGTCGAGGCCGTGGCCGAGGACTCGACCCAGGCGGCGCTCCTCGCCGAGCGCCGCAACGCGGCCCAGATCTCCGACGCCATCGGCGCCGACGAAATGAGCAGGAACGCCGGCTCCGACGCCGCCGAGGTGGTCAAGCGGGTGGTCGGCATCTCGCTGCAGAACGACAAGTTCGTCTACGTCCGGGGCCTCGGCGACCGCTACTCGAACACCTCGCTGAACGGCTCCAAGATCCCCTCCACCGAGTTCGACAAGAAGGTGGTGCCGCTGGACCTCTACCCCGCCGGCCTGCTCGACAAGATCAAGGTCTCCAAGTCCTACACCGTCGACAAGCCCGGCGACTTCGCCGCCGGCCTGGTGGAGATGGAGACCCTGGACTTCCCGCTCCAGCAGTCGGCCTCGGTGGGCTTCTCCGCGGCCACCCACAGCACGACCACCGGCAACGCCTTCGGGCAGTACGCGGGCGGCCTGGGCTTCGGAGGCAGCGGCGGCCAGAGCCTGCCCGGCAGCCTGCCGAACGAGTCCCTGACCCGCCGGAACCCCCTCACCGGCGTCGGCTTCACGCCGGAGGAGCTGCAACGGTACGGCCTCCAGATCCTCGAGGCCGGACCGGTGTGGACCGCCGACGGCGGCGACCCGCGGGTTCCCTTCGTCGGCTCGGCGGGCGATGCCCCCCTGGACAGCGGCTTCAACGCCAGCTACGGCAACACCTTCGGCCGACTCGGTCTGGTCGTGTCGGGAACCTACGACCACGACTACCGGACCATCGAGGAGGAGCAGAACTTCTACCGGTACTCCACCTCGTCGCCCAACAACCAGTTCCTCGCCGACTACTACGACTTCGACCGCGACGTCGAGAAGATCACCACCGGCGTCGTCGGCAACCTGGCCTACCGGATCACCGACAACCACAACATCAGCTTCCGCTCGGTCCTGTCGACCATCTCGGCGGCCGAGACCCGGCTCCAGGAGGGCACCTCGAGCGACTTCGGCGCCGAGATCAGGGACTACAAGGTCGAGTACCGCAACCAGGAGACCCGGACCTTCCAGCTCGCCGGTGAGCACTACCTGGGCCTGGGCGCCCTCGGCAGCCTGCTCGAGTGGCGCGCCGCCTCGTCCCAGGCCACCACCGACTCCGACCTGCGCTTCTCGCTCTACCTCGACCGGACCAACAACGGGATCTTCAATCTCACCGACAACGCGCAGTCCCTGTTCATCTACACCAACGACCTCGAAGATCAGGTCGACGACTACGCGGTCGACTGGACGTCCTTCCTGTCGGGGGACAGCTGGTACGGCTCCTTCAAGGGCGGCCTCGCCTACACCGGCAACACCCGCGACTTCGCCGGCCGTCGGCTGCGCTTCCGACCGCGCTCGACGACGGGCGTCGACCTCACCCAGTCGCCGGAGATGATTCTCGTTCCCGAGAACATCCGCCCCGGCGGTTGGGAGATCGAGGAGATCACCCGCCCCACCGACTTCTACACCGGCGACCAGGCGATCGCCGCAGCCTACGCCCAGTTCGACTGGGCCCTGAACCGCTGGCGCGTCATCGGCGGCGTCCGCTACGAGGCCTCGGACATCGAGGTCGTCACGCTGGACCGCCAGAACCCAGACGAGCCGCCGATCACCTCGCTCATCGAGGACCGCGACTGGCTGCCGTCGCTGGGCGTCGTTTACAAGCTGGCCAACGCCCAGAACCTGCGCCTGTCGGCGAGCCAGACCGTCAACCGGCCCGAGTTCCGCGAGCTCGCGCCCTTCCGCTTCAAGCCCATCGCCGGCGGCCTCGAGCAGACCGGCAACCCGGACCTGGTCAGCGCCACCATCCAGAGCTTCGACGCCCGCTGGGAGTGGTTCCCGTCGGCGGCCGACGTGATCGCGGTGAGCGCCTTCTACAAGCGCTTCACCGACCCCATCGAGGCGGTCCAGGTGTCCGGCGCTGCCCTCACCGAGACCTTCCAGAACGCCGACAGCGCCCGCAACCAGGGCTTCGAGCTCGAGCTGCGCCGCAACCTCGGCGCCTGGCTCGGCTCGCTGCAGCCCTTCACCCTGATTCTCAACTACTCCTTCATCGACTCCCAGATCACGCTGGGCCCCAACACCATCCAGACCAACCTCGACCGGCCCCTGGTGGGCCAGCCCGACCACGTCGGCAACGTGGTGCTCGAGTGGCTCAACCCGGCCTCCAGCTCGTCGGTGCGCCTGCTCTACAACTTCACCGGCGACAAGATCGCCTTCGCGGGCACCAACGGCCTCGCCGACGTCATCGAGGACGCCCGGGGCACCATCGACCTGGTCTACCGCCAGGGCTTCCGGCTGTTCGGCGCCGACTGGACCGCGAAGCTGTCGGGCGAGAACCTGACCGAGGAGCGCCGCGACTACTCCCAGGGCGGGGAGCCGTGGCGGGGCTGGGACCCGGGCCGAAAGATCGGAATTTCACTCGGGGTTAACCTCTCGTAAGCGCCGGCTTGACACCGAGCCCCGACCATCGTGGTCGTGATCGCCAACGACCCGCAGGCCAGGTGTCCTGGCGACACCTCGATCCACGCTCATGAAAGGGAGGAACTCGTGATGAGAAGGTCTGTGACCCTCGCGCTCACCGTTGCCTTGGGCTGCGGTCTCCTGTCGGCGGCCATCCCCGTCGATGCCAAGGTCCTGTCGGCAGCTGCGCCGACCGCCGTCGAGCTGCCCGACTGGGTGCGCCCGGCGACGGTCGAGCCCCTTACGGCCACCAAGCTCGCCCCGCAGGTCGCCCGCCGCCCGGCGGTGCTGCTGGAGACCGACTACTACATCTACCCGTACTCCGGCGGCGACACCCCGACCCTGGTCGCCACCATCGACGGCAACGGCTACGCCGGGCCGGTCACCATGTACCTGTACTGGCAGAACCGGGTGACCCACGAGCGCCGCTACATCTCGGCCACCGGCGGTATCGAGAACCGCGGCGTCGTGGTCGACCTGTTCGGTACCGCGGGCGGCCCGCTGGCCATCTACGTGCCCTCGTTCACCGATTTCGTGTTCCTCGGCGACGACGGCGCCTTCGGTCCCGGCCCCGACAACCCGACCGGCCTCTATGAGTTCGTCCTCGAGCTCCGCGATGCTACCGGTGAGACCGTGATCGCGCGCGACAACGCCATGTACAACCACATCGACCAGGTGATCGCGGTCTCCGGCTCGATCACCCAGGACACGGTGTGGACAAACAACAACGCCTACCTGCTCAACTCGGCTCCGGTCTACGTCGGCGGCAACCCGATCACCGGCAACCCGGCCCCGACCCCCACCAACCTGTTCATCGAGCCCGGCACGGTGATCCTGGGCGACACCGGCAACCAGGGCACCTTGGTGGTGATCCAGGACTCCAAGCTCTTCGCCACCGGCACCCCCTCGCTGCCGATCATCTTCTCGTCGGTGCAGCCGCTGGGCCAGCGCGGCGCTGGCGACTGGGGCGGCCTCGTGCTCAGCGGCCGTGCCCCGGTCAACGACCCCACCATCCCCACCCACCCGGACGCCGGTGAGGGCGCCTCGGGCCCCTTCGGCGGCGACAACCCCAACGACAGCTGCGGCGTCCTCCAGTACCTCCGGGTCGAGTTCGCCGGCATCCGCTTCTCCGACACCAACGAGCTCAACGGCATCGCCCTTCAGGGCTGCGGCCGCGGCACCGTCATCGACCACGTCCAGATCTCCTTCAACCAGGATGACGGCATCGAGTTCTTCGGCGGCACCGCCAACGCCTCCCACGTCTTCGTCTACGGCGCCCGTGACGATTCCATCGACTGGACCCTCGGCTGGACCGGCAGGATCGACAACGCGGTGGTCATCCAGCGCGGCGACGATGCCGACAACGGCATGGAGTGCGACAACTGGGAGTTCGGCTTCGACTTCGAGCCTCGCTCCATGCCCCAGATCGCCAACGTGACCCTGGTCGGCCTCAACAACGTACCCGGCGTCGAGAACGGCTCCGGCGCCCGCCTGCGCGCCGGCACCGCCGGCCTCGTCACCGGCGCCATCTGGTACAACTTCGGCCGCTCGGGCGTCCGCATCCAGACCCCCGAGAGCATGGGACAGATCGAGGACGGCAACCTCAACATCGCCAACTCGATCATCTTCGGCAACCCGGTCGCCTACGAGGGCGACGACACGGCTGTGATCGGCGGCATGCTCGAAGGCGCGGCCAACGCCAACCTGTTCGTCGACCCGATGCTCGCCGACCCGCTCAACCCCGTGAAGCCGGACGTCACCCCGCTGCCGGGTTCGCCCGCGGCCGATGCCGGCAACGCCGGGACCCTGAACTACATCGGCGGCGTCAACCCGAACGCGCCCTGGATCTACGAGGGTTGGACCTCGTACTCCGACAACTGAGTGAGGGGAGTCAGAAATGCGACGCACCATCATCGCAGCCGCCTGCATCCTGCTGCTGCCGGCCCTCGTCCACGCCGCGGCCTTCACCGCGACCCTGACCGGAGGCGCCGGGACCGGCTTCGCCACCATCAACGTCATGGGTGAGATGATCGACTACAACATCCTGGTCTCCGGCATGTCGCCGAACTCCGCCGTGCTCAGCAACGGCACCGACACCATCGACCTCGACGCCACCTTCGCGGGCGGTGTCGCCATCGGCTCGGTGAGCTCGAGCTTCGGCCCCGACGTCGTCGCCGACCCGGGCGCCTGGGAGGTCCAGGTGGGCGACGGCGCCACCTTCCTGACCGGTGTCCTCGGCGCCGGCGGCGGCGGTGAGGGCGCGACCCTGTACTTCCCGGTCGTGGCCACCGTCGCCGGCCAGGCCGGAACCGACTTCCACACCGACGCCCGCCTGGTCAACCGCAGCGGCGGCACCGCCGCCGTCGAGCTGTGCTACTGGCCCGAGTCCGCGAGCGGCAACCAGAGCCCGGCGAGCTGCAGTGCCCAGACCATCGCAGCAAACGAGCAGCTGGTGCTCGACGACATGGCCACCGAGCTGTTCGGCGTGACCAACGGCAAGGGCGCGGTCAGCATCACCTCCGACCGCACGATCTTCGGCTCCGCCCGGGTCTACAACGACCAAGTCGCCGCCGGCGGCGGCACCTTCGGCCAGTACGTGCGCGCCGTCATCATGGACGACGCCGCCACGATGGGCGCGGTGGAGTTCCTGTCCAACGAGCCTTCGGGCTCGGGCATGGGCTACCGCTCCAACATCGGCCTGTTCAACCCCAACGCCGGCCCGGCCACCGTCACCCTCTACGGGTGGGACGCCGACGGCACCCTGCTCGGCAGCACCCAGCGCACCATCGGCCGGACAACCATGCAGCAGTTCCGGGTCGACCAGCTGTGGCCCGCGCTCGCCGACTACGGCAGCCACTACGTGACCTTCAGCTCGAGCGTGCCGATCTTCGTCTACGGCTCGGTGGTCGACAACGTCAACGGCGACGCCATCTACGTCCCCGCGACCGCCACCAACTGAGGACTTTTCCCACTCCTCTACTTTCCGTCCTTCGTCCGATAGCCCCGGCGCCCGCCGGGGCGATTTTTTCGGTACGATGGGGCCGTGACGAGTCGCCGAGCTCGCCGTGCGCCCGCCCTGTCGGCGGCCGCCGCGGTCCTCGTCGCCGCCGCCGCGGCGGCCGCCGAGGAGCGGCCGCTGGCGATCACCGCCGCCGACCTCCGAGCTCACACGGTGGTGCTGGGCAGCGATGCCATGGCGGGGCGGGCGCCGGGTAGCGCCGGTGGCAAGCGCGCCGCCGACTACCTGGCGCGCCAGCTCCGCGCGGCCGGGCTGCGGCCGCTGCCCGGCAACCTCGGCCTCGAGCAGCCGGTCCCTCTCCACGGCTCGCTCGCGAGCCCCGAGAGCACCCTCGAGCTGGTCAGCCTGGGCGAGGCCCGGCGCCTGGAGCTCGGCCGGGACTACCTGCTCGCCAGCGCCGGCTCCCAGACCCTGATCCCCCGCCGGGTGCCCATGGTCTTCGTCGGCTACGGCATCGTCGCCCCGGAGTTCGACTACAACGACTACCAGGGCTTCGACGTTCGGGGCCGGGTCGTGGTCTACCTGGACGGTGAGCCGCCGTCGGACGATCCGGACTTCTTCAAGGGGCCCGAGCCCACCGTCTACGCGGCCCCCGAGACCAAGAAGAGGATCGCCCTGTCGCGCGGCGCGGTGGGCTCCCTGCTGGTGCCGCTGCCGCGGCCGGATCTGGAGGCGGCGTGGAACCGGACCCGTCGCGACTACGGCTTCGAAACCCTGAGCCTGGCCTACGCCCTGCCCGAGCACCTCAGCGCCATCCTCCACCCCGAGGTCGCGGCCTGGCTCTTCGCCGACGCTCTCTACGACCTGGAGGCGGTGCTCGCCATGGCCGCCTCGGGCACCCTGCGCGGCTTCTACCTGCCCACCGAGGCCAGCTTCCGGGGTCGCTTCCGGGTCCGCGACGTGGTCGCCCCCAACCTGGTCGGGGTGGTGCCGGGCATCGACCCGGAGCTGCGGGGCCGGTACGTCGTGCTCCTCGCCCACTACGACCACCTGGGGGTCGGTCCGCCGGTCGCCGGCGACGCCATCTACAACGGGGTGGTGGACAACGCGCTCGGGGTGTCGTGCGTGGTCGAGGCTGCCCGCCAGCTGGCGTCGGTGCGGCCGGGGCCCCGGCGCTCGGTGATCGTGCTCCTGACCACCGCCGAGGAGGCCGGGTTGCTCGGGGCACGCTACTTCCTCGACCACTCGCCGGTGCCCCCGGCCCGGCTGGCGGCGGCGGTGAACGTGGACGGGCTCGCCTTCTTGAGCCCCTTCAACGACCTGGTGGGCATCGGCGGCGAGCTGTCCGACCTCGGCGAGCACCTGCGCCGAGCCGTCGCACCGCTCGGGCTCGGAGTCTCCGGGCCGCCCGATGGGGTCTGGGACCACGTCGCGTACTCGCGCGGCGACCAGCTCGCCTTCGCCGAGGACGGGGTGCCGTCGATTCTGGTCAACGAGGGCTTCGACTGGCCGGGCCGCAGCCACGACGAGGCTCTCGAAGCGGCCCTGACCTGGATGGTGGAGCGCTACCACTCGCCCGCCGACGACCTCGACCAGCCCCTCGACTTCGAGGCGGCGACCCTGCACTGCACCGCGGTCCTGAGGCTGGTCCTCGAGGTCGCCAACGCCGACACCGAGCCCCGGTGGCGCCCCGGAGTGCCCTATGCCTACGAACGGCTGCTGTCTGAAGCGGACGGTCGCTGAGCCGCTCCTGCTCGGCCTCCTGGTCGCGGCCGTGGCGACGGCCGGCTGCGGGTCCATGGCCGATGGCGACGGCGGGGTGCGGGTCGCCGGCTCCGACACCATGCTGCCGCTCAACCGCCGCCTGGCCGAGACCTTCATGCGCGACCATCCCGGGGTGGCGGTCCGGGTCTCGGGGGGGGGCACCGGCGCGGGGGTCGAGGCCCTGCTCGCCGGCCGGGTCGACCTGTGCGCAGCCTCCCGCCCCTTCCGGCCCGACGAGGTGAGCGCCCTCTTCGAGCGCTTCGGCAGCATTGGCCTGCGCTTCCTCATCGCCCGGGACGCGCTCAGCGTCTACCTCCACCCCGACAACCCGGTCCGCTCCCTCACCATGGAGGAGCTTGCCGCGGTCTTTTCCGGGGCGGCCGGCCGCTGGTCGGACGTGGGCGGCGCCGACGAGCCCATCGAGGTGGTGATCCGCCCGTCCAGCTCGGGCACCCACCACTTCTTCCGGGACCACGTCCTCGGGGATGCCGACTACGCGCCCTCGGCACTGGTGGCGGCTCGGCCCTCCGACGTCGAGGAGGCCGTCCGGCTGCGCCCCGCCGCCGTCGGCTACGGCGGGATCGTGCCCGGTCTCGACCTGGTCCACCTGCTCATCGACGGCGCCGAGCCGGGCCCGGAGGCGGTCCGCCGTGGCGACTACCCCCTGTCGCGCTACCTCTACTTCTTCGCCACCCGGCCGCCCGCCGGGGCCGCCGCCGACTTCGTCGACTGGTGCCTGGGGCCGGAGGGCCAGCGGGTGGTGGCGGAGGTGGGCTTCATCCCGCTCTGGGTCGAGCCCTGAGGCGGCCGAGCGGTGGCTGAAGCGTCCGAAATCCCGATGTTAAGATGACGTGAAGCTGCCACGGCAGCCGAAAGGTCAATCCATGCCAGGCCCAAGTCTCTGCGCTTCAGTGCCTTGCCAGCTCCCCTCCGAATCGCCCCCGGGACACTGGGCGGCCGGCCGCGGGGCCCGGCCGCAGGCCTTCACACCGTCTTCACGACTCCACCGTACCGTCAGGCGACCGGAGGTTCTGATCCACGCCACCGTCCGCCGCCGCCGCCGAGCCCGGGTCACCGCCTCCATGGCCTGGCTGCTGCTGGCGGGGCTGTGCGCGCCCGCTGCCGCCTCCGAGGCGCCCCGTCTCGACCCCGCCCTGCCGAGCTACCGGCCCGTGGAGGGCCTCGCCGGGACCCTCACCGCGGTCGGCTCCGACACCATGCTCGTGCTCCAGGCCCTGGTCGCCGAGGAGTTCCGTCGCTTCCACCCCCAGGTGACCGTGGAGATCGAGGGCAAGGGCTCGTCGACGGCGCCGCCGGCCCTGCTCGAGAGCACCGCACAGATCGGCAACATGTCGCGTCGCATCACCGGCGGCGAGGCGGACGCCTTCCTCGAGCGCTTCGGCTACCAGCCGGTGCGCTTCGAGGTCGCCCTGGACACGGTGGGGGTCTTCGTCCACCAGGACAACCCCCTCGAGTCCCTCACCGTGGCCCAGGTGGACGCCCTCTTCTCCCGCACCCTGCGCTGCGGCGGCGACACCGACCTCACCGTGTGGGGCCAGCTCGGCCTCGGCGGCGACTGGGCCACGGCCCCGATCTCGCTGTACGGCCGCAACGCAGCCTCGGGAACCTACGGCTACTTCCGCGACCACGCCCTGTGCCGCGGCGACTACAAGGACACGGTCAAGGAGCAGCCCGGCTCGGCGTCGGTGGTGCAGGGCGTCGAGGGCGACCGCTACGGCATCGGCTACTCGGGCATCGGCTACGCCACCGCCGGGGTGCGGGCGGTGCCGATCGCACGGCGCGAGGGCGAAGATCCGGTCGAGGCGAGCTGGGAGAACGCCGCCAACGGCCGCTACGTCTTCGCCCGCTTTCTCGAGATTTACGTCAACAAGGCGCCCGACCGCAGCCTGGACCCGCTAGTGCGGGAGTTTCTGCGCTTCCTGCTGTCCGCCGACGGCCAGCGGGTTGTGATGCGGGCCGGCTTCCACCCGCTGGACGCCGGCACCGTCGAGCGCCAGCTGGCGAAGCTCGCCGGCTAGGAGGGCGCGGTTGAGGTCGCTGGCTTCCGAGCTCCGCAAGGATCGCCTGGCGACCCTCACGATCCGGGCCGGCGGCATCACCGTCATCCTCCTGGTGGTGGCCATGGTCGTGGCCATCGGTGCCCAGGCCCTGCCGCTGTTCGCGCCGACGACGGTGGGCCCGGTGGCTGCGGTGGCCGAGGCCGAGGCGGTGGCGGTGGGCTTCGGCCCGCGCTCGTTCTCGGTGTGGTGGCTCGGCCGCGGAGGCCGGCTGACCGCCGCGGAGGCCGGCGGCGAGCCGGCTCCGGTCGTGGACCTCGGAACCGGCCTTCGAAGCGTGGACGTGGAGCTCGGGGGCGTGGTCACGGTGGTCCGCGCCGACGGCAGCTGGCTGGTGGGCCGGGTCGGGGCGAGCGACCCCGCCGAAGCGCCCGCTCATCCCGGGATCGGTTGGCGGGAGCTGGCGAAGGGTGATGCCGGCGGCGGTGCAGGCTCGCTCACGGGCGGCACCGCCGTTCGGACCCTGGACGGCGGCCTGCTGGTCGCCCTGTGGGGCCCGGAGGGCGTCGAGCTCGCCGAGTGGCAGGACGGTGGTCCGGTCGTCGCGGTGCGGAGAATCCCTCTGGCCGGGGTGACCTCGGCGGCGCTGGCCGGCGACTCGGACCACCTGGCCCTGGTCGACGGGGCGGGTGCGCTGCAGGTCCTGCGCCTCGCCGACCTGGCGCCTCTGCCGACCCGCGGCCTCGACCGGCCGGTGACCCGAGCACGCTTCCTCCACGGTGGGCGCACCCTAGTGGCCACCGAGCTCGGGGGTGCGGTCGTGGTGGCCATCGAGACCCCCCGGGTGGCCATCGTCAACGAAGGGCGCGGGGGCGTGGAGATCGGCGGGAGCACGGTGCCGCCGGGCGGCCGGGTGGTGGCGGCCGACGACGGCCGCTGGGATGGCCTCGCCGGGCGGACCGAGGTCCGGGTCGGCCGGGTGGCGCCCGAGTGGCGGGCGATCCACCGCCTGGAACCGCCGTCGGGTTCAGCCACCGCCATCGCCACGGCGCCCCGGGGGCGGTGCTTCGCGATCGCCGACGACACCGGCGGGATCTCCCTCTACAACGCCACCTCGGGCCGCCTGCTCACGCGGTCCGGATGGGCGTCGAGCCCGCTGTCGGCCCTCGCGCTGGCGCCTCGGGGCGATGCCCTGGCCGCCGTCGCCGACGGTCGGGTGCTCCGAGCGGGAATCGACCACGCCCACCCCGAGATCAGCCTGCGGACCCTCTTCCTACCGGTCTGGTACGAGGGCTACGGGGCGCCGGCCACGGTCTGGCAGACCTCCGGAGGCTCCGACGGCTTCCAGCCCAAGTTCGGGCTCTGGCCGCTGCTGGTCGGCACCCTCAAGGCGACTCTTTACGCGATGGTGGTCTCGGTGCCGCTGGCGCTTCTCGCCGCCCTCTACGTCTCCCAGCTCGCCCCGCCCTGGCTGCAGACGGTGGTCAAGCCGACCGTCGAGATGATGGCCGCCGTGCCCACCGTGGTGGTCGGCTTCCTCGCTGCCCTGTGGCTCGCCCCCCGGCTCGAGCTCTGGCTCTTCCCGTGCCTGGTGGCCGCCGCCACCCTGCCGGCCGCGGTGGCGGTCGCGGTGCCCCTGTGGCGAGCGCTGCCAACCCGGTTCCGGCGCCGTTTCCCGAAGGGCGCCGAGCTCGTGCTGCTGCTGGCGGGGTGCGGGCTGGCGGTGGTGCTGGCGGTGGCGGTGGCTGGGCCGGTGGAGGCGCGGCTGTTCGACGGCGACTTCTCACGCGCCCTGTTCGAGACCTGGGGCATCCGCTACGAGCAGCGCAACGGGCTCGTGATCGGCCTCGCCCTGGGCTTCGCGGTCATCCCAGTGATCTTCACCATCGCCGAGGACGCCTGCTCGGGGGTGTCGCGGTCCCTGGTCCAGGCGGCCCTGGCCCTGGGTGCCACCCGCTGGCAAGCCGCGCTCCGACTGGTGGTGCCGGCGGCCGCTCCGGGCCTGTTCGCAGCCGTGATGCTGGGGCTCGGGCGGGCCGTCGGTGAGACCATGATCGTCCTGATGGCGGCGGGCAACACCCCCATCCTCGACCTGGGACCTTTCAACGGCATGCGGACCATGTCGGCGGCGATCGCCTTCGAAACCCCGGAGGCGGCGGTGGGCGGCACCCTGTACCGGGTGCTCTTCCTCACCGGCTTCCTGCTGTTCGTGCTCTCGGTCCTGTTCACCACCGCCGCGGACCTGGTGAGCGCCCGGCTACGGAGGCGCCATGCCGAGCCGTGAGCCGATGGCGGTGGGCCGCCCCGGGGTGAGCGTCGGCACCCTCGGCACCGCCCTGGCCACCGTGTTGGTCGTGGCCATGCTCGCCCTGCTGCTGTGGATCGTGGCGGTCAACGCGCTGCGCTGGTTCTGGCCGTCGTCCCTGTGGCGGCTGACCCTCGACGACGGCGGCGTAGTGGTCGGCGAGGTCGTCGAGCGCCGCAGCTTCCACGGGGCCGACCAGCCCGACCCGAAAGTCCTGCTCAAGGTCGGCAACCGCGAGTTGACCGGACGTGACCACCTCTGGCTGCGGACGGCAGAGATCGCGTCGGCCGCTCGCCCGCCGGAGTTGGTTCGGGTCGCCCGCCGCACCAACGGGGATGCCACGGGGCGGATCGTCGGCTTCGTCGACCTCGACGGGCAGCGGGTCGGCAGCCCGTCGCGCCCGGCGGTCGAAGCTCTCATCGCCGACGCCCTGGCCCTTCAGGGCCGGCTCGAGGCGCTGCGGCGCGAGATCGGCGAGGTCCGCAGCCCCCTGACCCGTCTCGAGCACCGGGCGGCCGAGCTCGTCCGCTCGGACTTCGGCCGCACCTCCGAAGGCCGGCGACGGACGGCGCTCCTCGCCGACGAGATCCAGGCCCTGGCGGCGACGCTGGCCCCGGCCCTCCAGGAGCTGCGAGACCGGCGTGAGGCGGTCGTCGAGCGCCTCGGACGGGCCCACCTCGAGCTCCGAGCGGGCGATCGCGAGCTGACCGTGCCCCTGGCCGAGGTGCTCGCGGTCCAGTGGCCCAACACCCTGAGCTTCGGCGAGCGGGCGGCCACCGCCGTCGTCGCCTTCGGTCGCTTCCTGGTCTCCGAGCCCCGCCAGGCCAACACCGAGGGCGGAATCTACCCTGCCCTCTTCGGTACCGTCCTCATGGTGCTGCTCATGAGCCTGGCGGTGATGCCCCTGGGCGTGCTGACCGCCGTCTACATGAGTGAGTACGCCCGCCCCGGCGTCGGCCTGCGCATCGCCCACCACGCGGTCAACAACCTGGCCGGGGTGCCGTCGATCGTGATCGGGATCTTCGGCCTCGCCTTCTTCGTCTACGGCGTCGGCGGGTTCGTCGACGGCTTCTTCTTCTCCGAACGGCTGCCGACCCCGACCTTCGGGACCGGCGGCATCCTGTGGGCCTCCCTGACCCTGGCCCTGCTCACCGTGCCGGTGGTCGTGGTGGCCACCCGCGAGGGGCTCCAGGCGGTGCCCGGGGGGTGGCGGGAGGGCGCGCTGGCCCTCGGCGCCACCCGCTGGCAGGCCCTGCGCCGGATCGTGCTCCCGGCGGCCCTGCCCGGGATCCTGACCGGGCTCATCCTGGCGGTGGGGCGGGCGGCCGGCGAGGTGGCCCCTCTGATGCTGACCGGGGCGGTCAAGCTGGCTCCCAGCCTGCCGGTGGACTCGAGCCCGCCCTTCGTCCACCTCGAGCGGAAGTTCATGCACCTGGGCTTCCACATCTTCGACGTCACCATGCAGTCGCCCAACGTGGAGGCCGCCAAGCCCATGGCTTTCGCCACCACCCTGGTCCTGCTCGGCCTGGTGGTGGCCATCAACCTCACCGCGATCGTCGTGCGGCGGCGGCTGCGCCTCGCCTACCGGTACGTGGAGACCTGAGCCGTGACCCCGGACCTCGACCGCCCCGCCATCGAGACCGGCGGGCTCACCGTCCGCTACGGGAGCCGTCCCGGCTTGACGGACGTCACGATGGCCATCGCCCGCAACCGGATCACCGCCCTCATCGGCCCCTCGGGCTGCGGCAAGACGACCTTCCTGCGCTGCGTCAACCGGATGACCGACGAGATCGAGGGGGTCCGGGTGAGCGGCCGGCTGTGGGTGGACGGGGTCGACGTCTTCGGCCCCGAGGTCCACCTGGAGGAGCTGCGCAAGCGGGTCGGCATGGTCTTCCAGAAGTCCAACCCCTTCCCGATGTCGATCCGCGCCAACGTCAGCTTCGGCCCCCGGATGGCCGGGATCGGCAGCCGCGATCGCCTCGAAGGCATCGTCGAGCGCTCGCTCCAGCGGGCCGGGCTCTGGGACGAGGTCCGGGACGGCCTCGACCGGCCCGCCCTCGACCTCTCCGGCGGTCAGCAGCAGCGGCTGTGCATCGCCCGCGCCCTGGCCAACGAGCCCGACATCCTGCTCCTCGACGAGCCGGCCTCGGCCCTCGACCCGATCTCCACGTCCAAGATCGAGGCCACCCTCCTCGAGCTGCGGGCCAGCTACACCATCGTCGTGGTCACCCACAACCTCCAGCAGGCCGCGCGCATCGCCGACGACACCGCCTTCTTCATGGACGGTCGGCTCATCGAGCTCGCCCCGACCACGACCCTGTTCACCAACCCTCGGGAGAAGCTCGCCGAGGAGTACATCACCGGCCGCTTCGGCTAGCTTGAGGAGAGCCCATGCAACGACCCTTCGACAGCGACCTCGACGCCATCAAGGAGCAGGTCCTGACCATGGCCGGGCTCGCCGAGAAGAGCCTCGACGACGTCGCCAAGGTCCTCGCCTCGGGCGACGCCGAGCTGGCCCGGACGGTGATCGCCCGCGACGACCGCATCGACCACTGCGAGCTCGAGATCGACCGCCTCGGCACCCAGTTCATCGTCCGCCACCACCCCATGGCCTCGGACCTGCGCTTCGTGATCTCGGCGGTCAAGATCGCCCCGGGCTTGGAGCGGATCGGCGACAACGCGGTCAACATCGCGCGCTACCTCCTCGACATCATGGACGGCGCCTGGGTGGCGCCGGTGGCCGACGTGCCGCGCATCCTCGCCCACGCCCGGGCCATGGTGTCGGACGTCATCGAGGCCTTCGTGGCCCGGGACGCGGTGAGGGCCCGCGCCATCATCCGCCGCGACGACGAGGTCGACCGGCTGTACTGGGGCCTGTTCCGGGGCCTGATCGAGAAGATCCGCGCCGACCCCGAGCGGGTCCACCAGCTGATGTCCCAGATCCTGGTGGCGCGCTTCGCCGAGCGCATCGGCGACCAGGCCACCAACATCGCCGAGGAGGTGATCTACCTGGTCGAAGGACGGCCGGTGCGGCACGTGCCGCTGCCGCCCGCCCCCGAGCAACCGTGAGGAAGGAGCGAGTCATGGTCCGAGAGAAAATCGCGCTCGTCGAGGACGACCTCGACCTCAGCGGCACCCTCAAGCTGGCGCTCGAGAAGGAGGGCTACGAGGTCGCGGTCTTCGCCACCGGCCGGGCCGGCCTGGACGGGATCCTGGACAGCCCGCCCGACCTGGTGCTGCTCGACCTCAACCTGCCCGACCTGGACGGGCTCAGCGTCTGCCGGGAGCTCCGCGACACCGAGGCGGTGCACGACCTGCCGATCATCATGCTCACCGCCCGGGTCGAAGAGAGCGACCGGGTGCTCGGCCTCGACCTGGGCGCCGACGACTACATCACCAAGCCGTTCTCGCTGCGCGAGCTCAAGAGCCGGATCCGGGCCCTGCTGCGCCGGCGGGCCCTCGACGGCGGCGTGCCCGAGGACGAGTACGCCGACAGCCGGCTCCGGGTTCGGCGCGGCCCGATGGACGTGGCGGTGGACGGGCAGCCGGTTCGCCTGACCGTGCGGGAGTTCGAGCTGCTGTGGTACCTGATCACCAACCGTCCGCGGGTGGCGCCCCGGGAGCGGATCCTCGAGCGGGTGTGGGGGATCTCCTCGGACGTGGAGACCCGGACCGTGGATGTTCACATCCGGGCGCTCAGGAGCAAGATCGGGTCCGAGGCCATCGAGACCGTGATCGGCGCCGGCTACCGCTTCCGGGGCTACCCGTGAGCCGAGCCCGACACCTGGTGCTGGTCGGGGTGGCGGCCCTGCCGCTGCTCGTCCTGGTGCTGGTGGTGCTCGGCCAGAGCGACGCCCGGGTGGTGGTCTCGGCCGTGGCCCTGTGGCTGGTGGGGGTCGCGGTGCTGGCGGGGGTGGTGTGGCGGGAGACCATCCGGCCCCTGGCCGAGGTCGTCCACGAGCTCGACGCCCAGAGCGCCCAGCACGCCCGCTGGCGGGTGCGCGAGGTCAAGGACCGCCTGGCCCGGAACAAGGGTGAGCGGGACGAGCTCACCCAGCTCCTCGAGGACGTTGCCGAGGGCCTCGGGGAAGGCCTGCTCGTTGTCGGCCCGGATCTCCGGGTGCGGCTCGTCAACAGCAAGGCCCTGCACTTCCTGGGCGCCGACCGGCTCGCTGCCGGCAGCCACCTCCTCGACCGGCTGCGGGCCCCCGACGCGGTCGAGGCGGTCAGGACCGCGGCCGCCGGCGAGCCCGCCCGCCGGGTGATGGTCGAGAACCCCCGCGGCATGTGGGAGGTGCACGCCTTCCCCATCCGCAGCCACGGCGCGGTGGTGCTGATCACCGAGGTCGGGCTGCTCCGGCGGGCCGCCGAGCTGCGCCGGCGCTTCGTCCAGGACCTGTCCCACGAGCTGCGGTCGCCCCTGGCGGTGATGCGGACCACGGTCGAGGCCATGGAGGGCGAGGTCGCGCCCCAGCTCGCCGACATGATGATCCGGCAGGTGGCGCGCATCACCCGGCTCACCGACGAGCTCTACGAGCTCGCCACCATCGAGGCCGGCGCCGTCGACCTCAAGCCCGAGTCCCAGGTCCTCAGGCCGCTGGTGGCCGAGATCCTCGCCGACTTCGCAAGCGTCGCCGACCAGGCCGGCGTCGAGCTCAGGATGAGCCTGCCGGCCGAGCTGAGCTGCGTGGTCGACCGGCGCGGGATCTACCGGGTGCTCAGCAACCTGGTGGACAACGCCATCAAGTACAACCGCCCCGGCGGCTGGGTCGAGGTCCGGGGCGGGCTGTCCGACGCCGGGGTCAGCCTCGAGGTCGCGGACAGCGGCATCGGGATCCCCGCCGAGGAGCTCGGCGCGGTCATGCAGCGCTTCTACCGCATCGACCAGGCCCGGACACCCGGCCAGGGCGGCCTGGGCCTGGGCCTCGCCATCGTCAAGCACATGGTGCTGCAGATGGGGGGCAACCTGGTGCTCGACTCGCGCGAGGGCGTGGGAACCGTCGCGATCCTGACCCTGCCCCGTCAGCCGCGAGCGCCCGAGCCGCTGGCTTGAGGCGCGGCCTCAGCTCGGCGAGCCGGTTTTCTCGCTGTTGGCTGGAGGCTTGCCGTTGCCCACCGTCAGCCACTCCTGGAGCACCGAGCGCACCTTCGTGGTCTGGTCGGCGATCTTCAGGCAGTCCCAGACCAGGCTGTAAAAGAGAATGCTGAGCCGGGTCTTGGACTGGTTGCTCTGGATTCGCTGGATCTGGTGCTGGTCGAGCTCGTCGACGAGCTCCTGCAGCTCGCGGACCCTGGCGTCGATGCGCTCGCAGTCCGGGCACGCCTTCTGCCTGAGGGCGTCGGCGGTGCGCTCGAGGATCTCGTCGAGCACGACGTGGACCCGGCGCAGGTCCTCGACCTGGGTCGCGAGCAGCCCCGAGTGGTTGTTGGCGACGTGCTGCTTGGAGCGCAACACGATGTCGCGCAGGCTCTCGGAGATCTCCTGCAGCGAGCTGATCGCCAGGGCGTAGCGCTGGGTGTGGCGGACCTCCTGCCACTGGAGCAGGCGGAAGACCTTGAAGACGTTGGCGGCGATGATGTTGGACCACTGCTGGATGCGCCGCTGGTCGACCCGGGCGACCTTGAGGCGCTGCCGGTCCTCGTCAATGAGGCCGGTGACGCTGAGCTCGAGCACCCTGCGGACCTCGGTCAGGAAGGTGCCGGCGTGCTCGAAGGTGATCCGGGTGGCGGCCTCGGCGTCGCGGATCTTGCGCAGGTTGAAGACCTCCACCGCGCTTTCCACCTCCTCGCGCTTCCTGTGGATCCGGTGGGTGCGATAAATGATCGATGCCGCCAGAACGAGAATCCCGGCCACCGCCCAGCCGCCGCCGTAGAAGATGGCGAGGGCGAAGAGCGACGACACGGTGAAGGCCATCATGGCGGTGAAGAACCAGCCGCCGACCACCGTCAGCACCCCGCTCACCCGGTAGACCGCGCTGTCCCGTCCCCAGGCGTGGTCCGACAGCGAGGTTCCCATGGCCACCATGAAGGTGACGTAGGTGGTCGACAGGGGCAGCTTCAAGGAGGTCGCGAAGGAGATCAGGGCGCTCGCCACCATCAGGTTGACCGAGGCGCGGACCAGGTCGAAGGACGGCACGGTGCCGTCGGGGTTCGGCGTCGGCCGGTGCTGGGAGCGGTCGAAGCGGCGGTTGACCGAGCGCCGGAATGCCCTCGGGAACAGGCGGCCGGCGCTGTCGAGGGTGGTCGCCACCAGCCGCACCACCGCCCGCGACAGGGCGTTGGCCTCGAAGCGCTCGAAGCCCTCGTCCTGGCGGCCCAGGGAGACCTCGGTCTTGGTCACCGACCGGGCCTTGCGCGACACCCACAGGGTGACCACCATGATCGCGCCCGCCGCCAGCAGGAGAAGGGTGTTGCCCCTCACCGGCTGGCGCAGGGCCTCCATGGTGGTGGTCAGCGGGTCGGTGGAGGCGCTCGCCACCTGGAGGGCGCTCAGGCCGGCCAGGGGCACGCCGATGAAGTTCACCAGGTCGTTGGCGGCGAAGGCCATGGCGAGGGCGAAGGTCCCGACCAGGACGATGACCTTGAGGATGTGCACCCGGGTGAAGCTGAGCAGGAGCTGGAGCAGCACCGTCGAGCCCAGGAAGGCGGCCAGGAAGATGATCCCGGTGTGGCCGTTGATCCAGTCCGCCAGCTCCGCGGTCAGAAAGGACGCGCCCTTGGCGCCCTTGAGGACGATGAAGTAGGTGATGAAGGCCAGGGCCGCCCCGCCCCAGAGGGCGCCGTAGCGGCGGAGCCGCCGCTCGTAGTCGAAGGTGAAGATGATGCGGGTGACGAACTGGACCAGGGCGCCGACGAAGAAGGCCACCGCCACCGAGATCAGGATGCCGAAGATGATCGTCAGGGCCTTGCCGGTGTTGATGTAGCCCAGCACCCCACCGAGGCTGTCACCGGCCTCGTGGAGCTTGAGCAGCGACACCGCCACGGCGGCGCCGAGAAGCTCGAAGACGATGGACACCGTGGTCGAGGTCGGCAGGCCGTAGGTGTTGTAGAGGTCGAGCAGGATGATGTCGGTGAGCATGACCGCGAGGAACACGACCATGAGCTCGGGCATGGTGAAGAACTGGGGGTTGAAGATGCCCTTGCGGGCGACCTCCATCATGCCGGAGGAGAAGGTCACCCCGGCCATGATGCCGAGGCTCGCGATGATCATGATCACGAATCGCGGCGCCACCCGGGAGCCGATCGAGGAGTTGAGGAAGTTGACGGCGTCGTTGGACACGCCGACGATGAGGTCGGAGATGGCGAGCCCGAACAGGATCAGGATCGCTATCTGGAAGAATTCCATCGGTCATCCTCGCGATGTGCGGCGGTGATCGTCACGAAGCCCACGGGTCTCCCCCGCCGAGGGCCCGTGCCACAGTAGTACAGCGCGCCCGGAAGCGCAACGGAGCACCGGCGCGGCCCCGGCGGGTCGCGCCGGTTGTGCGTAACACGTGGAGCTACAGGTTGAACTTCACGCCGAGCAGGCCCCACCAGGAGTAGTACTCCTCCTGAAGCGGCTGGTCGACGGTGCCGACGTAGCGGCGGTAGGGCTCGTCGGTGAGGTTGTAAAGCTGGGCGAAGACCGACCAGCGCGGCGTGACGCGGAACTGGGCCTGGAAGTCCAGCTGGCTGCGCTCGTCGACCCACTCGTCCTCGCTGGCGTCGTCGCCGACCGCCTCGAGCCATTCGCCCTGGATGTTGTACGACAGGATGCCGGAGAAGAAGCCCTTCTCGTAGGTGACGGCGATGTTGCCAACCTGCTCGGACTGGCCGGGCAGCGGGCCGTCCCCGTCGCGCTCTGGGAGGGTCGCCTCGGAGTCGGTCCAGGTGTAGTTGAGGTAGACGCCGAAGCCGTCGAAGGGCGCCGGCAGGCGGCGGAACTGGTTCTGGTAGGCCAGCTCGAGGCCCCACAGGGCGGCGTCGTCGCCGTTGAGCGGCTGGAAGACCTGCCACTCCTCGCGGTCCCTGATCTCGTCGAAGGTCGCGGAGAAGATGTAGTCCTGCAGGTCCTTGTAGAAGAGCCCGGCCGACACGACGCCGACGGTGGTGAAGTAGCGCTCGAACATGAGGTCCAGGTTCCACGAGGTCGTCGGGTCGAGGTCGGCGTTGCCGCGCTCGATCTCCAGGTCCTCGCGAACGAGCAGGCTGCGCGGGACGACCTCCTCGAAGTTGGGCCGGGCCAGGGTCCGGGTGACCGCGGCGCGCAGGTTGGTCCGGTCGTTG
The DNA here is from genome assembly GCA_035464095.1 of Candidatus Methylomirabilota bacterium. Taxonomy (GTDB): domain Bacteria; phylum Acidobacteriota; class Thermoanaerobaculia; order Thermoanaerobaculales; family Sulfomarinibacteraceae; genus JAHECW01. The sequence goes on along the minus strand of DATHSO010000126.1, from coordinate 20,515 downwards.
ACGGCCCAGCGCAGGTGGACGTTGGGCAGGAGCTCGCCGTAGGAGTTGGCGCCGCTGACCGGGCTCAGGGTCTCCTCCTCCTCGTCGAGCTCGAAGGCGTCGTAGGTGCCGTCGGTGTACTCGTAGCGGACGCCGGGCAGCAGCATCACCGAGTCGGTGAGGTAGATCTCGGTCATGCCGTAGACCGCCCAGACGTCCTCGGTGGCGTCGAAGTCGCCGAGGTCGTCCTCGAGGCTCTTCTCGCCCTCGATCCCCGGCAGGGACAGGATCCTGCCGACCGCGCCCGGGTCCACGGCCGGTCCGGACAGGTACTGCTCCTGGACGATCCGGCCCTCGAAGTACCCGGGGTCGCGGTAGTCGGAGAGCACGAGGTCGTCGTCGATTTCGTAGATGAAGACATTCGTGTCGTTGAACTTCTCGCCGCCCCGGAACTTGGCGCCGACGGTCCACACGCCGTTGGCGAAGGGCTGCGAGTAGTCGACCCTGGCGATGACGCTCTCCTCCTCGGCGAGGTTGTCGTTGGTCTCGAGCTCGTTGAAGAAGAACTGGCCCGGGTCCTCGTTGAGGGGGTTCGGCTGGAACCAGTCACCGTCGAAGAACGGGTCGAACTCGACGTCCTCCTGGATGAACAGGGGGTTGTTGCCCTTGGGCTCGGCCTCCTCGGCGTGGGCGAAGGACAGCCGGTAGCTCAGCAGGGAGCCGCCGTCGAACAGGTTCTCGCCGTCGAAGTAGGCGTTCCAGATCTTCTGCTCCTCGAAACGGTCCTTGAGCTCGCGCTCGATCTCGTTGTCCTCGAGGTTGTAGATCACCCGGCGACGGTACTCCTGGTCGGCGAAGTCGTTGTAGATGCCCTTGACCCGGTAGACGCTCGAGTCGGACGGTCGCCAGTCGAGGGCGGCGACGAGGCCGAGCCGCTCTCGGTTGACGTTGTAGTCGCGGGTCTCGAACTCCTGGGGCTGGCCGTCGTCCCAGCTGTCGGCCTCGAAGTTCTCGGTGTTGCGGGTGATGTCGGTGTACGACGCCGACAGCACGAAGCCGAGCGCCTCGTCGGCGAAGCGGTCGCCCCAGCTCAAGCCCGCCTGGATGCCGTCGCCGTCGCGCAGGTCGCCGTAGTAGCCGCCGACGCTGGCTCTGAGCAGCTGCTGCGAGGGCGCGTCCTTGAACTCCAGGTTGACGATGCCGCCGATGGCGTCGGCGTCCTGGTCGGGGGTCAGCGCCTTGGACACCCGCATGGTCTCGAGGACGTCGGCGGGGATCACGTCGAGGGCGACCTGGCGGATGTCGGCCTCGGGGGCGGGGATGACCTCGCCGTCGATCTGGGTCCGGTTGAGGCCGGCGGCCGTGCCCCGGATGAGCACGTAGCGGCCCTCGCCCTGGTCGCGCTGGATGAACAGGCCGGGCACCCGCTGGGTGGCCTCGGCGGCGTTGGTGTCGGGGAAGAACTGGATCTGCTCCGACGAGATGACGTTGACGATGTTGGGCGCCACCTTCTGCTCGTTGAGGGCCTGGGCCTGGCCGGTGAGGATCGGGTCGCCTTGGACGGTGACCGTACCGGTGAAGGCCTGGAGGGCCAGGGTGACGTCGAGGGTGGCGGTGGTCCCGGCTTCGACCTCGACGGCCAGCGTCTGGCTTTCGAAGCCGAGGGCGCTGATCACGAGCTGCTGCTCGCCGGCCGGCACCGGGGCGAGCCGGAAGCGGCCCAGCCGGTCGCTGGCCGCCGTCAACCGGGTGCCCGCGACCTGCAGTCTGGCGTTGGCCACCGGGCTGCCCTCGGGGCCGACCACGGTACCGGTCAGCGTCCCGGTGGCACCCTGGGCAAATGCCGGCGTCGCGGTCGCGATCAGGATCAATGCACACAAGAACAATGAGCTCAGGTGCTGTCGCATCGTTCCTCCTCCATCAGGAAAGGCCAGAGCTCGGGCAATGACCGGAGCTCCGCGCCGGTTGAGCATGGGGCCGACGAGTGAACCGGGCGTTTGGACGGTGTGAAGCTACCGTAAGGCGATTGCTCCGCGCGCACATGAATCGAGGGCTACCCGACCGGGTGTTCTTCAGGAGCGAGAGCGGCGGCCGACGCGACCACGACGCTGCCCAGCACGGCAGCCAGAGCGGCCCCCATGCACGACCGATCGGCCACCGATCGTCGGTGGTCGTCCGCTGCGGTCCCGGGCGCCGCACCGGCGGGGGCGTCGGGCTCTCGACCGGCCGCCGTCGATCCCCAAGGCCGACTCCACTGCAGGAGCGCACCGGGAGGCGCCGCGGCGGCGACCGATCCTCGCTTCGCGAGCTCGTGGTCTGGCTGGTCGGCCATGGCCGGGCGCTACACCATCGACACGATGAGGGTGGCGAACAATCCCCCGAGAACCGCGCCCGCCGCCACGTCGGTGGGGTAGTGGACGCCGAGGACAACCCGGGAGGCTGCCATGAGGATCGCCGCCACCACGAACAACGGCGCGACCAGCGGGATCAGGGCCACCATCACCCCGGCGGTCATCACGGCGTGCAGGGTGTGGCCCGACGGGAAGCTGCCCCGGTCGGGGATCGGCGCCCGCTGGGGCGGCCCGTCCGCGCGGTGGCAGGGGCGGGTGCGGCTGCACAGCCGCTTGAGGCCCGACTGCAGGGCGACCCCGAGCAGGGTGAATGCGAGGTAGAGGGTGAAGACCCGCGGCCCCTGCACCGCGAGCAGGAGCAGTGCGCCCGCGGTCGACAGGCCCCAGTCGCCGAAGCGCGAGGTGGCCTGGAGGAGCAGGACCAGGTTGCGGCTGCCCACCGCCTCGGCGAGACCGCACGAGAAGGCGTGCTCCACGGCCTGGAAGTGTTGGATCCGACCCAGCGTACGAGTGGGGTTCGTCGCCATGGCGCCATGCTGGACGCCTCCGGTGAAGGGTCGGAGAAGGTCGGGTCAGGGCCGGGTGAACCGGCCGTAAAGTTCTCTTGAAACGAAGCCCGCGATGGCACGGGCGCCCCCCGGGTGGAGGTTTTCGGGGCCGCGGCAGGCGGCTTCGGCGAACCAGCCGCCCCCGAGGCGGCCGTCGAGCCAGGGCCCGACCCCGCCCGCCGCCGGGCGGTCGACGGCGACCCCGGCCGCGACGACCAGCTCGCGGTTGCGGCGCTCGTGGTCGCCGACCGGCGGTTCCAGGATCAGGGGCAGGCCGAGGGCGCCGTAGAAGACCAGCTCGCTCGGCTTGGTCCACAGCGCGTCCGCCGCGGCCAGCACGCGGTTGAAGCCCCGGTAGGCGTCGTCGAAGCGGGGCTCGTGGAGGACATCGACCGCCCGGGCGGCGGCCGGGGTCAGCCCGGTGGCGAGGCGTTGCCGGAAGCGGGCGGCGACGTCGGTTCGGGTACCGGCGGCCAGGGTCAGCCGCAGGCGGCCGTCGGCGAGCCGGTCCTCGAGCTCGCGGGCGAGATGAACCGCCCGGTCGGCGTGGGCGCCGGCGCCCCCGATGGCGACCACGATCGCGAGCGGACCGCTGCGCCGTCGCAGCCGGAGCAGACGGGCTTCGAGGTTGCCGTGGAGGGCTTCCAGGTCGTCGCCGCCGACCAGCTCCGGGGGCAGGGGAAAGCCGGTGACCGTGATCGCGCCGGCGTCGACCCCGTAGCTGCGGAGCCTGTCGGCGGTGCCCGGTGCCGGAACCAGGTAGCGGACCCGGCTGGTGGCCGGGCGAGCCGGCGCCCACACCCGGTGGATGTCGCTGTCGGTGACCACGCAGGCCACCGGCACCGGGCTGTGGCGCTCGGCCGCCAGGGCGACCGCGTAGAAGGTCGTCACCAGGGGGCTCGAGGCCTCGGTGAGACGGCGGCCGAAGGTTGCGCCGAGGCCGAGGCGGACGAGCCGGTCGAGGGCGCGCACCGCGCCGGGCGTCCGGCTACCGGGCGCCCGGCCGTCGATGACGGTGATCCGGTCGAGGACGCTGCCGAAGACCGCGCTCCCACGCCGCGACTGGGACAGGCGGGACAGGGCGTGGTAGCCGGTCCGCGCCGCCCCCCACAGCCGCCGCTCGGCCCATGACGCCAGGGGCGCGCGATCGGCGAGGGCGAGCTCGACCCCGAGCTCGTCGGCGATGGCGGCCGCTGCCCGAAGGTGGCCGTAGCCCATGGTCACGGCGGCGACCACGGGGCTCGCGGCGGCAGAAGGCAACGTCGCGCTCACCTCGGCTCCGCCCGCGAGTGTGGGGCGGCAGGATGCAAATGGGAAGGGGTCTCCACCCACTCTTTGCGCGGCCTTCACCGGGGCTTCACCGTTCGTCGCCGACAATGGGGCCGTGGTGACCACCGGCCTCGTGGTGATGATCGTCGCCGGCTGGCTGCTGGTGCTGACCATGCACCTCAACCAGCGGCGCCAGCTCCGGGCGCCGGCGGCCGCCGGCGACGACCGGCCGCCGGTGAGCATCCTCAAGCCGCTCAAGGGGGTCGACGTCGACCTCGAGACCAACCTGACCTCGTTCTTCGACCTCGACTACCCCGCCTACGAGATCGTCTTCGGCGTCGAGGACCCGGCGGACGGCGCCCTCGAGGTCGCCCGGCGGGTCTCGGACCGCTTCCCGGAGATCCCGGTGCGCTTCGTGGCCGGCGGGCCGTCGGTGGGCTACAACCCCAAGGTCAACAACCTCGCCAACATCCTCGGCGAGGCCCGCCACGAGCACCTCCTGATCTCGGACAGCAACGTCATCGTGATGCCCGACATGCTCACCGACATGATGGCCCATCTGGCACGCCCGGGGGTCGGCCTGGTGACCTCGTTCATCCGAGGCACCGGGGGCCGCGGCCTCGGCGGGGCGCTGGAGAGCCTGCAGCTCAACACCTTCGTCATGGGCGGGGTGGCGACGGTGAGCGGCGCTTTGGGCCGGGTGTGCGCGGTCGGCAAGTCGATGCTCTTCAGGCGGCGCGACCTGGACCGGATCGGCGGCTTCGGCCGGCTCGGCCGCTTCCTGGCCGAGGACCAGGTGTGCGGCGAGGAGCTCCGGGCCCTCGGCCTCGAGGTGGTGGTGTGCCCGCGGCCGGTGGACAACGTGCTCGGCCGGCTGAGCGTGCGCAGCTTCGCCGGACGCCACCTGCGCTGGGCCCGGATCCGGCGCCGGATCTCGCCCCTGGGCTACGCGGGCGAGGTGCTGACCAACCCGGTCGCGCCGTCCCTGGCCCTGCTCCTGGTCGACCCGGGCCCCCTGTCGGCGGCCCTGGCCGCCGCCACCGTGGCCGTGGTCTCGACCACCGCCTACGCCGCCGAGCGAGCCCTCGGGGTGCCCCGGCGGGCGTTCCTGTACCCGCCCCTCGAGGTCCTTCGCGGCCTCGCGGTCACCGCCCTGTGGCCGGTGCCGTTCCTGAGCTCGTCGGTGGCCTGGCGCGGCCGGCGCTACCGGGTCGGCCGCCGCACCCTCCTGGTGCCCCGGGCCGGTGGGTCCCCCGAGCCCGACGACGCCGCCCTCTGAGCCGCGGCTTTACACCGGCTTCACGTCCCCTTAACATCGCCTGAACCGGCTCGCCCGGGTCGCCGGCGGGCCGCCAGCGCCTTGCGGGGGAGGAGCCTGGATCGTGAAGTGGACGGTGGTCGCGCTGTGCGTCGTGGCGGTCTGGTGCGGAGTGGCGGTGGGCGCCGAGGACGAGGCGGGCGGTGCCGAACCGTCGTGGACCGACCGCTTCGACTTCAGCGGGCTGTTCTACCTCACCTACGAGAACGGGACCCTCGCCGGCGACGACTTCAGCGAGTTCTTCGTCACCCGGGCCTACCTCACGGTCGACGTCGAGATTCTGCCGTTTCTGACCGGCCGGATCACCTTCGATACCGCCCAGGACCTGGAGGGCCAGGGGCGCGGCGACATGGAGGTGCGGCTCAAGTACGCCCACGCCAAGTTCCACTGGCGCGACGTCGGCCTGCTCAACGATCCCAACCTGGAGTTCGGCATCGTCCACATGGTGTGGCTCGACTTCGAGGAGCACATCAACCTCTACCGGATGCGCGGGCCGATGTTCATGGAGCGTTCGGGGATCTTCAACTCCGCCGACTTCGGCCTCACCTTCGCGAGCGGCGTCGGCGCCGACATGGGCGAGGAGTACCTCAGCTACGCCGGCAACAAGTACGGGACCCGCCACGGCAGCTTCGCGGTCGGGATCTACAACGGCTCCGGCTACCACGGCGACGAGCGTAACGTCGACAAGACCGTCGAGGCGCGGGTCACGTGGCGGCCCCTTCCCGATCTGGTCCGGGGCCTGAAGGTGGCAAGCCTCGCCATCCACGGCGACGGCAACGTCGAGGGCCTCGACGGAGATCCGCCCCGGTGGCGCACCTACAACGCCTTCGCCTCCTACCAGTTCCCCCACGGCACCGTGACCGCGCAGGTCGTCACCGGTGAGGGCAACCAGCGCGGCGACTGGGTCGAGCCCGACGATCCCTCCGAGGCCATGGACTTCTCGGGCTGGTCGCTGTTCGGCGAGTGGCGGCTGGGCGCCGACCACCGCTGGCGGGTCATCGGCAGCTACGACGACTTCGAGCGGATCGCCGACACCGGTCGGGACTTCAGCTTCAGCTACGCCTTCGTCGCCGTCGGCTACGACCTCGGGAAATCCAATATCCTGATGCTCGATGTCGACCAGCGCGACTGGGACGACCCGGCCCGGGACACCGACCGCCGGGCCCAGGTGGTGTTGCAGCTCAAGTTCTGACGGCTCGTCGGCCGTCGACCTGGTCGCGGGGGATCACCGCCAGGTTGTCGAGCAGCATCTCGGCGCAGCGTCCCCAGGACAGCTCCAGGGCCCGGCTGCGGCAGGCCGTCCGGTCGAGGTCGAGGGCCCGCCGGCAAGCCGCGCCGAGGTCGTCGTCGAGGATCCCGGTCACCCCGTCGTCGACCACGTCGACCGGACCGGTCACCGGGTAGGCCGCCACCGGCAGGCCGCTGGCGAAGGCCTCGAGCATGACCACCCCGAAGGTGTCGGTCCGAGACGGGAAGACGAAGACGTCGGCGCCCGCATAGTGCCGCGCCAGGTCGTCGCCGTGGCGCATCCCGGCCCAGTGGACCTCGGGATGGGCGGCCGCCAGGCGTGCCCGGGCCGGGCCGTCGCCGACCACCACCTTGGAGCCGGGCAGCTCGACGGCGAGGAAGGCCTCGACGTTCTTCTCGGCCGCGACCCGGCCGGCGTAGAGGAAGATCGGCCGCTCGAGCGGGAAGAAGTCGCCCGGCCGCGGCCGGAAGAGCCCGGTGTCGACGCCCCGCACCCAGCCCACCAGGTGGCCGAAGCCGTGGCCCTCGAGCTCGGCCTTCAGGGTCGGTGTGGGGACCAGGGTGCGGTGGGCCGGGCCGTGGAACCAGCGCAGGGCCCGGTAGCCGAGCCCCTCCGGCACGCCGGCGTAGACCCGGAGGTACTCGGGGAAGCGGGTGTGGTAGGCGGTGGTGAAGGGCAGGCGGCGGCGGCCGCAGTAGAGCCGGGCGGCAAGGCCCAGGGGGCCCTCGGTGGCGATGTGGATGGCCTGCGGGCGGTGACCGTCGAGAAGGCGGGCGACCCGGCGAGGGGGCCACAGCGCGAGCCGGATCGACGGGTAGCGCGGGCACGGCACGTTGCGAAACAGGTCGGGCGAGATCACATCGACCCGGTGGCCCCGGGCCACGAGCTCGTCCCGGCACCGGGTCAGGGTCGTGGTGACGCCGTTGACCTGCGGCAGCCAGGCGTCCGTGACCAGGGAGATCCGCACCCCGGGAGTGTGGCGGGGGGTGGTGAAGGGGGTGTGAAGCGGTGTGGGCGGGCGGATGGCGGGAGGAGGAGTTGAGAGAGTTCAGAGTTGAGAGTTCAGAGTTGAGAGTTGAGAGGTGAGGGCGCTGTCGCTGTCGCTGTCGCTGCCGTCGGGTCCGGCGTTCAGAACACGAGTGCAACAGGGGCGGCGGCGAGCTCGGCCCAGCGCCGGCGGTCGGGGTGGGCCGGCCAGCGCAGCGGCGACAGGGGCTCGGCGGCGGCGCCGGCCTCGACGGCGATCAGCCGGTGGATCTCGGCCACCGCCCGCGGGCTCGAGGTGAGCAGCAGGGTCTCGGCGTTGCCGCGGAAGCTGCGCCGGTTCAGGTTGGCCGAGCCGACCGCCGCGACCACCCCGTCGACAACGCCGACCTTGGCGTGGACCATCCGGTCGGAGCGCTCCCAGATCTCCACCCCGGCTGCCAGCAAGCTGCCGTAGAGGCGGCGGCCGGCGTGCTTGAACCAGGCGATGTCGCACAGCCGCGGCACCACCACCACGACCCGGACGCCGCGGGCCGCCGCCCGGGCCAGGGCCTGCCGGAAGGCGCGGTCCGGGATGAAGTAGGGGGTGGCGAGCAGGAGCTCGCGACGGGCGGCATCGGCGAGGGCGATGTAGGCCGCGCCGTGGCCGCTGCGGCCGTCGCGACCGCCAGCGAGCGCCACCAGGCCGTCGGCGCCCCGCCGGGCCTCGACCATGGGGCCGGCCGGACCGCCCCCCGGTCCCGCCCAGGCGCCTTCGAACTGCCGTCGCAGGACCGCCGCCACCGGGCCCTGCACCCACAGGCCGACGTCGCGCCACGCGAGGGCGCCGGTGACGCGCTCGGAGAACTCCGCGGCCATGTTGATGCCGCCGACGGTGGCGGTGGCGCCGTCGAAGACGGCGAGCTTGCGGTGGGTACGGCGCAGGGGGTCGTTCCAGGGCCGCCACGGGCAGTACCAGCGGACGTCCACGCCGTGGCGGCGAAGCACCGGCAGCCAGTCGCCGATCCTGGCCGAGCCCACGGGATCGACGAGCAGTCGGACCGAGACCCCCCGGCCAGCGGCTGCCGCCAGGGCCGTCGCCACCCGCCGTCCCACCGGATCGCGACGGAGCTGGTACATCTCCATGCAGATCTCGGCCTCGGCACGCCCGCACTCGGCGACCAGTCGGTCGAGGTGCTCGTCGCCGCTGTGGATGAGCTCCAGGTTCCGGGCCTGGGCGAGCTGCAGACCGCCCGCGGCCGCGACCTCGAGCAGCCGCTCGGCGCCCTCCTCGGGGGTGCCGACCTGGGGCCTGCCCCCGGGGAGGCGGAGCAGCGGCCCGGTGGCCGGCGACGACGTCTCGTGCCCGATCACGGGCGAAGTCTCGGACCGGGTGGTAAATCACCAACGAATGGACAGTTAAGGCGGAGTTAAAGAGCCGGGCCCGAAGCCGGGTTCTTACCTCAGGTCCACGCCCTGCTCACGGCTGGCCAACATCCACCGTCGATTCTCCCCGTGGACGAACCACCCCTCCTCTCCTCGGCGCCGGACCCCCGGCGCCCTTTTTGTTGTCGTTTTTGCTACCTTGTGCCGGTGCAGGTCATCGTCAACCCGGCGGCGGCAGGGGGGCGCCTCGGGCGCGAGTGGCCGACCCTCGAGCGGCGCCTGCGCGGGGCGGGCCACGAGCTCGAGGTGGTCTTCACCGAGGCCCCCGGTCATGCCACCGAGCTCGCCGCCCGGGCTGCGGCCGACGGCGCCCGGCGGGTCGTGGTGGCCGGTGGCGACGGCAGCGTGTGCGAGGCGGCCGAAGGTCTGGCGGAGAGCGGCTGCGAGCTCGCCATCCTGCCGCTCGGCACCGGCAACGACGCTGCCCGCACCTTCGGCATCCCCCTGGCCCTGGAGGCGGCGGCGGCGGTGGCCGCGGGCGGGGCGGTGCGAGCGGTCGACCTCATCCGGGTCGGCGACCGGCTGGTCCTCAACGCCATCGGCATCGGCCTGACCGCCGACATCAACCACCGCGCCGCCCGCGTCAAGTGGGTTCGGGGCATCGCCGTCTATCTGGCGACGGCGGCGGTGTCGCTCGTCAGCTTCCGGGCGCCCCGGGTGCGGATCGTGGCCGACGGCCACGACCTCACGAGCACCATGACCATCCTCGCCGTGCACAACGGGCCGACCACCGGCGGCGGCTTCCGGCTGACCCCGGGCGCCGTGCCCGACGACGCGCTGCTCGACGCCACCCTGGTGCCCGACGTACCCCTGTCGGGCCGACTCCAGCGCCTGGTCGGCGCCCTCCGGGGCACCCTCCACACCATGGACGGCAGCGTCGCCCTGAAGGCGCCCTTCCTCGAGCTGCACCACTCGGAAGCCCTGGCGGTGCACCTCGACGGCAACCAGTGGCGGCTCGAGCCGCCGGTGACCCGCTTCGAGGTGGTGCCGTCGGCGCTCCGGGTGGTGGTTCCCGCCGAGCCGCCAGCGGCAACGTTCTGAGCTCTGAACTCCCAACTCTGAACTCTGAACTCTGAACTCTCCCCCCCTCCTGTCAACCGCGCCGGCGGGCCAACGTCCTATTCTTGTGCTGCGAGCGACGACCTTGACCCCGACGCCTTCCGCCGCCGCCGCCGACGACCGCGCCCTGGTGCTGCTGGCGCGCAACGGCGATCGCGACGCTTTCGGCGAGCTGGTGTGCCGGCACCAGCGGCGGGTCTGGCTGGTGTGCCGCCAGTACGTGGGGCCCGACGAGGCCGAGGCGGCGGCCCAGGACAGCCTGGTCAAGGCCTTCACCGCCCTCGGCACCTTCGACGGCCGGGCGGCCTTCACCACCTGGCTGACCCGGATCGCCATCAACACCTGCCTCGACTCATTGCGCCGGCGCAAGCGCGAAGGGGTCCGGCTGGCCGACGACGCCGCCGCCGAGGCCGCGGTGGGCCGGGTCGCCGACCTGGCCGTCGATCCCGAGGCCCGGGCCCAGCAGCGCCAGACGGTGGCCCGGCTGGCGGCGGCGGAGACGGGCCTTCCCGAGCGCCAGCGCGAGATCTTCCGGCTGCGCTTCTACGCCGAGATGGAGCTCGACGAGATCGCCGCCGCCCTCGAGGTCCACGTGGGCACGGTCAAGACCCAGCTGCACCGCGCGGTGCACCGGCTACGCCGCGAGCTTGGAGACCTGAGATGAGCACGCACCTGAGAGACGACGAGATGACCGCGGCCGTGGCCGGGCTCGAGCTCGGCGACGAGGCCCGCGAGCACCTGGCGAGCTGTGTCGCCTGCCGACAGGAGGCGGCGGCGCTGGCGGCCCTGATCGCCGAGCGCCGCGCCGACCTCGAGATGCGGGAGCCCGCTTGGGACGAGCTGGCGGCTGCGGTGGCGGCTCGGCTGCCCGCGCCGGGCCGGCCGTCGGCGCGTCGCGGCGGCCGCTGGCTGCGGCCCGCCCTGGCCCTGGCGGCGACCGTGCTCATCGCGGTGGCGGCGACGGTGCTGCGTCCGGACTGGCCGGCGCCGCCGGCAGCGGTCGAGCCGTCGGTGGAGGAGATCCTGGCCGAGATGAACGAGCTGCTCGCCGACGACCGGATCCCGGGCTTCGAGGTCATCGACCCGGGGATCGGCGTCGTCGACGTGGCCGTCGACAACGGAGCGTCGTGAGCGGGGGTAGGAGGCAACCATGAAACGTCTGGTTCTGTTCACGGTCCTGCTCGCCGCCAGCGCGACGGTCGTGGCGAGTGACTTCAACCTGCCGCCGGGCAAGTGGTGGGAGAACGAGCGCGTCGCCGCCAAGATCGGCCTCAGCGACGACCAGCAGCGCGCCATCGGCGACCTGGTCTACCGCCACGCCCACGCCATGATCGACCTCAACGCGGCGTTGAAGAAGGCCGAGCTCGAGCTCTCAGCCGAGGTCGACCGCAACGCCTTCGACGCCGACGGGGTGCGCAAGGCCTTCGGTCGCTTCCAGACCGCGCGCCGCGCGCTCGAGAACGAGCGCTTCGAGATGCTGCTCGCGGTGCGGGCGACCCTGAGCACCGAGCAGTGGCGGGAGCTGCTCGCCATGCGCCGCCAGCTCGAGCAGCTGCGCGAGCGCCGGTTCCCCGGCGACGGGCCCGAGCGGCCCCGCCCGCCACGGCCCGGCGGGCGGTGAGGCGGCGGGGATTTTCATCGCAGAGGCGCGGAGGCGCAGAGGACTCACGCGGCGGCGGCCTTCGGGCCTCCGCTGCCGCTGCCGCTGCCACTGCCGCTGCCGCTGCCACTGCCGCTGTCACTGGAGTGCCCGTCGGGCACGGACGCGGACGCGGACGCGGACGCGGGAGGTGGAATGAGAGGGTCCCGGCGACGTTGACAGCCGAGCCGGAATGTTCTATAACGAGCGCCCCTTGTGTGGGGAGAGGTGTGGCATGACGGATTACGCAGTGGTGAAGCACGGCGGCAAGCAGTACCGGGTCAGCCCGGGCGACGTGCTGCTGGTGGAGCGGACAGTTCCCGACCTTTCGGCGGGCGACGAGCTGCGCTTCGACCGGGTGATGATGCTCAGCCAGGGCGAGACGGTCCGCATCGGCACCCCGACGGTCGAGGGCGCCTCGGTCCTGGGCCAGGTGGTGGAGCTGGAGCGCGGCAAGAAGGTCATCGTCTTCAAGAAGAAGCGCCGCAAGGGATACCGGCGGACGAAGGGCCATCGCCAGGACTACTACCGGGTCCGGGTCGAGGCCATCGAGGCGTAGGGGGCAGCCATGGCGCACAAAAAAGGTCAGGGATCGAGCCGCAACGGCCGGGACTCGCAGTCGAAGCGTCTGGGCACCAAGGTGGGCGACGGTCAGCTGGTGACCGCGGGCTCGATCCTCGTGCGGCAGCGCGGCACCCGCTTCAAGCCCGGCGTCAACGTCAAGCGGGGTCACGACGACACCCTCTTCGCCACCGCCCAGGGCAAGGTCCAGTTCCAGAATCGGGGTCGGCTCGGACGTTTCATCAACGTGGTGACCGCCTGAGCCGAAAGATCATGGTCCCCGACCGGACGACACGACGCGCGGCCGCGCCCCCAGCCGGCCGCGCTGGTCGTTTGGCCGATGCTGGTTGACCAGGCCCGGATCACCGTCGAAGCGGGCGCCGGTGGCAACGGCTGCGTCTCCTTCCGGCGCGAGAAGTTCGTGCCCAGGGGCGGGCCCAACGGCGGCGACGGCGGCCGGGGCGGCGACGTCGTGCTGCGGGTCGAGGCCAACCTCAACACCCTGCTCCACATCCACCACCAGCGCTCGATCCGGGCCGAGCGCGGCCGCCACGGCATGGGGTCCAACAAGACCGGGGCCAGCGGCGACGACGCCGTCGTCCCGGTGCCGCCGGGCACGGTGGTCCGCGACCTGGGGAGCGGCGAGGTGCTCGGCGACCTGGTGGCCGACGGCGACGAGCTGGTGGTGGCCCGCGGCGGCCGGGGCGGCCGCGGCAACGCCCGCTTCGCCACTGCAACCAACCGCGCGCCCCGCCACGCCGAGGACGGCGGGCCGGGGCAGCGCCGCGAGCTCGAGCTCGAGCTCAAGCTGCTCGCCGACGTCGGCCTGGTCGGCCTGCCCAACGCCGGCAAGTCGACCCTGCTGGCCCGGGTGTCGGCCGCCCGGCCCAAGATCGCCGACTACCCCTTCACCACCCTCGAGCCCCACCTGGGCGTGGTCGGGGCGCCGGGCGACGAGCTCCGGACCCTGGTCATGGCCGACATCCCGGGCCTCATCGAGGGCGCCCACCAGGGCGCCGGCCTCGGGGTCCAGTTCCTGCGACACGTGGAGCGCTGCCGGGTGCTCGCCCACCTGGTCGACCTGACCGACGCCGCCGGGATCGCCGACTCGGTGGCGACGATCCGGGGCGAGCTCGCGGCCTACGACCCCCCCCTGGACGACCGGCCCTGGCTGCTGGTGGGGACCAAGACCGACGCGCTGGCCGACCGGGCGGCAGCCGCCGCCGAGCTCGAGCGGGTCGCCGCCGAACACGGCGTGCCGTGCTGGACGATCTCGGCGGTGACGGGCGACGGAATCGACCGCCTGCTCGGGCTCCTGTTCGAGCTCGCGGCGTCGCGGACGGAGGCGACATGAGGCAGCGCATCGCCATCTACGGCGGCAGCTTCGACCCCTTCCACACCGGGCACCTGGTGCCCACGGTGCGGGCCCAGGAGACCTTCAAGTTCGACGCCGTCCACTTCGTGCCGGCCGGCCGACCACCGCACAAGCGCGCCGAGCCCCTGACGCCGATCACCCACCGGCTGGCCATGGTGGCCCTGGCGACCCTGCCCTTCGAGGGCTTCTTCGCCTCCGACGTCGAGGTCTTCACCGACGGGCCCACCTACACCGTCGACACGGTGCGTCGCTTCCGGGACCGCGAGCCCGACGCCCTGCTCTACTTCCTGCTCGGCTCGGACTCGTTCTCGCAGATCGCGACCTGGGAGCGGTGGCTCGAGCTCGTCGATCTCGCCCACCTGGTGGTGCTGCACCGCGCCCACATCTGGGGCGAGGAGCTGCGCCGGCGGGTGCCCGAGGAGCTCCAGTCCCGACTGGTCCAGGTGGAGCTCTTCGAGGAGGTCCCCGACCCGACCCGACAGACCGTCTACCTGCTCAACCACGAGCCCTTCCCGGTCTCGGCCACCGACGTCCGCACCCGGCAGCGGCACGGGCTGCCGATCCGGGAGCTGGTCCCCCACGAGGTCCACTCGTACATCGAGAAGTACCGCTTGTACCGCACCGACATCCCCAAGGAGCATCATGCTGGACGCTGAGATCCTGGAGCAGATCCGGATCGCCGCCCAGGCGGCGGTGGACAAGAAGGCCTTCGACCTGCTCGGCCTCGACGTCGCCGAGCTGACCTCCTACGCCGACGGTTTCCTGCTGTGCTCGGCGGCCAGCGACCGCCAGGTGGGCGCCATCGTCGACGAGGTCTCGGCCAGGCTCAAGCGCCACGGCCGGCTGCCCCTGCACACCGAGGGCGAGGCCCGCAGCGACTGGGTGCTCCTCGACTACGGCGACTTCGTGGTCCACGTTTTCACCGAGGACCGGCGGGCCTACTACGGGCTCGACGGGCTGTGGGGGGATGCGCCCCGCCTCGACGACGCCGACCTGGGCCTCGACGATGCGGCGCCGACGGGCGGGCGGTGAAGATCCGGGTCCTGTGGTTCGGTCGCAGCGGCTCGGGGCCGTGGGAAGAGGAGATCGCGCGCTACCGGCGCACCGTCGATCGCCGGTGGCCGACCGAGGACCGGGCGCTGCGGCCGGTTTCCGGAGGCCGGGACGACGACCCGCGACGGATCCTGCGCGAGGAGGCGAGGACTCTGGAGCGCGCCCTGGACCCGGCAGCCGTCCTGGCGGTGCTCGACGAGGGTGGACGAGCGATGACCAGCGAGGCCTTCGCGGCGTGGCTCGCCGACCTGGAGGATCGCGCCGCCCCGGGAGTCGATCTCGTGGTCGGCAGCGACCTGGGCCTCGAACCCGACATCGCCCGGCGGGCGGGGCTGGTCCTGTCGTTGAGCGCCATGACCCTGCCCCACCGTCTCGCCCGGCTGCTGCTGTGGGAGCAGTTGTTCCGGGCCAGCCACATCCTCGGAGGTGGTGGATATCACCGGCCCAACGTACAATAGGGGATGCTCGCTGCCGAGCAGCATCGTTGGAGGCACTGACCATGAACCGGAAACAGCTGGACAAGTACAAGGCCCTCCTGGAGGAGAAGCGGCAGCGCCTCCTCGACCGCGTCATGGCGGCCCGGGAGAGCGAGCAGGAAGGTCCCTCCGAGGACGCTCCGGACCTCGGCGACCGCGCCCTCTCCACCGTCACCCGCGACCTCAGCTACCGGTTGTCGGCCAGCGAACGCGACATCCTGCGACGGATCGACGACGCCCTCGACCGGATCGAGAGCGGCAGCTACGGGGAGTGCCTGGCCTGCGGCAAGAAGGTCCAGGCCGGGCGGCTCGACGCGGTCCCCTGGGCCCGCCACTGCATCGAGTGCCAGGAGCTGCAGGACCAGGGTCAGCTCTAGGTCGGGTCCCCCGACCCACCATGCCACGGGTTCACCTCATCGCCGCCAGCGACGACTTCCTCCTCGAGGAGCGGCTGGCGGCGGTGGTCGACGAGCTCGGCCGCGAGCTCGGAGGGGCCGCGACCGAGGTCCAGGGCGACGACGCGACCCCGGAGTCGGTGGCCACCGAGCTGGTGTCGCCCTCCCTGTTCGCCGCCGACCGGGTGCTGGTGGTCCCCGACGCCCGCGAGTGGCTGGGCGCGCCCGCGCCGCCCGGGCTCAAGGCCGCCAAGGCGGAGCCCCCCGACCCGACGCCCCTGATCCGGGTGCTCGCCGACGGGGTGCCCGAGGGGGTGGCCCTCGTCCTCGGCGCCTGGTGCGGCCGCAAGCCCACCGGGGAGCTCGCGGACGCGCTGGCCGCGGCCGGCCGGGTCGAGTGGATCGGCCTGCCGCCGCCGCCCAAGCCCTGGGAGGACGCGGTCCTGTCCGACGAGCAGCGCCGGGTGCTCGAGAGCCTGCTGGCGCGGGTCGCCGGCCCCGCGCGCTTCAGCCGCCGGGCCATCGACCTGCTCTTCGAGCGGCTCGGCTTCGCGCCCCGGCTTCTGGTCCAGGAGGTGCGCAAGCTCGCCGGGGCGGCGGCCGGCGGCGAGGTCGACGAGGAGCTGGTGCGCCGCCTCACCTTTCCCCGGGAGCGCTCCCTCGAGGTGGTGCGCGACGCCGTGCTCGAGCGCCGGCTGGCCCCGCTGCTCGACCTGGTGGCGGCCGCGGGGTCAGGAGCGCCCGTCAACGACTGGCAGGGCCAGCGCCTGGAGCCCGAGGCCTTCGAGCGGATCCTCTACGCCCAGGTGGCCAACCTCCAGCTGCAGCTGCTCTACCTGCGGCGGGTCGCCGACGCCGCCGGCCTGACCGGGGAGATGGCGCCCGAGCGGACCCGGGCCCGGGGCTGGTACGGACGGCGCTTCAAGCCCGAGCTCGCACCCGAGCTGATCGCCCGGCTCGCCGACGACGCGCCCTCGCCCCTGGTCAAGCCGGGGGCGAAGCCGCCGTCGCCGTGGGCCCTGGGCGCGCTCTTCGCGGGCGCCGGCCGCTACACCGAGGCCGAGCTCGCGGCGGCGGTGGCGTCGGCCGGGGAGGTCGAGGTCCGCCTGCGCGCCGCCGACACCGCGCTCGACACCCTGACCGCGTGGCTGGCGGGCTTCGTCGGCGATACACTGAGAGCATCATGAGCCAGGACACCGTGGTCTGGGTGGTCGACGACGAGCCGGCGATCCGGGAGCTGCTCACCGTCATCGTGTCCGCGGCCGGCTACCGGGTGGAGTCCTTCGCCGGGGGCGCCGAGGTGCTGGCCTGCGCCGAGGGGCCGCCGGGGGCGGTGCTCCTCGACCTCATGATGCCCGAGGTCGACGGGGTCGCGGTGCTCACCGAGCTCAAGCGCCGCTCGCCGGAGCTGCCGGTGATCATCCTGACCGCCGTCAACGACGTCAGCCGGGCGGTGGAGGTGACCAAGCTCGGCGCCTACGACTACCTGGTCAAGCCCATCGACCAGGACCGGCTCAGGACCACCCTCGGCCGCGCCCTGGCCCTCGGCCGGGTCGCCGACGAGGCCTCGCGGGGCCGGACCGAGGTCGGAGAGCGCTTCGGCCTGCACAGCATCGTCGGCTCGTCGCCGGCCATGCGGCGGGTCTACGACCAGATCCGCAAGGTCCTCGGCTCGGAGATCACGGTCTTCATCTCGGGCGAGAGCGGCACCGGCAAGGAGCTGGTCGCCAAGGCGATCCACTACGGCTCCCTGCGCTCCGATCGCCCCTTCGTCGACGTCAACTGCGCCGCCATCCCCGAGGGCCTCCAGGAGTCCGAGCTCTTCGGCCACGAGAAGGGGGCCTTCACCGGCGCCGTCGCCGCCCACCCGGGCAAGTTCGAGCAGGCCGCCGGCGGCACCATCTTCCTCGACGAGGTCGGCGAAATGTCGCCGTCGGCCCAGGCGCGGCTGCTGCGGGTGCTCCAGGAACGCCGCCTGCAGCGGGTCGGCGGCACCAAGACCATCGAGCTCGACGTCCGGGTGATCTCGGCCTCGAACCGGGACCTGGAGCAGATGGTGGCGGAGGGGGTTTTCCGCCAGGATCTCTACTACCGGCTGGTGGTCTTCCCGATCGCGCTGCCGCCGCTGCGGGAGCGGCGGGAGGACATCCCGCTGCTGGTGGATCACTTCATCGCCAAGTACGCGCGCGACGCCGGCAAGCGGACCACCGGGGTCGGCCCGGCGGCCCTGGCCGCCCTGCAGAGCCACGGTTGGGCGGGCAACGTGCGCGAGCTCGAGAACGTGATCCACCGCTCGCTGCTGCTCGCCGACGGGCCCGAGCTCGGGCTCGACGACCTGCCCCTGGGCCTCGGCTCGGGGCCCACCTTCGCGACCGCCCAGCCGTCGCCCCCGACCTCGGCCGCGCTGAGCCTCGAGGAGCTCGAGAAGCGGGCCATCGAGCGCGCCCTCTCCCGCCACGGCGGCAACCTCTCCGACGTCGCCCGCCAGCTCGGCATCGGCCGCTCGACCCTGTACCGCAAGCTCGAGCAGTACGGGCTCAGGGACAAGAAGGACGACACATAATTCTCAATTATGAATTTTGAATTATGAATTACGGACATTTGGTAATTGAGAATTAAGAATTAAGAATTGAGAATTCGTTCGGTTTCGGCTCTGGCCGGAACCGGCTACACTGAGCCCATGCTGCACGCGGTCGTGATGGCCGGGGGATCCGGCACCCGCTTCTGGCCCGCCTCCCGGCACGACCGGCCCAAGCAGCTGCTCGCGCTGGTCTCCGAGCTGTCCATGGTCGAGGCCACGGTGGCGCGGATCCTGCCCCTGGTGACGGCCGAGCGGGTCTGGGTGGTGACCACCGCCGCCACCGCCGACGCCACCCGGGCCGCCCTGGGCGCCCTGTCCCCGGACCACGTGCTGGTGGAGCCCGACGGCCGCGACACCGCGGCCTGTGCCGCCTACGCGGCGCGGGTCCTCCTTCACCACGACCCCGACGCCCTGTGCCTGGTCTTTCCCGCCGACCACCTGATCGCCGACGAGGACCGCTTCCGCTCGGCCATGGCGGCCGGCGCGGCGGCGGTGGCGGCGCGCGGCGGCCTGCTCACCTTCGGCGTCGAGCCGACCCGGCCCGAGACCGGCTACGGCTACCTGGCTGTCGGTGCCGCCGACGGCGCCGAGGACGGCTGGCCGGTGCACCGCCTCGACCGCTTCGTGGAGAAGCCGGACCACGACACCGCCCGGAGCTACCTCGAGGCCGGAGGCTTCCTGTGGAACTCGGGCATGTTCGCGTGGCGGGCAGCGGACCTCCTCGCCGAGGTCCGTCGCCAGATGCCGCTGCTCGCCGACGGTGTCGAGACCATCGGCGGGGCGCTCGGGACCGCCGACGAGGCCCGGGTCCTGGCCGAGGTCTACCCGCGGCTGCCCCGGACCTCGGTGGACTTCGGGGTCATGGAGTCGGCGACGAGCTGCTGGACCGTGCCGGTCGACTTCGGCTGGTCCGACCTCGGCTCCTGGCCGTCCCTGGCCGAGGTCCTCACCGCCGACGGCGACGGCAACGTCGGCCGCGGCCGCACCGTCGCCCTCGACAGCCGGGACAGCGTGCTGGTGGGCGACGGCGTCGTGGTGGCCGCGGTGGGGGTCTCGGACCTGGTGGTGGTGGCGACGCCGGACGCGGTGCTGGTGGTGCCGAGGGACCGGGCCCAACGAGTCAGGGAGGTCGTCGAGGTCCTGCACGAGCGGGGCTGGGACGACGTCCTGTAGCGAGCTGCCCTCGCCGCCGCCGCCGCCGACCGGCGGCGGCCCTCAATCCAGCAGCGCCAGCACCTCGTCGAGGCTCGTGATCCGGCGGTAGCCGTCGAGGGCGAAGGCGCCGGGGCGGTCGATGAGCACCGGCATCATGCCGGCCGAGCGCGAGCCCTCGTAGTCCTCCAGGGGCGAGTCGCCGACGTGGATCGCCGCCGCCGGCTCGACTCCCAACCGCTCCAGGGTGCGCCGGAAGATCGCCGGGGCCGGCTTCTCGACCTGCTCGATGGAGGACACGGTGACGACGTCGAACCACCGGGACAGGTCGAGATCGTCGAGGATGGCGGGAAGACGCCGGTCCCAGTTGGACACCACCGCCAGCCGCAGGCCCCGGCCGCGGACCGCCGCGAGCGTCCCGGCAGCTTCCGGGTAGGTCCTCCAGACCTCGGGCCGGGAGAAGGCGGCGTAGAGGTCGTCGAGGAGCACATCCCGGTCGGCGCCGTGGTCGAGCCGGTCCAGGACCTCCTGGAGGAAGGCGGCCCACCAGGCCCGCTCGCCGCCGGGCAGGGCGCCGTAGCGGTCGACGCCGGGGGCGGTGACGGACTGCAGCTCGGCCCAGGCGGCGGCGAACACCGGCGCCACCTCCTCGGGGGTGACCGTGCGCCCGCGCCGGCTCAGGGCCTCGGCGTAGATCGCGGCCGGGGGCGGGTCGCAGTGGAGCAGGGTGTTGCCGACGTCGAAGGTGATGGCGGCGATGGCGGTCCGGGGCGTCATGGCGGGATGGTAGCGCAGCCAGGCGCACGACGGCGGGGACGGTGGCAGCGCCCGCATCCGGACCGGAAGTGGACCTGGGGCCATTCGGGAACGGGATCGGGAACGGGGTCGGGATCGAGATGAAGGCCGCGGAGACGCGGACGACTGTTCGCTGCCGCTGCCGCTGCCGCTGCCGCTGCCACTGCCGCTGCCGCTGCCGCTGCCGCTGCCACTGCCGCTGCCGCTGCCGCTGCCGCTGCCGCTGCCACTGCCGCTGACTCTGTCACTGCCTCTGTCACTGTAACTGGCGCGGATCATGTCGTCGGGCACGGGCACGGGCACGGG
>DATHSO010000125.1:0-4297 GCA_035464095.1 Candidatus Methylomirabilota bacterium | reverse complement strand
CTGACCTTGAAGCGCCCGTCCTGGGGGACTCTCTTCTCGGCGATGTCGAGCTCCGACATGACCTTGATGCGCGAGATGATGGTCGAGTGGTGACGCTTGTCGATCGACTTCATGGCCTGGTAGAGGACACCGTCGATGCGGTACTTGACCACCACCTCGCGGTCCTGGGTCTCGACGTGGATGTCCGAGGCCCGGCGCTGGATGGCGTTGAACAGAATCGTGTCCACCAGCCGGATGATGGGCGACTGGTCGGCGGTGATGCGGTCGATCGACAGGACCTCCTCGCCGTCCTCGGCCTCCTGCACGATCTGCATGCTGAAGCCCTCGGTGGCCTCGTCGAGCACGCGCTGGGTGGACTCGGACTTCTCGAGGATGTCGGCGATCCGCTGCCGTGGGCCGACCGTGACCTCCAGGGGCCGGGCGAGGGCGAGCTCGAGCTCGTTGAGGCCGACCACGTTCGACGGGTCGGCCATCACGACCCTGAGAACCTCGCCGTCGCTCGCCATGGGCAGGAACTGGTAGTGGAGCATGGTCTCCACCGGGATGGTCCGGAACAGGTCGACGTCGACGTGGAACTCGTCGAGGGGGTCGAAGGGCAGGCCGAGGCGTGCCGCCAGAGCCTGGGCCTCGCGCACGTCCCCCCGCCCGCCGGTCTCGACGGCCTCGTCGAGCATCACCAGGGTCTGGTCGAGGGTGGGGTCGGTGGCCATTCGCGTCATCCGATCTTGGTCACGGTCGTCAACAGTGGATAATAGACCGCCAGCAGCAGGGCGGCCACGATGATACCCATGACCACCAGGATCAGGGGCTCGAAGAGGGTGACGAGCCGGTTCAGGCTGAACTCGATCTCCTCGTCGAGGAAGCCCGAGGTGTGCTTGAGCATCTCGGGCAGGGCGCCGGTGGCCTCCCCGACCCGCATCATGGCGAGCGCCAGCTCCGGCATCTGCCCGGTGTCGTCCAGGGAATCCGACAGGGACCGCCCCTCCTGGACCTCCTGGACGCAGCCCCTGAACAGCTCGGCCAGGTAGGAGTTGCTCACCGAGGTCGCCGAGGTGTCGAGGGCCGGCACCATCGGGGTGCCGCCGCCGAGCAGCACCGCCAGCGAGCGGGTGAACTGGGAGACGGCGAACAGGTGGGCGAGTCGGCCCACCAGGGGCAGCTTGAGCCGCCAGCGGTCGGTGATGCGGCGGCCCGAGGGCGACGTTCGCCACGCCCTGAACGCAACCACGAGGCCGATCACCGCGGCCGTCACGATCAGGAAGTGGTCCTGAAGCCCGGTCGCCGTCCCCATGATGATCCTGGTCGGCAGCGGCAGCTCGGCGTCGAACTGGACGTAGAAGCTGCTGAAAGCGGGGATCACCCGCACCATCAGGATCACCACCAGCACGATGGAGAGGGCGACCAGCACCGCCGGATAGGTCAGGGCGCCGATGATCCTCTTGCGTACCGACTCGGTGAGCCGCTGGTACTCGACGTAGCGGCCGAGCACCAGCTCGAGCTCGCCGGAACGCTCGCCCGCGCGAAGGGTGTTGGCATACAGGCGCGGGAACACGTCGCCCAGGGCCAGAAACGCGTCCGACAGGGCCACCCCCGTGGTCACCTGCTGGTGGACCTTGGCGAGCAGCGCCCGGAAGTGCTCGTTGGCCTGCTGGTCGCGCAGCAGGTCGAGCCCCTGGGCCAGGGGCAGGCCGGCGCGCAGCAGGGTCGCGAGCTGGGTGTTGAAGAGCAGGAAGTCCTGGCCCGAGACCCTGGTGCCGCCGCCGATGAACGGCAGGTGCAGCCGGGCCCGGGCAGCGGAGATGGAGAAGACGTGCAGCCCCTCGCTCTCGAGCTCGTGGCGCAGGACGTCCGTCGTGGCGGCCACCCGCCGCTGCTCCAGCACCCGCCCGTCCGGGGTGCCCAGCCGGCAGACGTACTCCGGCACTCAGCGCACTCCGGCCACCACCGCAGCCACTACCGGTCCTCCACCGACAGCATGGTGAGAATCAGCACCAGCCCATTGGCGGAGTCCTCCGAGCTGCCGGCGCCGATGATCATCTTCTGCCTCGGAGACAGGAAGGCCGTGGTCCGGAGCAGCTCCACCGTCTGCTCGGTGCCGCCGACACCGGGCACGAATCGGTCGAGGCGCAGCCACTTGACCTGGGTTCTCTGGCCGCCGGCATCGGCGACGCCCCAGGGGGTCGTCTCGGGAATCTTGAAGGAGTCGGCGAGGAAGGACAGCCGGTAGCTGCGGCCCAGGGTGGCCGAGGTCGGCTGGCCGAGCTCGCCCTGGAACACGGTCCGGCCCGCACGGCGGTAGGACTTGAAGGGGAACATCCGGTGCAGCCGCTTGTCGAGCTCGGGGGGCAGATCGGAGACCTGCTCGACGTCGAGGCCCTCGAGGAGCTCGACCTCGATCCGGTACTCGCCCGGCAGCCGATCGAGCTCGCTCACGACCGCGATGACCCGCCGCAGCACGTCGGGCGAGTCCTGGACCGTGATCCGCGCCCGCTTGGGCTGCACCGAGACGCTGCCGAGATCCGACAGCAGTGGCTCGATGGCGGTGAAGGCCTCGAGCACGGTGGCGTTCTTGAGGTTGAAGACCCGGACCGCGGTTCCGGGGTCCTCCGCCTGGATGGGGACCGCGGCCACGGCCAGGAGCAACAGGCCGAGGGAAAGCGCCCTGGTCATGATCACAGCTCCATTCCCGGGTTGACGATGAAGACCGCCCCCGTGGAGCCGTCGCCCTCGATGGCGTACTGGTAGACCCGCACCTCGTCCTGCGCCATGTCGACCTCGATGCGGGGCGGCGGCTCGAACACCGTCGGCCGCTCGCTGGTCAACGCGGTACCGGATTCGACGGAATTGCCGGCGGCCGCTTGGAGAGCCGCCGGCGGCGCGGCGCCGCGCTCCGAGCCGAGCCACCAGCCTCCGGCCCCGGCGAGGGCCACAACCACCGCCGCGGCCGCCGCCAGCCACGGCCGACGCGGCCCCCGAATCTGGCGTTTCAGTCGCTCCTGGCGGATCCCCGCGGTCACTGCCGCGACGCACGCCTCCACCCGCTCCCGATCGGGCTCGCGCCGGGGCGCAAGGGCGAAGACCAGGGTCGGCTCGGCGGCCAGGAGCTGCTCGCGGCAGCTCTCGCACAGGCGCAGGTGGGCCCGGAACCCGGTCCGCCGCACCTCGTCGAGGCTGTCGTCGAGGTAGGCGGCCAACAACTCACGATAGGTCTCACAGCTCATGTCCACCTCGGTGACCTTCCGGAACGTACTCCGGGAAGCGGCGCTCCACCTCCCGGCGCAGGGTCTTGCGGGCCTGGAACACGTGGTTGCGCACCGTGGCCACCGAGCAGCCGAGGATCTCGGCCACCTCGGAGGTCTCCAGACCGTCGATCTCGCGCAGCACGAAGGCGGTGCGCTGCTGCGGGGTCAGCTCCTCCACCAGCTCCCGAAGGATGCCGTCGACCTCGTCGTGGCCGAGGCGGTCCGACGGGGCCTGCTCGCTGCCGCCCACCACCCGGAGCTGGTGCTCACCGCCGGCCTTGTGGGCCTTCAGCCGACTCGTCCGCGACCGCACCAGGTCGATGGCCAGGTTGGCGCCGATCCGGTACAGCCAGGTGGCGAAGCTCCACTGCGGGTTGTAGCGGTCCAGGCGCTGCCAGGCACGGATGAAGGCCATCTGGACCACGTCCCAGGCCTCGGTGTCGTCCAGGACGACCCGCGCCACCGAGCGGTGGAGCCCGCCGGAGTGGCGCCGGACGAGGTCGGCGAAGGCGTCCTCGTCCCCGCGCCGGGCGGCCCGGACGAGCTCACGATCGTCCACGGGCACCTCGGTGCGGTCTCGTGCCGGGCACGGCAGAATCCACAGCTTCTCCCTCGTCATCTTCGTCCCCGCACGGTCTACGGAGCCCGAGCCGGGACCGTTGGGCGGGGACACGGCTCGTTTCCGGGGCATTATCCCCCAGAACGCCTCTCGCGGGCCTCGAAGACTCTCCCGTTTCCGTTTCCGTTTCCGCGTCCGCGTCCGCGTCCGCGTCCGCGTCCGACGAACTGTGACAGCGGCAGCGACAGCGGCAGCGACAGCGGCAGCGAGCAGCGTCCGCAACCGGGTTGGGGGCTACCGAGCGCCGCAGGGCCCGTGAGGGCGGGTGTAAAACCCGCCCCTACGAGATGAAACCGGCGACCACCAGGCGAACCGGGAACCACGATGCCAACCGGAAACCGCTCGTAGGGGAGGGTTTTACACCCTCCCCCCGGCTCGGGCGTCCTGACGCCTGGGCCGGACCCGGACCCGGGACCCGACCTCGGGATCGGTGGTG
>DATHSO010000124.1:0-1711 GCA_035464095.1 Candidatus Methylomirabilota bacterium | reverse complement strand
CCGTCGTCATCACCGAGGCCGGCGGCCGGGTCAGCGACCTCGACGGCGCCGCCCTCGACTTCTCCCGGGGCCGCCGCCTCGCCACCGGCCGCGGCATCGTCGCCAGCAACGGCCTCCTCCACGACCGCGTCCTCCAAGCCTCCCGCCGTCATTCAGGGAACCTGCAGATCAAACCGGGGGCAGCACCTTTCCACAGTATTCGAACTTGACCGCGCGCTGACCGGTGGTGCAGGCCATGCAGGCGGGAGCGCCCTTGATGACCTTCTCCTGGAAGACCTCGATCGGCAGGTAGAACAGGGCGTCGACGCCGAGCTCGGTCTGGACCTCCACCACGTCGCGGGCGAAGCGGGCGCCGATGAGCTCGGCCTGGGTCGGGGTGTTGATGCCCTGGAAGCACGAGTCGATGACCATGGGCCACAGCGTGCCGAAGGCGATCCTGCGGGCGCCGGCGGCGCGGAAGGCGCGCACGATTCGCGACGCGTTCGTCCCGCGGACGATGCTGTCGTCGACGATGAAGATGCTCTTGTCCTTGACCGAGATGGCGTCGACCCGGAAGTCGAGCATCGCCGCCTCGTCGCGCGCCTCCTGGGTCTCCTCCATGAAGATCCGGCCGCCGTAGCGGTACTTGGAGATGGGGGTCGCGTACTGGATCTGGACCGCGCCGCCGTTGAGCTCCTTCTCGAGCTTCTGGGCAAAGGCCTCGGCGCCGGGGATCGGGGAGTGCGGGATCGGCACCACCAGGTCGATGTCGGCGGCGAGCTCGGGGGCGACCTCGAGCAGGTGCAGGGCCAGGGCGCGGCCGGCCCGCCAGCGGAAGGTGCGAATCGGGTCGCCCATCATCTTCGACTCGACGTCGGCGAAGTAGATGAGCTCGAAGGCGCACGGCAGCGGCTCACGCTGGAGCAGCGCCCGCTCGTCGATCTCGAGGTCGCGGCAGACATGGAGGGCGGTGCCGTGGGGCACCTCCTCGTCGACGGTGAAGCCGTTCTGCTCCAGCGCCAGGGTCTCCGAGGCGATCATCACCGCCCGGCTGCCGCCGCGCTCCCGCGAGCCGCGGACCATGGGCCGGAAGCCGTGGGGGTCGCGGAAGGCGTAGAGCCCCGACGGCGTCACCGCAACCGCCGAGAAGGCTCCCGTGACCCGCTGCTGGACCTCGGCGATGGCCTTGAAGACGATCTCCTTCTCGGGCGCGCCCGGCTCCAGCGCGCGGAAGTGCTCGATCCACAGGGCGAGCACCCGCAGCAGCGGCTCGGCGTCGCAGTTGGCGGCCAGGGCCTGGCCGCGACGGACGAGCTCGGACTCGATCTGGTCGACGTTGGTGACGTGGCCGTTGTGGGCCAGCGCCAGGCCGGCGAAGGGGTCCCAGAAGGGCTGGGCGTTGCAGCGGCCGCCGCTGCCGAAGGTCTTGTACCGGGTGTGGGCGATGCCGAGGTCGCCCTCGATCTGGCCGAGGGGCTTGAAGATGTCGTCGGCGAGCCCCTCACCGCGCTCCAGGATCGCGGCCCGCCGCACCGGGTCGTAGAGAAAGAGCCCGGCGTAGGCCGGTCCCCGGTGTTGCAGGAAGTGGGCCCCGTTGCCGAGGTCGCCGATGACCCGCTTCCCGCTGTCGTTGATCACCCCGACGATGCCGCACATATGGCTGCGCCCTCCCGACGACGACACTATACCGTTCTCCGAAAGCGTCGACGATTCTCCGGCCCCAACGGGCCGG
>DATHSO010000123.1:0-37096 GCA_035464095.1 Candidatus Methylomirabilota bacterium | reverse complement strand
TTCCCATTCTCTCGGCCGACCCGAAGCTCGCCATGTACGAGGTCGAGACGTTCAGTTGAAGGGACTTCGAGTGGGGTCGCAGCCGCCCGGTCGTCGTCTTCGCGCGGAGGTCACCGCCACCAGCGCGGCTCGAGCATCCGGACGATCGCGTCATACCCACCCCTGTGGGCGTCAGTGAAGTGGTCGGGCAGGTGGGAGTCGACGTCGAGGACGCCGATCGCCCTCCCGCGGGCGTCGCGCACGGGCACAACGACCTCGGAGCGGCTGCGCTCGTCGCAGGCGATGTGGCCGGGGAATGACTCGACGTCGTTGACGAGCAGGGTCTCGTTGCGGTCGACGCCGGCCCAGCACACCCCCATGTGGCGCTCGAGCACCAGGCACGCCACCGGCCCCTGGTAGGCCTCGACCACCAGGTCCTCGCCGCGCAGGAAGTAGAAGCCCGTCCACGACACGCCCGGCACCTTGTGGTGGAGCAGGGCCACCGCGGTCGCCCGCTGGGCCACCGGGTCGTCGGTCTTGGCCACGAGCTCCAGGATCTGGTGCTCGAGGCGGCGGAAGAGCTTGCGCAGGGCGTCGTCGTTCATCGGCACATCCGGCCGCCATGATACACGCCGCGGCAACGCCCTCGTCCGCGTCCGCGTCCGCGTCCGCGTCCGCTGAACGATACAGCTTCAGTGGCAGTGGCAGCAATTCGTCGGACGAATTGCGGCGGCGCGTCGGACGCGCCGAACGACCCGGGCGGGACGCTGAGTCGCTCCCGCTCCCGACCGGCACCGGCTACGGCTCCGGGTGCGGGTCCCGACGATGTTCCTGCCGCTGCCCCTGATCGCAGTCACTGATCGCTGTCACTGCCGCTGCCGCTAAATCCTCCATCGGGCACGGGAACGGGCACGGGCACGGGCGCGGGAACGGGCACGGGAGCGGTAAGGGCGATCCGCGCTATGATCGCCGCCGACGGACTGGAGCCCCATGACCTGCGACCGATCCACGGCGACCCGCGAGTTCCACGTGTCGCGGCGAGCCCGCGACCGATACCGCTTCGACCTGGGCCTGTTCGGGTCGAACGGCAACGTCGTCTTCGCCGACTTCCGGGCGGCCCGGCTGTTCGCCGACCGGCTCAACGAGGGACGCGATGCGGACTGGGTGCGGGCGAGCGACGTCAACGCCATGGGCCTCATCGACGAGATGCTCCACCTCGTCCTGGCGGCCTACCGGCGGCAGGTCCGGCCGTCGCTGCTCGCGGAGCTGCTCGCGGAGCTCGAGGCCGAGCTGGGGGTCGAGGCGGTGGGCCGGGTCCTCGCCGCATTCGTCGACGAGTTCCCGCCCCTGGCTGTCTACCGCGGCGAAATCGCTGCGGGCGACTGGCTGGCCGCGGCCAGCGACGGCACCCCGAACCGGGAGGTCGCCCTCGAGGAGCTGGTGCTGCTGCGGCTGGCCAACATGAACCCGGCCTTCACGCCCTTCCGCGAGCTCTTCGACGACTCGGAGCTGTGCCGCGACACCGCCTACCTGGAGTGCGTCGGCCGGGTCGAGGCCTCGCTCGCCGGCCGCCCGGGCCTCGACGAGCCGGGTGGAACGCTGCTCGACCTGCTGCTGGGCCCGGTGCGTTCGGCGCCGACCAGCCTCGAGGGCCAGCTCGCCTTCATCAGCAGCGCCTGGGGGCGGCACCTCGGGGAGCTCGTGCTGCGGGTCCTGTCGAGCCTCGACTTCGTTGCCGAGGAGTCCAAGCCGGTGTTCGGGCCCGGCCCCGGCCCGGTGCCGCCGCCGGACTTCCGCGGGATCGGGGACGCGCCCGAGCGCTACTCGCCCGACCTGGACTGGATGCCGCGGGTGGTGCTGCTCGCCAAGAACGTCCACGTCTGGCTCCACCAGCTCGCCGAGCGCTACCGGCGGCCGGTAACCACCCTCGACCAGATTCCGGACGAGGAGCTCGACCGCCTCGCCGGATGGGGCTTCACGGCCCTCTGGCTGATCGGGGTGTGGCAGCGGAGCCGGGCCTCGGAGCGGATCAAGCGGATGATGGGCGATTCCGAGGCCGTGGCCTCGGCCTACTCCCTCGCCGACTACGTGGTCGCACACGACCTGGGCGGTGAGGCGGCCTACGAGAATCTGAAGGCGCGGGCCGCCGCCCGCGGCATCCGCCTGTCCACCGACATGGTCCCCAACCACATGGGGATCGACTCGCGCTGGGTCGTCGAGCACCCGGACTGGTTCATCGGCCTCGACGAGCCGCCGTTTCCTTCCTACTCCTTCACGGGGCCGGACCTGTGCGACGACGGCCGGGTCGGGGTCTACCTCGAGGACCGCTACTGGAACCGCAGCGACGCGGCGGTGGTCTTCAAGCGCCTCGACCACTGGACCGGGGACGCCCGCTTCATCTACCACGGCAACGACGGCACCTCCATGCCGTGGAACGACACCGCCCAGCTCGACTACCGCCGCGCCGACGTCCGCGAGGCGGTGATCCAGACCATCCTCCACGTCGCTCGGCGGTCGCCCATCATCCGCTTCGACGCCGCCATGACCCTGGCCAAGCAGCACTACCACCGGCTCTGGTTCCCCGAGCCGGGGGCGGGCGGGGACATCCCGTCGCGCGCCGAGCACGGCATGACCCGAGCCGACTTCGACCGGGTCATGCCCGAGGAGTTCTGGCGCGAGGTGGTGGACCGGGTCGCCGCCGAGGCGCCCGACACCCTGCTCCTCGCCGAGGCCTTCTGGCTGCTCGAGGGCTACTTCGTCCGCACCCTGGGCATGCACCGCGTCTACAACTCGGCCTTCATGAACATGCTTCGAGACGAGCGCAACGCCGACTACCGGATCCTCATCAAGAGCACCCTCGAGTACGACCCGCAGATCCTCAAGCGCTACGTCAACTTCATGTCCAACCCCGACGAGCGCACCGCGGTCGACCAGTTCGGGACCGACGGCAAGTACTTCGGGGTCGCGACCATGATGGCGACCTTGCCCGGCTTGCCCATGTTCGGCCACGGCCAGATCGAGGGCTTCACCGAGAAGTACGGCATGGAGTTCTGCCGCCCGCGCTGGGACGAGAGCCCGAACGAGGACCTGGTGCGGCGCCACGAGCGCCAGGTCTTCCCGCTGCTGCGCCGCCGCGGCAGCTTCGCCGAGGTCGACCGTTTCCTGCTGTACGACCTGGTCGACGAGGACGGCGCCGTCGACGAGAACGTGTTCGCCTACTCCAACGAGGTCGGAGGCGTGCGCAGCCTGGTGGTCTACCACAACCTCTACGCCGAGACCCGGGGCTGGCTCAGGATGTCCACCGCCAAGCTGGTGCGCGGGGGCGACGGCGACGGCAGCCGCCGGCGCTTCAGCCTCGCCGAGGGCCTCGGGGTCCCGGATCGCGACGGGTGCTTCCTGGCGTACCGCGACCTGGCGACCGGTCTCGAGTACCTGCGACCGTGCCGCCGGCTCCACGACGAGGGACTGTACCTCGAGCTCGACGCCTACCGCTGCCACGCCTTCACGGATCTCCGCGAGCTCGACGACGACCAGCGGGGCCGGCTGCGCCGGCTCGAGGCGGCCCTCGAGGGGCGTGGCACCGACTCGGTGGACGCCGCCCTCGCGGAGCTCGGCCTGCGCGACGTGCTCGGCCCCTTCGAGGACGCGGCGGCGCCGGAGCACCTGCGCCAGCTCTGGGAGGCGCGGCTCGGTGGGGAAGCCGCCGACCTGGCCGGGGAGCGGGTCGGCCAGGTCGTGGCCTGCCTCGACGACCTGGCGGCGGCGGTTGCCGCACGGCTCGGCCGGGACGAGGACCCCGACCCGGTGCTGCTGGCGGTCCGCCGGGATCTCGGCCGGGCGCTCCGGCTCGCCGAGCTTCCCGGGGCCGATCGACACCTCCGCGACGACCTCGGGTGGTGGGCGAGCCTCCTGGGCTGGCTGCTGGTGCGTCGGCTCGGCGAGCTCGGCGGGCGTCGCGGGGCCAGGCAGCGGGTCGTTGGATGGCTGGACGAGTGGCTGCTCGGCCGCGCTCTGGGGCGGTCGCTGCGCGAGCTCGGGCTCGACCCCGACGCCGTCGCCCGGAGCCTGGCCGCGGTCAGGCTCCTCCTCGACCTCGACGGTTGGTGGCGGTGCGGTCCCGACGAGCGCGTGGACCTCGGGCCGTTCCTGCGGCGCCTGGTGGCCGAGGAGCCGGGCCGGACCCTGCTCGGGGTCAACCGTTGGCAGGAAACCGACTGGTTCCGCGCCGAGGGTCTCGCGGCTCTCCTCGACTGGCTGTGGACCACGGCGGCCCTGGGCTGCTGGGACGAGCCCGAGCCCGCCGCCGCGGTCGACGACGCGCTGGCGCGGTTGGCCGAGGCCGGGGAGCGCTCGGACTACCGGGTCGCCGACCTGGTGGCGTCGGTGGTGGGGGAGTGACGCCCGGTCCCGAGCCGCGCACGAGCCGCGCTCTGCCGGTGGTGGTCGCGGCGCTCTTCGCCCTGGTGCTGCTGGCCGACCTCGTCGCGCTGGCGCTGTACGGCCACGACCGGAGCCGCTTCGAGGACGACCGCCTCGAGATCGGGTTCAGCTCCCGGGCCGCCGCCGAGGAGCTGCCTCTGCCCGCCCAAGGGGCGCTGGTGGACGGCGACGGCACGGTGCTCGCCGAGCGGGTCGGGGAGGCGGTCGTGGTGCGGGCCCAGGGAGACCTCGTGATCCGCCTCCTGGTCCCCGAGGCCGGCGCCGTCCTCGAGCTCGACTACCGCTTCCTGAACCCCGACGGCCGGGGGCGGTGCGAGGTCGCCATCGGGCGGGTGGTGAGCGGCCACGGGGTCGACGTGGTGCGCCGGGCGCGGCTGGCGGCCGTGAAACGCGCGCAGGGGACCTTCCGCCACGATGTCGCCGACCACGTGGGCCGGCTCGAGCTCCGGCTGAAGGTCAACCGTGCCGCCGCCAGAGACGGTTTCGAGATTGGGATGCCGCGCGTCGTCCCGGGCTGACCGCCGGGCTCCGGCTCAGTGAGGATCGCGTGCGTCCCGGGGCGGCGGCTCGCCGTCCTCGTCCGGCGGCGTCACGTCCTTGATCGGACGGGAGGGGTCGCCGCCGCGACGGCGCCACGACGCGGCCAGGAAGGTGAGCACCGCGAGCACAACCTCGTCGAGGAGGGGGATGGGATCGGGCACCACCAGGTCGACGGCCAGCAGGCCGGCGAGGATGACGAGCAGCCACGGGAAGCGGATTCCGGGGATCAGCTTCTCGACGAGGGCTGCGAGGGGCGATCGCGGGGAGGGGCTCACGAGGGGCTCCCGGTCACGGTTCGTCGGTCGCGTCGGACGTGGCGAGCAAGTCCCGCGAGAGGTAGGCCGGATAGGGCTCGAAGGGCTCCGAAGCGGTCTTGATCTTGAGCACCAGCACCTGGCCGTCGGGCGCCGAGGCGATCCACCGCAGCAGGCGGTCGAGGAGCTTCTTGCGCTGGCTCGGGTTGTGCTTGATCTCCCAGGCCGCGAGGAAACGGGCCACGGCGTCCTTGCACTCCGGAGTCAGCTCCTTGACGCCGCGGAACTCCTGGATCATGGGGCGGGCCTCGGTGTCGTCGAGGACGACCATCTTCGGCAGGTCCGGGTCCAGCTCCGGCCGAGGTGTCGGGGGGGCCTCGGCGGCATCGAGCGGGGCAGCGGGCGCCGCCTCGGCGACCGGTGCCACTGCCTCGGCCGGCGGCAGGGTGAGCTCGTCGACCAGGACGAGGATGCGGGCCACCAGGGCCTGGGTCCGCTGGACCTCGATGACCCCGGCCGGGGTCGAGGGGGGTCCGGACTGGGCGGCGAACCAGGCGTCGAGCTCGCGCAGGTAGGCCGCGAAACGCCGGATCCTGTCGACCTCGAGCACGCCCCGGGGTCGGGCTTCGGCCTCGACCCCGGCCGGCGGCAGCGGCACGGCACCGGCCTGGAGAACCAGCGTCCGGAGACGCTCGTCGATGCTGTGGGCGGCCTCGACCAGCTCGCCGGCCGCCGAGCGGGCGCCGTCGGCGAGGTCCCAGGTGCGCCGGGCGGCGAAGAAGTCGCACAGCCGGGCGACGTTGTCGTGCGCCCTGACGAGCTTGGTGGTGAGCGGGTCCTGCGCCGTCATGAGCCGTTCCTCGTAGTGCCGCGAGCGATGATTCTACAGCGGGACCCGGTCGGTCAAGGCTCGAGTGGAAAGCGCTTCCAGATGTACTCCTGGATCACGTCCCGCGCGTAGCCCAGGATGATATCCCGGCTCGCAGTCGGGTCGCTGAACTCGGGCGTTTCCAGGACATCGGTGATCATCTCGGGCCACCAGGGAGCCGCGAGCAGGCGTCGCGCGGTGGCCTCGTCGAGCCCCGCCGCGACCATCTCCGGGACCTCCGGCGGCTCGAACACGACCTCCCGGTCGCCGTGGGTGCCGACGCGGTCCTGGAGGTAACGAACGATGTCGCGAAGCTGATCGGAGGTGGTCACCGGCGCCTCCCGACGGCAACAATAGCCGATTCCCGCGGGGAGGGCGAGGGGCGCCCGGTGTCGGTTCGCAGCGCCGGGTCCGGGTGCTGGTGCTGGTCCGGGTCCGGATCCGGACTCCTCACTCCTCACTGCTCATGACCCGCGACCCACGACCCCGGCCTGTGCGATCATGGCGCGGTGACCACCACCGACGTTCTCGAGATCACCCGCCCCGACGACTGGCACCTCCACCTGCGCGACGGTGCGGCCATGGTGGACGCCGTCGGCCAAAGCGCCGCCGTCTTCGCCCGCGCGGTGGTGATGCCCAACCTCCGGCCGCCGGTCACCGGGGTCGACCAGGCGCGGGCCTACCGGGACCGGATCGTCGCCGCGGTGCCGCCGCAGCTCGGCTTCGAACCCCTCATGACCCTCTACCTGACCGACCGGACGCCGCCCGCCGAGGTCGGTCGTGCCCGGGACGAAGGGGTGGTCGCCTTCAAGCTCTACCCGGCGGGCGCGACCACCAACTCCGACGCCGGCGTCACCGACCTCGGAGCGGTGGCCGCCACCCTCGAGGCCATGGAAGCGCAGGGGATGCCGTTGCTGGTGCACGGCGAGGTCACCGACCCCGAGGTCGACATCTTCGACCGGGAGTCGGTCTTCATCGAGCGGGTCCTCGAGCCGCTGCTCGAGCGGCACCAGGGCCTCAGGGTGGTCTTCGAGCACGTCACCACCGCCGAGGCCGTCGACTTCGTTCGCGCCGCGCCGGGCCGGGTCGGTGCCACCATCACACCACAACACCTGCTGCTGAACCGCAACGCCATTCTGGCCGGCGGCGTCCAGCCTCACCACTACTGCCTGCCGGTGCTCAAGCGCGAGTCCCACCGGCGCGCCCTGGTGGCGGCCGCCACCGGCGACGACCCGCGCTTCTTCCTGGGTACCGACAGCGCCCCCCACCCCCGAAGCGCCAAGGAGGCGGCGTGGGGCTGCGCGGGCTGTTTCAGCGCCCCGGTCGCCCTTGCTCTTTACGCGGAGGTCTTCGACGCAGCCGGCGCCCTGGATCGGCTGGAGGCCTTCGCGAGCCACCGGGGCGCCGACTTCTACGGACTGCCCCGTAACCGCGGTCGGGTCCGCCTGGTCCGCGAGCGATGGACGGTTCCCGAGCAGGTCCCCTTCGGCGACGACGTGGTGGTGCCGCTGCGTGCGGGCGGCCACGTCGCCTGGACGGCCGAGCGGATTGAATAACAACCTTCAGTTTTTAGTTTTAAGTTTTTAGTGTTGAGTTTTGAGTTCCCCCCTCCCACCCACTCTTCCGGACGGCGTTCCTCGGGAGGGCGGGGGAAACTAAAAACTAAAAACTAAAAACTAAGAACTGCGACAGAAAGTGTGGTGCGGCGAATGGCCAACCTCAAGAAGCGAAAGGGAACGATCGGCATCCTCACCGGCGGCGGCGACGTCCCCGGTTTGAACCCGGCGATCCGGGCGGTGACCGTGCGCGCTCTGCGCGAGGGCTACCGCGTGCTCGGGATCCGCCGCGGCTGGGCCGGGCTGATCGACCTCGACCGAGACGACAAGGGGCCCTACGAGCTGGTCATGGACCTCACCGAGGAGGTCGTGAACAAGGTCGGCCGGACCGGCGGCACCTTCCTCCACACCTCGCGAACCCGGCCGAGCCACGTCCCGGCGACCTCGGTGCCCAGCCACCTCCGGGATCACTACTCGGCGGAGGTCAACGACCTCACCAAGGAGGTCCTCGCCAACCTCGAGCACCTGGGAATCGACATCCTGATCCCGATCGGCGGTGACGACACCCTCTCCTACGGGGTCCACCTCCACGAGCGCGGCGTGCCGGTGATCGCCATCCCCAAGACCATGGACAACGACGTGCCGGGCACCGACTACTGCATCGGATTCTCCACCTGCGTGACCCGGACCATCGCCATGACCCACGCCCTGCGGACCTCGGCCGGCAGCCACGAGCGCTTCCTGGTGCTCGAGGTGTTCGGCCGTTACGCGGGCTTCACCGCGCTGCTGCCGACCATGGCCGGGGCCGCCAACCGGTGTGTGATCCCCGAGTACAGGTTCGACATCGAGCACCTGTGCGAGCTGCTGACCAACGACCGGGACAAGAACCCGTCGCACTACAGCGTGGTCCTCGTCTCCGAGGGCGCGACCTTCACCGGCGCCGACGAGATGGTCTACGAGGACCAGGAGACCGACATGTTCGGGCACAAGAAGCTGGGCGGGGTCGGCGACCGGGTGGCGCGGGCCCTCAAGGAGCTGTCTCCCAAGTTCAACAACGGCCGCCGCGTCAACGTCATCAACCAACGCCTCGGGTACCTGGTGCGTTGCGGCGATCCCGATGCCATGGACTCCATCGTCCCCATGGCCTTCGGCAACCTGGCCATGGACCTCATCCTCCAGGGCTCGTCGGGCCGGCTGGTCAACATCCGAAACGGCCGCTACGACAACGTGCCCATCGAGGTCGTCACGAGCCGCAAGAAGAGCGTCGACGTCAAGAAGTTTTACAACAAGCAGCGGCTCCGCCCGACCTACGAGCGCTTCGAGGGAGCGCCCGTCTTCATCATGACCTCGGATTACTGACGGCGTTGGTGCCGGAGCAGTGTACAGGTTCTTTTTCGTCGCCCTGATTCCGCGGAATCAGGGCGACGAAAAAGAAAAAGGGGAGACATACAAGGGATGAGATTGCTGCATACCATGATCCGGGTTGGTGATTTGGAGAAGTCGATCGCGTTCTACACCGAGGCGCTGGGCATGAAGCTGCTGCGCCGGAAGGACTACCCGGGCGGCGAGTTCACTCTCGCCTTCGTCGGCTACGGTGACGAGGAGTCGTCGGCCGTCATCGAGCTGACCCACAACTGGGGGACCTCGAGCTACGACCTCGGCAACGGCTTCGGTCACCTCGCCATCGCCACCGACGACATCGCGGCGGCCTGCGACCGGGTGCGCGAGCACGGCGGTCAGGTCACCCGCGAGCCCGGGCCGATGAAGCACGGCTCGACCGTCATCGCCTTCGTCAAGGACCCGGACGGCTACGCCATCGAGTTCATCGAGCGGGCATGACGATGAAGAGCCGAGAGCACGAGTGCGGCCGGGAGGCGCTCCCTTGATCGATCCCGGGGCGCCCGCCCGCCCGCTCGTGGCTACCTGCAGCCGCGGTCTCGAGGAGGTCCTCGCCGACGAGCTCAAGGCCCTCGGCCTGGCGGCGGTGGAGCCCGGGCGCGGCGTGGTGGCTTTCGTCGGCGACCTGGCTGCGATCTGGCGGGCCAACCTGTGGCTGCACACCGCCATGCGGGTGGTGGTTCCCCTGGCCCGGGGTCGGGTGGCGGGCCGCGGCGACCTCTACGAGCTCGCGTCCGGCGTCACCTGGACCGAGCTGCTGCGCCGGGGCCAGACCGTCGCCGTCGACGTCGCCGGCAGCAACCGCGCCCTGCCCAACACTGCCTTCGCGGCCCAGGTGGTCAAGGACGCGGTGGTCGACGCGGTGCGGGCACGCGAGGGCTGGCGGCCGTCGGTGGACCGCACGGATCCCGACCTCGGGATCCACCTCCACTTGTCCGACGGGGAGACCGCCCTCGGCCTGGACAGCACCGGCGAGCCACTGTCGCACCGCGGCTACCGCCCGCGCGGCGGGCCGGCGCCCCTGGCCGAAACCCTGGCCGCCGGGGTGCTGCTGCTGGCGGGCTACGACGGCACCGAGCCCCTCCTCGACCCCCTGTGCGGCTCCGGCACCTTCCTGGCGGAGGCCGCCCTCCTCGCCACCCGGACGCCGCCGGGCCGGCGCCGCCGTTTCGCCTTCGAGCGTTGGGCCGGGCACGACGAGCGGGCCTACCGAGAGGTGACAGGCGATGCCGACCGGAAGCGCCGGGACGCTCCGGCGCCTATCGTCGGCTTCGACCGGGACCGGCGGGCGGTGGCCGCCGCCGTCCGCAACCTCGAAGCTGCGGGAGTGGATCGTTGGGCGAGCGTCGAGCGTCGGGACGTCCTCGGTCTGGAGCTGCCCTGGGGCGAGGGCGGTCTGATCGTGGCCAATCCGCCCTACGGCAAGCGCATGGGCGACGTGGAGGATCTCGGTGCCTTCTACGAGCGCTTCGGCGACCGCCTCAAGAGCCATGCCCGGGGCGCCACCGCCTGGCTTCTGGTGGGCAACCGCGAGCTCGCCAATCGCATCGGCCTTCGGGCCAGCCGCCGGATCCCGCTCTTCAACGGCCCCATCGAGTGCCGGCTGCTGAAGTACGAGCTCTACGCCGGCAGCCGGAAACCACCGCAGGCACGGAGTTCTTAATTCTTGATTCTTAATTTTTAATTATGAATTATGAATTATGAATTATGAATGAAATGGCGGCTCTTCGATTCGCCTCTGCGGTGCGCCGGGATAATCGAGAATTGAGAATTGAAAATTAAGAATTGACGGTTTCGAGCTCCTGCTCGAGACCGGCGACGAGCCGGTCCATCGTGGCGACGAGCGCGTCGACCGGCTCGGTCGTGGCGAAGTCGACCCCCGCCCGACGCAGCAGCGGCACCGGGTGGTCGGAGCCGCCGGCGCGCAGCAGCTCCACGTAGCGCTCCACCGTCTCCCGGCGCTCGGCCTCGGAGCCGCGGGTCATTCGCTCGTGGAGCAGGCTCGCCGCCGCCTTCGAGGTGGCGTACTGGTAGACGTAGAACGGAGAGCCGTAGAAGTGGGGGATGCGCCCCCAGGTGTTGCGGTCCCAGTCCTGGTCGTCGAGGCTCGGGCCGAAGAAGTCGCCGAGACAGCCCAGGTAGAGCTGCTGGAGCACCTCGGCGGTGATCGGCCGCCCCGCCTCGACCTCCCGGTGGGCCCTGAGCTCGAAGTCGGCGAAGATGGCCTGGCGGTAGAAGCCGGCGGCGATGTCGTCGATGGCGTGCTGCAGCAGCGCCGCCCGGCGGGCCGGGTCGGACTCCCGCTCGAGCAGCAGGTCGAGGAACAGGTCCTCGCTGGTCATGGACGCGACCTCGGCTACGAAGATCGAGTACGACGAGGTGGCGAAGGGCTGCGCCTCGTGGGACAGCACGGTGTGCATGGTGTGGCCCATCTCGTGGGCGACGGTGAAGGCGTCGTTGAGGGTGTCCGCGTAGTTGAGGAGCATGTAGGGGTGGACGCCGTAGACCCCGGCCGAGAAGGCGCCCGAGCGCTTGCCCTCGCTCTCGTAGACGTCGATCCACCGCTCGGCGAAGGCCCGGTCCACGGTGGCCTGGTACTCGCTTCCGAAGACCGCGACCGAGTCCACCAGGAGCGGCCGCAGTCGCCCGTAGGGCAGGGCCCACTCCACCTCGACCAGGGGCAGGTAGGCGTCGAAGGAACGGTAGCGCTCGAGGCCGAGCACCCGCTTGCGCAGCCGGTGGTACCGGCGCAGCGGCTCGGTGCCGGCGCGGGCGGTCTCGATGAGGCTCTCCACCACCGAGGCCGGAATGGCGTCCTCGTCCAGGCTCGCCTCGAGGCACGAGGCGTAGCTGCGGGCCTGGGTCAGGTACCAGTCGCGCTGCAGGACGCCGTTGTAGACGGCGCCGAACGAGTTGGGCGAGCCGTCGTAGACGCTGAAATGGCCCCTGAACAGGGCCTCGCGATCGGCCTGCTCCCGTCGGGTCATGAGGCCCTGCATGTAGTTGGCGTGGCTGGCCACCACCTCCTCGCCGTCAGACAGTGTCACGGTCGGGAACGTGACGTCGGCGTCGGCCATCATCGTGTAGGTGGTGGCGGGGGTCGAGTTGAAGCTCGTCGAGTAGGCCAGGAGCCGCTCGCCGGTCTCGTCCAGGACGTGCTCCTGCCGGCGGTAACTCTCCTCGATGCCGAAGCGGTAGGACGCCAGCTCCGGGGTGGCGTCGAGCCACTCGGTCATCGTCGCCTGGGGGATCCGGAGCAGCTCGGGCTCGTACCAGGCGGTGGCCTGCCGGAACCGGGCGAGCAGGATCCGGACCCGCTCGAGACGGGCCTGGACGCGGTTGTCGCGGGTGTCCTGGGTCTGCATGAGGCTGGGGTACTGGTAGACCCGGTAGAGCAGCTGACCGAGCTCGTCGGACAGCAGGGAGGAGGCGAGGATGCGGTGGGGGCCGTCCGCGAGGGTGCCCTGGAGCTCGCGATAGCGGTTCATCAGCCCCTCGAGCTGCGCCAGGGCAGCCTCCCACTCGGCCCAATCGGCGAAGATGTGGCTCAGGTCCCAGGTGAACTCCACCGGGATCTCGGCGCGGTTTCGGGTCGTGGGCTTGAGACGGTCAGGGTCGGTCATGGGTCGCTCCCGTTCGTGCAGTGAGGCACCCTAGCTCGGACGCCCCGCCCTGTCCACCGGCGACGGCCGGAGGCCGTCGCCTCAGAACAACGACGACCCGATGATCGAGACCACGTAGCCCGAGCCGTCGTCGGGGAAAGCGATCTCGACCCGGGCGGTGTTGGTGCTGCTGATCCGGGACAGGTCGAAGAGCAGGCCGATGCCGGCGTCGGTCCGGACGCCGTCGGTGTCCCGACCCACCCGGGGGTCCCAGGTGGCGCCGGCGTCGACGAAGGCCACCGCCCCCACGGAGAACAGCTGGAGCACGTCACGGAAGAGGATCGTGCGCCACTGGGCGTTGACCAGCGCCCGGCCCGTTCCGTCGAAGGTGTCCGGGTCCCAGCCGCGCAGGCCGATGTCGGCGCCGAGGGTCAGCTGGCGGTCGAGGGCGAGCTCGTGGGTCCCCTCGACGAGCAGCCGCAGCTGGAAGCCGCGCTCGCCGATCTGGGCGGCGGCCAGCTGGGCCCCCACCAGCACGTCCTCGGCGTCGCCGCCGTCGAAGCGGCCCGACGCCCAGATGTCGCCGAGAACGAGCCACCGGCCGCGGTGGCGGGCCGCCGAGAAGGTCCCCTCGAACAGGGCCCGCCGGGAGTCACCGCCGAGCGCCGGCGCCGAGAAGGTGGCCGCGAGGGAGAGGATCGGGCCGAGGGCCACGTCCTCCTGGGCCGACCAGGTGCGGAAGCCGTACAGGACCTCGTAGTTGTCGGTGATCTGTTCGTAGCCGATCCTGACTCCGGAGATCTCGATCTCCTCGGGGGTGGGGTAGGCCGTACCGTCGGCCTCGAAGGCCCAGTCGCCGTAGCTCGAGTGCTGCCGGTCGAAGCCCGCGGTCAGGCGGCGGGTGACGACGCGGTTGCTGCTCAAGCGGATGCCGTACCAGCCCCGGAGCATCTCCGTGCGCCGCAGCCCCTCGACCACCGACTCGCCGTCGGCGTACAGGTGCTCGACGAGCTCCTCGGTCTCCCACCAGCCGCCCCAGGCGCGCTCGGTGTCGAGGGCGAAGAAGGGCCGCTCGGCGCGCACCCGCCTTCGGTCACCGTCGGTGCGGCGCTCGTAGATGAGGTCGGCGGTCCACCGGCTGCCGAGGATGTTGGGATCGCGGTACTGGATCGAGCGGGTGTCGCGCTCGACGTCGGAGTCGAAGCCCAGGGTCAAGCTCTTGCCCCATCCCAGGAGGTTCTCCTCCTGGAGCTGGATCCCGAAGCTGCTCCGTCCGCCCGAAATACCGGCGTCGGCGCCGACCTGCAGCGACCACTGGTCGTGAGTCCTCACCGTGACCTCGACCCCACCCTCGATCCTTGTCGCCGTGATGACGACCGGGTTCATGAAGCCAAGGGACCGGAGCAGTCGGGCGCTCTCGGCTGCCAGGGCCTCGGAGTAGGGATCGCCCTCTTCGAACAGCAGCATGGAGCGGACGAAGCCCTCCTTGGACTTGATGTGGATCGCGTTGGCAGCTCTGAAGGGCCATGACGAGGTGGCGGGATCCGAGGTGTCGAAGATGTCGCGGCGGTCGTAGACGATGTGGACGATGGGCAGGCCGTCGAGCTCGGAGGTGGGCTCCACCGCACCGCTGCCCGCGGCTGCGCCCGCGAGGATCAGGAACGCGAGCACCAGTCGGGTGCCTGAGACGACCGTGGGGCTCACCGACTTCGGGTGTCCGGAAGGTCGTGGTGCCGTCACCTCGCGCGCCGCGTGCGGGCCTTCTCCCGCTCGCGGACGAGCTCGGCGACCTGCCGGATGCGCTTCTGCTCCCGGGCCTTCTTCATCTTCTCGGCGCGCCGGCTCACCAGCTGGACGACCTGGCTCACCTTGAGCAGCACCGTCCAGTGGCCCATGTTGGCGGGCAGCTTGGTGTTGCGGACCTTGCAGCCCCAGAGGCGCGCGGTGGCGATGTTGGCCTTGGTGAACTCGGCGTTGCGCAGGTCGGACCAGCGGATGTCGGCGCGGTCGAGGTCGATACCGACCGCGTCGGCAAAGCGGAAGTCGGCGCCCTGCAGGCGCGAGCGCTGAGCGGTGACCAGGATCAGGTTGGTGCCCGACAGGTCGGCGCCCGAGCCCGCGCTCTCGCTCAGGTCGGCCTGCTTGAGGTCGGCGTGGCGGAAGGTGGCGTCGTGGAAGCGCGCGCCCCGGAAGCTCGCGCCCTCGAGAAAGGCGTGCCGGAAGTCGGCCTCCTCCAGGTTGGCGTCGCGGAAGTTCACCGAGCGTAGCTCGCAGCGGGTGAACACGGCCTTGCGCAGGTTGGCCGACGCGAAAGACACCCGGCCCAGGCTCGGCGACCGGAAGTCGAGCTCGGCGAGGTTGGCGCTGTGGAGGTCGCAGCCGTCGAAGACGGCGCCGATGAGGCTGGAGTTCCTCAGGTCGGCGCTCGACAGATTGGTCTTGACGAAGGAGGTCTTGTCGAGGTCGGCGTAGGCCAGGCTGGCGCCCTCGCACTGGGCCTCGTCGAAGCGGGCTTCGGTGAGGTTGCAGCTGTGGAAGTTGGTGTTGCGCAGGGCGGCGGCCCGGAAGTCGGCTCGCGCCAGGCGCGAGTTCTTGAACTGGGCGTTGTCGGCCTGGACCCGGCGGAAGCTGGCTCCCTCGAGGCTGATGTCGGCCAGCTCGACGCCCTCCATGATGGCGGTCTCGGCGTCGATGCCGCGCATAATGGTCTTGTCGAAGCGGGCGCCGCGCAGGGAGGCGCCGCGCAGGCAGGCCCCCGACAGGTCGGCGCGGTCGAGGATCGCGCTTTCGAGGTTGGCCCGCGAGAGGTCGGCGTGACGCAGCACGGCGCCGGTGAGGTTGGCGCCGCGGAAGATCGCCTCCCGCAAGGAGGCCCGGGTCAGGTCGAGCTCGGTCATGTCGAGGAACTCGAGGCGGACGTGGTCGAGTCGCGTGCCGACCAGGCTGGCGCCTCTGAGCTTGGCGGCCTCGAGGATCGCCCGGCTGAAGTCGGCGTCCTCGAGATTCGCGCCCGACAGGTCGGCGCCGCGCAGGTGGGCCTTGGTGAAGTCGAGACCGCGCAGGTCCCTGCCCGCGAGCTCGGCGTCGATGAGATCCGGGGCCAGGCTCGGGTTGGCGGCGCGCCACTCGTTCCAGCGCCCGCTCTCGAGCTGTGCGACATGGTCCGGGTTGGCCATCGACCGGTTGCTGCCCCTTCCTGGTGCCTGTGGCTCCGGGGCCATTATAGCGGCCGACGGCGAGAGGGAAGGACGAAACGGACTTCGGGTTTTCCCTTACCATGGGAAAGATGGCAGAGCTCTCCGTGGCGAGGACGGTCCGATCGTGCCTGGTCGCCGTGGTGGTGGTGGCCGCGGCTGCGGTCCCGGCGCGGCCCCAGGCGCCGAGCGAACCGGACGCCAGCGCCGGTGCGGCCGTGGCCCTGTGGGTGCTCGAGGGCGGCGCCTCCCACCCCGGCGAGCTCCGCCGGGACGTCATCGGAGTCGGCGCCGAGATCGTGGCGTACCTGGGCCCGGACCGGTGGCTCGTGGCCGCTCCTCGGGGGGCCACGGACACCGTGGCCTCGAGGCGGGCGCTGCGGTCGTGGAGCCCCGCCGAGGGCATCGTGCCCGAGCTCCGGGCGCTCGCTGGCGGCGAGGCCGGGCCGCCGATCGGGCTGGTGCTGGCTCTGGCCCCGGGAACGGACCTGGCCGCGGTGGCCGCCGGCCTCGAAGCCGCAGGCGCCCGGGCGACCTGGGCACGACCCGGATCCAGCCCGCTGCCTCAGCTCGGGCTCAGGGTCGCCGCGGCCGATGTCGCCGCAGTTCTCGACGCCCTCGAGGCGACGCCGGCCCTCGCCTGGGCCGACCTCCAGCCGGCGGTGCGGCTGCGCAACGCGGCATCGGTGTGGCGCTGCCAGTCCGGGACCCCGGGCTCGACCCCGATTCACGACCGCGGCCTGCGCGGCCAGGGCCAGGTCATCGCCATCTGCGACACCGGCCTCGACGTCGACGACTGCCGCTTCGACGACCCCGTCTCCGGGTTGCCCGCGATCAACGGTCCCGACGGCACCGAGGTCGACCCCGACCACCGCAAGGTGCTGGCGGTGGACTTCCACTGGTTCGCCGACTGGCCGCCCGGCGACGCGAGCTGGGACGACAATGGCCACGGCACCCACGTCGCCGGCAGCGCCGCCGGCGACGGCCTCTCGAACGGGGCCCACGACGGCTCGGACGGCATGGCGCCGGCGGCCAAGCTGGTGATCCAGGACGGCGGTGCCCTGGTCGACGACTGCGCGGATCTGCCGGGCCTGGGGTGCCCGGTCAAGCCCCTCGAGCCGGTGCTCGAGCAGGCCCGCGACCAGGGCGCCCGGATCCACACCAACTCCTGGGGGGACGAGGAGAACATTCAGCCATTCGGCCGCTACACCGAGCGCACCGCCGACGTCGACCGCTTCATGTGGAGCACCAAGGACACCCTGGTGGTGTTCGCCGCGGGCAATGCCGGGCCCGGCACCGGCAGCGTCGGCTCGCCCGCCACGGCGAAGAACGTGCTGGCGGTGGGCGCCACCATCCACGGCGACCTCGAACCGACCTGCGTGGCGCCCTTTTCGTCCCGCGGCTGGACCCGGGACGGCCGGATCAAGCCCGACGTGGTCGTCCCCGGGACCCAGGTGGTGTCGGCCGCCAGCGACGGCCTGGTGCCGAGCCCGTCGTGCGACGACGCGGTCAAGTCCGGGACCTCCATGGCGGCGCCCACCGCAGCCGGCCTCGCGGCCCTGGTCCGGCAGTACTTCACCGACGGCTTCCACCCCAGCGGCAGCGCCCGGCCGGCCGACGCCTTCGAGCCCAGCGCGGCCCTGGTCAAGGCGGTGCTGGTGGCCTCGGCGTTGGACCTGACCACCCGGGGCTGCCGTCACGAGCCGATCCCGTCCCGGGACCAGGGCTGGGGCCTCGTCCAGCTCGACACCGCCCTCGCCTTCGCGGGCGACCGGCGGCGGCTGGTCGTGGACGACCACCGGCAGGGCTTCGGGTCGGCCGGGCAGGAGCCGCGGCGTCTCGAGGTCGTTGTCCCCGAAGCCGGCCCGATCAAGGTCGTGTTGGCGTGGACCGACGCCCCGTCCTCCTCGCTGGCCACCGCCAACCTGGTCAACGACCTCGATCTCCGGGTCTCGGGCCCCGGCGGCACCTACCTCGGCAACGTCTTCGCCGCCGGTGTTTCCCTCCCCGGAGGTGCCGCCGACCGTGTCAACAACGTCGAGGTGGTTTGGCTGCCCGAGGCCGCGCCCGGTCTCTGGACCATCGAGGTCGCCCCCCACGCCGTGCCCGCCCCGGCCCAGGACTACGCCCTCGTCGTCACCGGTGACGTCCG
This sequence comes from Candidatus Methylomirabilota bacterium, assembly GCA_035464095.1. Lineage (GTDB taxonomy): Bacteria > Acidobacteriota > Thermoanaerobaculia > Thermoanaerobaculales > Sulfomarinibacteraceae > JAHECW01. The sequence goes on along the minus strand of DATHSO010000123.1, from coordinate 19,113 downwards.
GCAGGTCGAAGCTCCGCGCCGGCCCTCCGGGCGCCGCATCCCCGAATAATTCTCAATTCTCAATTCTAAATTCTCAATTCCTGAATCTAAATTATCAGTATCTCGCTACCAATAATTCACAATTAAGAATTCATAATTGAGAATTAAGAATTCGAGGTGCGCTCAGACGCCGGCGACGAGCCCTCGGATCGTGGCCTGCAGCTGCTCCGAGTCGAGCCCCTGGTGCCCCATCTGCTCCCACAGCCCGCCGATGCCCTCCAGGTGGGTGCCGACGTGGCGGTAGGCGGGCGTGAAGCCGCGCTCGAGCAGCCAGGTGCCGTAGCGGATGCCCAGGCCGGTTCTCAGGTTGAGGCTCTCGGCCACCAGCACCCAGCGGGCGGCGCCGACCTTGGCGAGCATGGCCTCGTCGACCACGTTGAGGGTCGGCTTGTTGACGAGGCCGACATCGAGGCCGTCGGCCCGCAGCCGCTCCACCGCGTCCAGGGCCCGGTACAGGGTCTCGCCGAAGCTGACCACGAAGCCGCCGTCCGGTGAAGCGTCGCGGATGATCTCGTCCCGGCCCGGCTCGAACAGGTAGCCGTCGCCGTGGAGCTCGCGCCCCGACTCGTCGAGGATCGGCGGCACCTTGGAACGGGTCGAGAAGACGAAGCGCATCCCGGGGTCGTGGAAGACCCGCCGGACGCAGGCCCGCATCTGGCCGCCGTCGGCCGGGAAGTACAGGCGGGTGGGGAGCTCGCCGTCGTCGAGGCCGTTGTCGGCGAAGAAGTTGTTGAGGCCGAAGTGGCAGGTGTTGTCGGCCATGTCGTCGACCCCGGCGTGGGAGAAGTGGCAGAGTACGTTCGAGCGGTTGAGCCGGGCCATGGTGATCTCGGAGACGCACATCTCGAGGAAGGCCGAGAAGGTGCCGAAGATGCCCTGCCGGCCGGGCTCCATGCCGAAGCCGGCAGCGGCGGAGAAGTTGGTCCGCTCCATGATCCCGGAGCTCACGTAGACCTCCGGGTAGGCCTTCCTGATGTGGATCAGGCCGCAGGAGCCCTCGAGATCGGAGTCGAAGACCCGCACCGAGGCCCGGCGCTTCGCCTCGTCCATCCCGCCGAGGACCTCGACCACGGCGTGGCCGAACAGGTTCCGGTTGGAGGCCTTGTCGTCGCCGACCCCGAGGTAGCGGTGCGGGTTGGGGCTCTTGCCGAGCCCGTCGAGGACCTCGACCGCCGCGTCGTGGCCGCGGGCCGTCAGGTACTGCCGGGCCACGGCCACCGACACCACGTCGTGGGCCTTGGGGGAGCCCTCGACGTCGGGGATGCCGACCGCCATGACCCGGTGGTTGACCACCGCCACCGGCCCGCGGGTTCGCAGGGCCCGCGCCATCCGGGCGAAGAGGTCGTCGAGGTCCTCGCCGTCGCCCTCGAGCACCGTCAGGCCGTGCCCGGCCAGGGTCCGGGCCACCGAGTACCCGGGCATGTAGTGGCTCGGGTGGCCGGCGATGGTGACGTCGTTGTCGTCGACCACCAGCTTGACCTCGAGCCGGTTGGCCACCGCCATCCGCGCGGCCTCGGCGTCGTTGCCCTCCTGCAGCGAGCCGTCGGAGCTGAAGCAGAACACCGCCCGTCCGGCCTCGGCCATGGCGACCCCGTTGACCTGGGGCCAGAGGTGGCCGAGGCGGCCCGAGCTGAAGCCGACCCCGGGGGTGAGGCCGAGCTCGGGGTGGCCGGGCAGGCGGGCGCCGGCCTCGCGGTAGTGGAGCAGGGCGGCGGCGGGCAGGTGGCCGTTGAGCACCGACAGCAGGTACTGGATCGCGACCCGGTGTCCGGCCGCGTCGTAGTAGGCGTGGTGGGCGTGGCCCGCACGCATGAAGCCGTCGGCGATCAGGACCTCGGGCACGATGTCGTAGGCGCCGCCGGTGTGGCCGCCGACGCCCCGCGCCGCCCCGGTGGCGGTGAAGAAGACGATGGCGTCGCGGCACAGCTGGACGTTGGCCGCGAGCTGCGTCCTGTCGCCGTCGGTGAGGGCCTCGGCGGTGGGGTCGAGGACGACGGGGCGGAACTTGTCGAGGTCGATGGGGAAGGTCTCGTCGGTCATGCGGCGGCTCCCAGGTGCGGTGGTGGCTGTGTGCCGGGGTCGGGCGGCGGGCTGTGCACGAAGGGAGCATAAAGGAGCCCGCCGCCCAGGGAAAGGCCGCGGCAGCGTCCGGGTTCCGTCCTCCGTCGTTCCGCCATTCGCGCTCTCGCTTCTGACGGTCTTTGCCCGGGAGCCGGGCGCGGGATATCCTCCCGCCGACGGGGTCCAGCGGGCCCCCGCCGCGGAGGTGAAGCCCATGGTCCCGCACACCGAGCCCGACCCACCGGTCCGGATCGACGGGACCGCCCTCCCCGCGGCCGTCGAGGAGGAGGCCTTCGGTCCATGAGGATCCTCGTCGCCGTCGACGCCTTCAAGGGCTGCCTGTCCAGTGCCGACGCCGGCGAGATCGTCGCCCACCGCCTCCGGGAGTCGCCGGCGGGCGTCGAGGCGACGGTGCTCGCCGTCGCCGACGGCGGCGAGGGAACCACCGACGCGGTTCTGCGAGCCACCGGTGGCGAGCTTCGACGGGTGACGGTCACCGGACCCCTCGGCGATCCCGTGACCGCCGCCTGCGCGCTCCTGCCCGACGGCCGAACCGCAGTGCTCGAGATGGCGGCGGCGAGCGGCCTCGAGCTGCTGCCGCCGGAGTGTCTGGACCCGTTGCGCGCCACGACCTTCGGGACCGGAGAGCTGATCCTGTCGGCCCTCGACGCCGGCGCCCGCGAGCTCATCGTCGGGGTCGGAGGCAGCGCCACAGTGGACGGCGGCATGGGCATGGCCCAGGCTCTGGGCTGGGGATTGCTCCGCGCCGACGGCAGCGACTGCGGACGGGGCGGGGCGGCACTCGCCACCCTGGACAGGATCGACGCCCTCGGGGTCGCGCCCGCTCTCGCATTCGCCCGGCTCCGGGTGGCGTGCGACGTCACCAACCCGCTGCTCGGCGAGCGCGGGGCGGCCCGGGTCTTCGGCCCCCAGAAGGGTGCGTCGCCCCGGGAGGTCGAGCAACTCGAGCGCGGACTCGCCCACCTCGCGGAGGTGTGGCGGCTTGAGGGGCTGCTGGGGTCGGTGGACGAGCCCGGGGACGGCGCCGCCGGCGGGCTCGGCGCCGGCCTGCGCGCCTTCTGTCGCGCCGAGCTCTGCCGCGGCGCCGACCTCGTCGCCGACCTGGTGGGCTTCGACGAGGCCCTCCGCGGCGCCGACCTGCTCGTCACCGGCGAGGGACGGACCGACGCCCAGACCGCCGACGGCAAGCTGCCCGCGGTGCTCGCCCGGCGCGCCCGCGCCGCCGGCGTGCGCACGGTCCTGCTGTCGGGCGCCATTGCCGGCTGGCCGCCCGCTCTCGACGCGTTGTTCGACGCCCGCCTCGCCACCGTCGACGCCGCCGTCCCCGCGGCGGAGGCGATCTCGGCCGGCCGCGACAACCTGGCGGCAGCTGCCGGCGAGCTGGGTCGGCGGCTGGCGAGGAGGGCGATCTAGGGCCCGGCGCGCCGGCAGGGAGCCAGGCACGGCCCAGGGGCGCCGGACCGGCATGCTCTCGTGCCGATGTGGACACACCGGACAGCGGAGTGCTCCCGACCCAAGCCTGCGTCCGATTCGATCCCGTACCCGATCCCGATGCAGCGGCAGCGATCAGGGACAGCGACAGCGACCAGCGACAGCGATCAGCGACGGCGTCGGCATGCCGCGCGGGATGCCGACGCTAATCCTGGCAGCTGGTCGCTGACGCTGCCCCCTGACGCTGCTCTCTGCCGCTGATCGCTGCGACGGGAGCGGGAGCGAGACGGACGCGGACGCGGACGCGGACGAGGACGCGGGCCGGACCGACCCTGATACCCTCTGCCCATGATCGCCGCCGTGACCCCCGAGTCCATCCGCGCTGCCGCCGAGGCGTTTCGCGAGCGGTACGCGCCGGGGCGCGTGCGGGGGCTGCTGGTGGCGGGGTCGGGGCTCGGCCTCGAGGTGCCGAGTTGGGAGGCGGCCGACGAGGTCGGGCTCGCCGAGGTCCTGCCGTTCCCGGTGCACAGGCTGCCGGGCCACCGGCAGACCCTGACCCTGTGGCGGCGGGGCGATGACAGCCTGCTGGCGATGAACGGCCGCTTCCACCTCTACCAGGGCTACTCGCCGGCCGAGGTGGTGGCGCCGGTGAGGCTGGCCGGCCTGCTCGGCGCCGGGGTGATGATCGCCACCAACGCGAGCGGTGCGGTGGACCCCTCGATTTCTCCGGGCTCCCTGGTGGTGGTCCGCGACCACCTCAACCTGCAGGGCTCGAACCCGCTGGTCGGCGAGTGGGGGCGTGACTTCGGGCCGCCCTTCCCCGACATGACCGCTGCCTACGACCCGGAGCTGCGCCGGCTCGCCGCCGAGGCCGCCCGCGACGCCGGCTTCGACGTCCGGGAGGGCGTGTACGCGGCGATGCTCGGGCCGTCGTTCGAGACGCCGGCCGAGATCCGGATGCTGGCGTCCCTCGGCGCCGCCGTGGTCGGGATGTCGACGGTGCCCGAGGTCATCGCCGCCCGCCAGATGGGCATCAGGGTGTGCGTCCTGTCGCTGGCCACCAACCCCGCAGCCGGCCTCGTCGACCGCGAGCTCACCCACGAGGAAGTCCTGGAAGCGGGTAGGAAAGCCGCGGTGAAGCTCCGGGTTCTTCTAGGTGATCTGATTGGTCGACTGTTCTGAGTTTTCATTTTGTTCGACCTGTTTTCGGCGCCGGTCGATCGAGGAGGAGATGCCCATGACGAAAACGGGTCGAACAAAATGAAGAGCGGAGACAGGTTGTTTCTCGAGGTCTTCGCTGTTGGACCGATCCAGGCGAACTGCGTGCTGCTCGGCGACCGCGAGGCCCGACTGCTGGCGGTCATCGATCCGGGCGACGAGGCCGAGCGCATCGCAGCGCGCGTCGAGGCCTCGGGCCTGCGGCCGGTGATGATCCTCCACACCCACGGCCACCTGGACCACGCCGGCGGCACCGCCGACCTGGCGCGGCGGCTCGGCGAGGAGGTGCCCATCGGGCTCCACCGGGACGACCTGCCGCTGTACCAGGGCGTGGCAATGCAGGGGCGGATGTTCGGCCTCGAGGTCGAGGAGCCGCCGGCTCCCGGTTTCTGGCTCGACGACGGCGACCGCCTGCCCCTGGGCGGCCTGGAGCTCGAGGTCCGCCACTGCCCGGGCCACTCGCCGGGCGGGGTGTGCTTCGTGGTCCACGGCGCGGCCGAGCGGCTGGTGATCGTCGGCGACGTGCTGTTCGCGGGGTCGATCGGCCGCACCGACCTCATGGGCGGCTCGTTCCCCCTCGTCGAGCAGTCGATCCGGTCCCAGCTCTACACCCTGCCCGACGACACCCGCGTCATCTGCGGCCACGGCCCGGACACCACCATCGGTCACGAGCGAGCGTCCAACCCGTTCGTGTCAGGCTGAGATCTTCAAAGAACGACCCCGGTCATCGCGATGACCGGGGTCGTTCTTTGAACCAAGAAGTCGATTTCGTCGGCAGGTCGTCGCCTTACAGCTCCCAGCTGTCCAGCATCTTCATGTAGTTCGCCCGGGCGAAGGCGGCGGGCCGCTCGACCTTGGCCAGGCTCATGCTGCCCTGAGCCTGCCGCAGCGAGGTGTACTCGTGGTCGGTGAGCCAGAAGTCCACCGCCTCGAGAAGCCGGGCGATGTGGTCGGGGCCGTGGATGAGCAGGGCCGAGACCAGCTGCACCGAGTGGGCGCCGCACATGACCGCCTTGAGGACGTCGACCGCGGAGTGGACGCCGCCGGTGGCGGCCAGGGAGATGTCGAGCTGGGCCGACAGCACGGCCAGCCAGCGCAGCCGCAGCCGGAGCTCGTCGGCGGTTGAAAGCCGCAGGTTCGGCACCACCTCGAGCTCCTCGATGTCGATGTCCGGCTGGTAGAAGCGGTTGAAGACGACCAGGCCGTCGGCGCCGGCCTCGTCGAGCCGCTTCGCCATGTTGGGGATCGACGAGAAGAAGGGCGACAGCTTCACCGACACCGGGATCGAGACTGCGTCCTTGACGGCCTTGACGACGTCGAGGGTGCGCTGCTCGATCTCGGCCCCGGTCTCGTCGGCCTCGAAGGGCAGGAGGTAGATGTTGAGCTCCAGGGCGTCGGCCCCGGCTTCCTGCATCTTCTCCGCGTAGCGGGTCCAGCCGCCCACCGAGGTGCCGTTGAGGGAGGCGATGACCGGGATCGAGACCGCGTCCTTGACGGCCTTGAGGTGGTCGAGGTACTGGCCGGGTCCGATGTGGTAGCCGTGGGGGTCGGGGAGGTAGGACTGGGCCTCCGCGGAGCCGGAGGCGCTCAAAGACTCCTTGGCGAGCTCGCTGCGCGCGGCTGCCATGATCTCCTCCTCGAACAGGGACGGCAGCACGACGGCGGCCGCCCCTGCGGCCTCCAGGTCGCGGATGGTCTGGACGTTGGTGCCGAGGGGGCTGGAGCCGACCACGATGGGGTTGGCGAGCTCGAGGCCGAGGTAGCTGCTCTTGAGATCCATGGGGCGTCCCTTCCCTTCGTCAGTTGGTCTCGGAGCTGTCCTCGGAGCCGAAGCTCAGCGAGGCGAGCTGCTGGTAGACGTCGAAGCGGGCCGTGACCGCGCGCTGGGCCTCGACCATGAGCTTCTTTGCGCGCTCGGGATCCGACTTCTGGAGCATCCGGAACCGGGTCTCGGAGTTGGCGTACTGGTCGAAGGAGATCTTGGGCGCCTTGGAGTCGAGCTTGAGGGGGTTCTCGCCGATGGCGGCGCGGCGGGGGTCGAAGCGGTACAGGGGCCAGGCGCCGCTCTCCACCGCCATGGTCTGGTGGTCGAGGCCGTCGGCCAGGTCGTAGCCGTGGGCGATGCAGTGCGAGTAGGCGATGATCAGCGAGGTGCCGGGGTAGGACTCGGCCTCCACGAAGGCCTTGACGGTCTGGCTGTCCTTGGCGCCGAAGGCCACCTGGGCGACGTAGACGTGGCCGTAGGCCATGGCCATCAGGCCCAGGTCCTTCTTGGCCATGTCCTTGCCGCCCATGGCGAACTTGGCGGTGGCCGCCATCGGGGTCGCCTTGGAGGCCTGGCCGCCGGTGTTGGAGTAGACGCCGGTGTCGAGGACCAGCAGGTTGACGTCGCGGCCCATGGCCAGGACGTGGTCGAGGCCGCCGTAACCGATGTCGTAGGCCCAGCCGTCGCCGCCGACGCCCCACACGCTCTTTCTGACCAGGAAGTCGGCCATGTGGTCCAGGTCGTGGGCGGCCGGAGTGTCGATGCCGGCGAGCTTGTCGCGCAGCACCCGCACGCGCTTGCGCTGGGCGGCGATCGCCGCCTCGTCGCCCTGGTCGGCGTTGACGAGCTCGTCGACGAGCTCGGAGCCGAGCTGGGAGCTGAGGTCCTTGAGCAGGCGGATGGCCCGCTCGCGGGTCTGGTCGACGGCGAGCCGGAAGCCGAGGGAGAACTCGGCGGTGTCCTCGAACAGTGAGTTGTTCCAGGCCGGGCCGCGGCCCTCGGCATCCACCGCGTAGGGGGTGGTGGGCAGGTTGCCGCCGTAGATCGACGAGCAGCCGGTTGCGTTGCCGATCAGAGCCCGGTCACCGAAGAGCTGGGTGAGGAGCTTGACGTAGGGGGTCTCGCCGCAGCCCTCGCAGGCCCCCGAGTACTCGAACAGGGGCTGGAGGAACTGCGAGCCCTTGACGTCGAGCTTGACCTTGGTCCGGTCGACCTCGGGCAGGCCGAGGAAGAACTCGTAGTTGATCCGCTCGGGCTCGCGCAGCGGCATCTGCGGCGCCATGTCCAGGGACTTGTGCTTGGGGTTCGACTTGTCCTTGGCCGGGCAGACCCGGACGCACAGGGTGCAGCCGGTGCAGTCCTCGGGGGCGATCTGGATGGTGTACTTCATGCCCTCGAAGTCCTTGGCCTTGTAGTCGACCGACTTGAAGGTCTCGGGCGCGCCCTCCAGGGCGGCGGGCTCGTAGACCTTGGCCCGGACCGCGGCGTGGGGGCAGACCAGCGCGCACTTGTTGCACTGGATGCACAGCTCCTCGTCCCAGACCGGGATGTCGATGGCGATGTTGCGCTTCTCCCACTGGGTGGTGGCGGTGGGCCAGGTGCCGTCGGGGGGGAAGGCCGACACCGGCAGCAGGTCGCCCTTGCCGGCGATCATCATGGCGATCACCCGCTTGACGAGCTCCGGAGCCTGCTCGGAGACGATCGGCGGCCGGGTCACGGTGGCGGTGATCTCGTCGGGGATCTCGACCTCGTGCAGGTTGGCGAGGGTCGCGTCCACCGCCTCGAAGTTGAGGCGGACGATCTCGTCGCCCTTCTTGCCGTAGGTCTTCTTGATGGCGTCCTTGATCTTGGCGATGGCCTCCTCGCGGGGCAGGATGCCCGAGATCGCGAAGAAGCAGGTCTGCATGATGGTGTTGGTGCGCCGGCCCATGCCGGTGTCGCGGGCGACGCTGGTGGCGTCGATGCAGTAGACCTTGAGGCCCTTGGCCTTGATGTCCTGCTGGACCTCGCGCGGGAATTGGTCCCAGATCTCGTCGGCGCCGAAGGGGGAGTTGACCAGGAAGGTGGCGCCGCGCTGGGCGTAGGCCAGCATGTCGAGCTTCTCGACGAAGACCCACTGGTGGCAGGCCACGAACTTGGCCTTCTTGATCAGGTACGAGGAGCGGATCGGGCGCGGCCCGAAGCGGAGGTGGGAGATGGTGACGGCCCCGGCCTTCTTGGAGTCGTAGACGAAGTAGCCCTGGGCGAAGTTGTCGGTCTCCTCGCCGATGATCTTGATGGAGTTCTTGTTGGCGCCCACCGTGCCGTCGGCACCGAGGCCGAAGAACACGCCCCGGAACACGTCGTCCGGAGCGATGTCATAGTCGTCGTCGACCTCGAGGGAGAGGTGGGTGACGTCGTCGACGATGCCCACCGTGAAGCGGTTGCGGGGCTTTTCGGCGGCGAGATTGTCGAACACCGCCTTGACCATGGCGTCGTTGAACTCCTTGGACGACAGGCCGTAGCGGCCGCCAACCACGATCGGGTCCGCCTCGAAGGGGCTGGTGCCCGCCGCACGGGCGTCGGCGAGGGCGTGGACCACGTCCATGTGGAGCGGCTCGGCGATGGCGCCGGGCTCCTTGGTGCGGTCGAGGACCGCGATGCGGCGGGTGGCCCTGGGCAGCGCCTCGAGCAGGTGCTCGCTCGAGAACGGCCGGTACAGGCGGACCTTGAGCACGCCCACCTTCTCGCCGGCGCCGACCAGGTGGTCGACGAGCTCGTGCGCCGCCTCGGCGCCCGAGCCCATGATCACGATCACCCGCTCGGCCTCGGGGTGGCCGATGTAGTCGAACAGGCGGTAGTGGCGGCCGGTGCGCTCGCCGAAGCGGTCCATGGCCTCGACCACATGCTGCGCGCAGGCGTCGTAGAAGCCGTTGATGGCCTCGCGCGCCTGGAAGAAGGTGTCGGGGTTCTGGGAGGTGCCCCGGATCACCGGGTGGTCGGGCGACAGCGCCCGGTCGCGGTGGGCGCGCACCTTGTCGTCGTCGATCAGGGCCCGGAGGTCGTCATCCTCCAGGTACTCGATCTTCGAAACCTCGTGGGAGGTGCGGAAGCCGTCGAAGAAGTGCACGAAGGGGATTCGGGAGGCGAGGGTGGCCATCTGACCGATGCACGCCATGTCGTGCGCCTCCTGGACCGAGCCCGAGCACAGCAGGCCCCAGCCCGTGGTGCGCACCGCGTTGATGTCGGAGTGGTCCCCGAAGATCGACAGGGCGTGGGTGGCCACCGTCCGCGCCGAGACGTGGAACACCGTCGAGGTGAGCTCGCCGGCGATCTTGAACATGCTCGGGATCATGAGCAGCAGACCCTGCGAGGCGGTGAAGGTGGTGGTCAGGGCGCCCGCCTGGAGGGAGCCGTGGACCGCCGCCGAGGCGCCGCCCTCGGACTGCATCTCGATGACGTCGGGGACGGTGCCCCAGATGTTGGTGTCGCCCCGGGCGGACCACTCGTCCGCGAACTCGCCCATGTTGGACGAGGGGGTGATGGGGTAGATGGCACAGACGTCGTTGATGCGATGGGCGACCGAGGCGGTGGCCTCGTTGCCGTCGATCATGACCGTTCGTGGCTTCGCCATGGGAGTACCTCCGAGGTGAAGGGACCGGTGGAAGCGGTCCCGGTTGCTGCCGTCGCCGCCCGCGCGCCGTGCACGTGAACGGATTCACAGCGCCGACGAGGATAAACCGCTGAGGGTCGGCTTGCAAGTGATTTCGCGGCCTAGCGTTGATCCCCGCGCTTGCGCTTGCGGTGCTCGTCGGCCCGGGTCTGAGCGTGCCGGATCTGGGCGTCGGCGGCAGTCAGTTTGCTCCGCTCGAGCTCCCGCTCCCGCCGGCGCCGGCGCGCTTCCTCCCGGCGCCGCTCGAAGCGCTCGTGGCGCCTACGGCCCAGGTAGACGTTGAGGAAGTTGTTGCGGGGCAGAAAGCCGATCACCGGCTCCTGGCGGCGGCCGATGCTGTCGAGGACCTTGTTGATGCCCTTGTGGCCGGGGTCGTGGTTGAGGCCGTCGAAGAGGGCCTCGACCGCCCGGCCGCGGCTGCGCGCCAGCAGGTGGATCTTGGCCTTGTTCTCGTAGTGCTCCGGGTTGGTCGGCTGGACCTTGAGGGACAGCTCGCAGTACTGGATGCCGTCGGAGTACTGCTTGCGAAGGGCCGCGATGCACAGGCCGTAGTAGGAGAAGGCCGAGGCGGCCAGCCGCTTGTCGTCGTCGCTGCCGCTGGAGAGCTCCGGGAGGTAGGCCTCGAAGGTCCTGACGGCGTCCTCGTACTCCTCGACCCGGGTGAAAAGGGTGGCCTCGGTGACGGCCTTCTCCATCTCGTCGCGAGCCGGTCTGGCTTCGTCCGTCATGGAGTGGATTATACAGAATCGGAACAGTCGTCGGAGATGACCCGTCTCACTGCCGATCGAAGCCTCGGGTCTCGTCCGGCCGCCACAGGTGGCGCAGGCCGGATACCACCTCCAGGAGATCGCGGTGGACTCCGGGCGCGCCGCACAGCACGTCACCCGGGGCGAGGATGTCCGAGCCTCCGTCCATGTCGGTGACCGTGCCACCGGCCTCCTGGACCAGCAGCGAGCCCGCCGCCACATCCCACGGCGACAGCCGGAACTCGAAGAAGCCGTCGAACAGGCCGCAGGCGGTCCAGGCCAGGTCGAGGGCGGCGGCGCCCGGCCTCCGGATCGCCTTGCATGCCAGGAAGATCTCCCGGAAGATCGCGAGGTAGGGATCGAGAAGCTCGTGGGCGCGGAACGGGAAGCCGGTGGCGATCACCGCTCCGGCCAGGCCCGGGCGTCCGCTGACCCGGCACGGACGGCCGTTCCAGGTCGTGCCGCGGCCGCGGGCGGCGCGGAACAGGTCGTCCTTGATCGGGTCGAGGACGACCCCGAGCTCGATTCGCCCCGCCACCTCGACCGCCACCGACACCGCGAACTGGGGGATGCCGTGGACGAAGTTGGTGGTGCCGTCGAGGGGGTCGACGATCCAGGTCGGCCGGCCGTCTCCCCGCCGGGTCCAGCCGGACTCCTCGGCGAGGACCGCGTGGTCCGGGAAGCGGCGGCCGATCTCGGCCAGGATCGCGTTCTCGGCGGCGCGGTCGGCCGCCGTCACCAGGTCGTTGCGCGACTTCTCGTCGATCTGGTCGGGCGCCAGGGAGCGCCAGTAGGGCATGAGCGCGTCGGCTCCGGCCCGGGCCACGGCCTCGACCTGGTCGAGGGTTTCGTCGTCAGGCTGAAATGGCATCACCGCCTCCCGGGTTGTCCGAACAGGATGGAGCTTCGATGAACGAGATTCAGGACCGGCACGGGCCCGCCTTCGACCAGCGCCTCGAGCTCATGCTCGACGTGACCCTGCAGACCCTGCGCTCGGACCCGGACCTCAAGCTGTGCGAAGGGCTGCGGCTCATCGAGGCGACCCGCACGGCCATCTCGAGGCTGGCGCCGACGTCGGTGGACGTCTTCGAGGCCCACGTTCTGCCCCAGATGCGCGCCGCCCTCATGGAGCGCTTCGGCGTCGGCGAGCTGCCGACCGGGGACGTCAACTGAGTTTCCGTGAGGCACCTACCCGGCAACATCGGCCCACTCGGGCAGGCTCCGGAGAACCTCGGCAGGTAGCTTCGTCTCGAGCTCGACGGTCAGCTCGTCGTCGTCCCTGAGCTCGTGGCCTGGAAGTTGAACCGCGACCTGGCGGCCGATTCCCGGCCGGAGGTCGTCGAGGGGGACGGTGACGCGCTCCGCGAAGCGGTCGGCACCGTCCGGGCCCTTGACCCGGACCAGCACCGTCAGGGCCGACAGGGGCTCGGCGCCCTGGTTGGCGACGTTGAGGTCCACCAGCAGGGTCGGCTTGCCCTCCTCGTCGTGGAGGGTGGTCGCCCCCACCGGGTAGATCTCGTGGTTGTAGCGCAGGCGTGAGAGCTTCTGCTCCGGGGTCTCGTCGGACCGGCAGGCCGTGCCCAGCCCCAAGGCGATCGCGACGGCGAGCAGGACGACGGTGGCGGTGCGACGCATGGCGTGCCTCCCCGGGGACAGCGTTCGGGGTGGAGTGTAACAGGCTTCAGCCCGCGACCGCGTCCGTCTTTCCCCGTGCCCGTACCCGTACCCGTACCCGTGCCCGTGCCCGATGTCAGCGGACGCAACCAGCGCAAGCGGCAGCAACCAGGGACAGCGACCAGGGGCAGTGGCAGTGGCAGTGATCAGCGTCCGGACCCGACCCCGGACCCGGAGCCGGTCGGGAGCGGAACCGTGAGCGGGAGCGACTCAGCGTCGCAACCGGACCGGTCGGCGCGTCCGACGCGCCGCCGCAATTCGTCCGACGAATCGCCATCGGGCACGGGTACGGGTACGGGTACGGGCACGAACAGAAATGCGGGTTACAGAGCCGCAGCACCGCAGTACAGGCCGAGGATCCGCCGCACGTAGCGCCGGGTCTCGCGGTAGGGAGGCACGCCGCCGTAGCGGTCGACGGTGGTGGGGCCGGCGTTGTAGGCGGCCAGCGCCAGGGTCAGTGAGTCGAAGCGGTCGAGGAGGGCCCGCAGGTGCTCGGCGCCTCCGCGCAGGTTTTCGGAAGGGTCGAAGACGTCCGCGACGCGGCGGTCGGCCGCGGTCGCCGGCATGAGCTGGGTGAGACCGGCGGCGCCGGCCCGGGACACGGCCCGCGGGTCGAAGGCCGACTCGGTCTCGACGACGGCCGCGAGCAGCCATGGGTGCAGATCGACGGCGCGTGCCGTGGCGACGATCGTGTCTCGAAACGGCAACCCGTCCGGCAGTGGTTGGTCCTCGAAGACCCAGGCGCACTCCTGCGGCTCGGCGACCGGCTCCGGCTCGTCCTCGACCTCGTCGGCCACCACCCGCTCGACCCGCGTCGCGGGAACCCTCATCGTGCCGCCGCCCCGCAGCGAGATGACGATCGACTCGCCGACCAGGACGGCGTCCTCCACCTTGAGGATCCGCCCATCGGTGAACGCCACGATCTCAGCCGCAGCGGCTGTGGACACCGCCAGCACAAGCGTGGTCGCGACGGCGATGCGAAGCAGCGGCGTCATGTCAAATTCTCGGACCTGGTTTTCGGTGGCGGGTCGTTGCCGAACCGGCAGGCCAAGAAGGCCGAAAACCAGGACCGAGAATTTGAACTGAAAGGCGTTTCTCGTCATCGAAACCTACGCTCTTGGATGCTTCTCGTCGTACAGCCTCCGCAACCGCTCCCTCGCCACGTGCGTGTAGATCTCGGTCGTGGTCAGGGAGGCGTGGCCGAGCATCATCTGTACGGCCCGCAGGTCGGCGCCGTTTTCCACCAGGTGGGTGGCGAAGGAGTGGCGGACGACGTGGGGGCTGAGGTGGGCCCGGATGCCCGCGGCCCGGGCGTGCCGGCGGAGGATCTTCCAGAACCCCTGGCGGGTGAGGGCGCCCCCGCGGTGGTTCAGGAAGAGCTCGGGACGGCGCTCGCGGTCGAGCAGGGACCGCGAGCCCTCCAGGTAGCGCTCGATCCACGAGATTGCGCTCAGGCCGAGGGGCACCAGCCGCTCCTTGCGCCCCTTGCCGTAGACCCGCACGTAGCCGGGATCGAGTCGCACCCGGTCGGTGGTGAGGGCCACCAGCTCCGAGACCCGCAGGCCGGTGGCGTAGAGGGTCTCGAGCATCGCCCGGTCGCGCAGGCCGAGGTCGGTGGCGGTGTCGGGCGCGGCCAGCAGCACCTCGATGTCGGGTCCGCTCAGGGCATGGGGCACGGTGCGCCACAGGGCCGGCGAGCGGATGTTGGCCGTGGGGTCGGCGGCGAGCCGCTCGTCCGCCACCAGGAAGCGGAAGAAGCCGCGCAGCGCCGACAGGGCGCGCGCCGCCGAGCGCGGCGCGAGGCCGGCGTCGCGGCGGGCGCCGAGATAGTCGCGGATCGCCGCCCGGTCGATCCCCTCGACGGCCAGCCTCCGCTCCCCGGCCCAGGCCGCGAACTGGCGCAGGTCGCGGGCGTAGGACTCGACGCTTCTTGGGCTCAGGTTGCGCTCCACCACCAGGTGGGCGACGTAGTCCTGGATGAGGTCGTCGAAGGCCGCCGGCATCGGGACTATGGTACTCGTGTCCCTGAATCCCTGCCCGTGCCCGTTCCCGTTCCCGACTCGATCCCGATCCCGTTCCCGATGTGGGGTCAACAATCAGATGTCAGCAGTCGGCGTTCTATGACGGCGACGAGGGAGCGACAGCGACCTGCAACGACCACCAGCGTGAGCTGCCGGACCGGGTGCCAAAGATGGGGCCGGACCCGGCTTCAGCTCGGGATCGGGAACGGGATCGGGATCGGATGGCACCGCTCTCGTGCGGGCCACTGTCCACTGTCACCGTCACTGCCGCGGTCGCTGAGCCGGCCGCAGATCACCGGTCGGCGTCGCTTCCGCGAACGTCGGGCACGGGCACGGGCACGGGCACGGGAACGGGTCGGACGCTGGAGGAGGTAGGAATGTGCCAACGCGCATCACCCTTTTCCGTATACTGAAACGACAGGCGGCCGCGAGCCCGGTCCCCGCAGGAGGCCCCCCGTGAACCCCGTGACCGACAGCGTCCTCGAGCGTGTGGAGCGCCTGCGCAGCTCCATCGTGCGGGTGATCCGTGGCAAGGCCGAGATCGTCGACGCCCTCATCGCGGCCCTGCTCGCCCGGGGCCACGTCCTGCTCGAGGACGTGCCCGGGGTCGGCAAGACGACCCTGGCCCAGGCCCTGGCGCGCTCGCTCCAGCTCGAGTTCCACCGCATCCAGTTCACCTCGGACACCCTGCCGTCGGACATCATCGGCATCTCGGTCTACCGCCAGGACGCGGGCGCCTTCGACTTCGTGCCGGGACCCCTGTTCGCCAACGTGGTGCTCGCCGACGAGATCAACCGGGCGGCGCCGCGCACCCAGTCGGCTTTGCTCGAGGCCATGAGCGAGCACGCGGTGACGGTGGAGCGCAGCCACCACCGTCTCGCCGAGCCCTTCCTGGTGGTGGCGACCCAGAACCCGATCGAGGCCACCGGCACCTACCCCCTGCCCGAGTCCCAGCTCGACCGCTTCCTGATGCGACTGTCCATGGGCTACCTTGGGCGCGACGAGGAGCTCGAGCTGCTGCGCGCCGGCGGCGCCGAGCCCGAGCTCGAGTCGCTGCAGCCCGTGCTGTCCGCCGCCGAGGTCCTCGAGCTCCAGGCCATGGTCAGCGAGGTCCACACCGGCGACCGGATCCTGGGCTACCTGATGGACGTGGTCGAGCGGACGCGGCGCCACGAGGCCCTCTCCCTCGGCGTCTCGACCCGCGGCAGCCTCGCCTGGCAGAGCTCGGCCCAGGCCCTGGCCCTGCTCCGGGGCCGCGGCTACGTGGTCCCCGACGACCTCCAGGACACCGCCGAGTGGGTCCTCGCCCACCGCGTCCTGCTCGCCGACCCTCTGATCGGGGACGGCTGGGAGAAGAGCCGCCAGGAGCGGGCGGTGATCCGCTCCATCGTCGACAGCGCGTCCGTGCCGAGATGAGCTTCGCCGAAGCCTTCCCGGGCTTCCGGCTCCGGCTGACCAGGTGGGGCGCCCTGTACGTCGCGGGCTGCGTCATCCTCGGGCTGGCGGCGGTCAACACCGGCAACAACGCTCTCATGGCCATGCTCGCCGTCGCCCTGGGCAGCTACGTGGTGTCGGGCACCTGGTCCCGCCAGGTGCTGGCGGCGGTCGAGGTCGCAGTGTCGCTGCCGCCCGAGGTCTTCGCCGGTCGGCCGGCAGTGGCCGAGGTCGAGCTCCGCAACTCGTCGCGGCTGTTTCCGGCCTACGGCCTGGTGCTCCGGGACGGTGATGGCCGCGCCCTGCTGACCGAGGCCGTCGTCGAGCGGCGGGGACGGTCCCGCCGATCGCTGGAGCTCGTCTTCGAGCGCCGCGGCTGGCACCGGGTGGGGCCGTGGCGGCTCGAGGTGCTGCTGCCCCTCGGCTTCTTCCTCAAGTCCAAGGAGCTGCTGGCCGAGCACCGGGTGCTGGTGCTACCCCGCCTGCTCGACCACGAGCCCGGCGTGGCCCTCGAGGGGGAGGGTGGAGCGAGGTCTCTCGAGGTCTTCGCCGACCGCGGCCGCGAGGGCGAGGTGAGCCAGCTCCGCGACTACCGGGAGGGCGACGACCACCGGCAGCTGCACTGGAAGCAGACCGCGCGCCAGCAGCGCCCGATCGTGGTCGACCGCCAACGCGCGGTCGAGGGCCCGGTCTACCTGGTCCTCGATCCCACCGCGGACCGGCCCGAGGACCCGGCTGTCCGAGACGGCTTCGAGCGCCGGGTGAGCGAGATCGCCACGGCAGCGGTGCGTCGGCTGGCGCGCGGGGCGCCGGTGGGGTTGATCGTGGGACCCCAGGTGGTGCCCCCGGTGCGGGAGGCCCGGCACGCCCGCCGACTGCTGCGGCCCCTGGCCGAGGTCGAGCTGGCGGCGCGGACGGGAGCGGCGGCCCCGCCGCTCGGGGAGGCGCGGTGAGCCTCGCCGCGATGCGCCGTCTGCTCGGCTGGCTGCTGCTGTGGGCGCTGCTGCCCCTGCCCTTCCTCTACATCGTGCTGCCGCCGTTCTGGCTCGCGGCAGGGGCCGCGGCCGCGGCCCTGGTGCTCGTGCCCGACCGGGTCTGGTCGCCGACCAAGCTCCTGCTCAACGCGCTCGCGGTGGTGATCGTGGTGCTGGTGCTGGCCGCGGGCGGCCTCAACGTCGGTCCCCTCCGGCCCCTCGGCCATTTGCTGCTCCTCCTCACCGCCCTGCGGGTGCTCATGGTCCGCGACCGCCCGAGCTTCCTGCGCGGGCTCGCGCTGGTGGGCATGGTGTGGGTGGTCTCGGTGGCGGCGTCCACCCACATGACCGCCTCGGTCTACTTCGTGGCGTCGGCGGTGATCGGCTGGTGGGTCGGGATCCGGGTCCACCTGACCGGCCTCGGCCTGCCGGCGACCGGGGCCGGAGGCCCCCTGCCGCGGCCGCGCCACGTGCTCCTCGCCGCCGGGGCGGCGGTGGTGATCGCGGTGCCGGTCTTCCTGGTCATGCCGCGGCTCGGCCAGCCGTGGGTCGCCGGCTCGTCCTTCGCCCGCACCACAGGCTTCGCCCCGGCGGTGGACCTCGGGGCCGTGGGCCGCCTCACCGAGTCCCAGGAGGTGGCCCTGGTGATCCGCTCGGCCGGGGGAGCGGCCGTCGAGGAGGCGTGGACCCGCCTGCGGGGCACTGCCTTCGACCAGGTCATGGCCGGCTCCTGGCTGCCGCGCCAAAGCGACGTGCAACGCCTCGAGACGTCCCGGGGTCTGGCCTGGCTGACCTCGGAGGTCCGCTCCCTGGACGACGCCGTCGAGCTCGAGATCGACCTGCTGCGGCCCCGGCGCTACCTGATGCTGCCGCCGGGCGCGATCGCGGTCCAGGCGGCCACCGAGATGGCCGTCGACCCCTACGGCGGGGTCCTCGTCGGCTACCGGCGCGGCCAGCCCCTGAGCTACCGGGTGTGGGTGGGCGAGCCGCGGCCGCCGGAGGTGGCCCCTCCGGGCCCCCGGGACTTGCGGCTGCCGCGGAGCCACGAGGGGGTTCGCCAGCTTGCGCTGTCGGTGGCGGGCGGCGCCCGCTCCAACGAGGCCAAGGCAGCCGCGGTGGAGCGGTACCTGAAGGCCAACTACCGATACTCCCTCGAGTCGGGGGTTCGGATCCAGACCGTCGATCCGGTGGCCTGGTTCCTGCTGGAGGGCGGCGCCGGCCACTGCGAGTTCTTCGCCGGCGCGATGGTGGTGCTGCTGCGCCACCTGGGGGTTCCGGCCAGGATGGTGGCCGGCTACAACGGCGGCGACGTGTCGCCCGACGGCGACCAGGTGGTGGTTCGGGAGGCGAACGCCCATGCATGGGTCGAGGTCTGGCTGGGCGCCGAGCGCGGTTGGGAGGTCTTCGACCCGACCCCGGCGGTCGGGGTGCGGGGCCTTTCCGGCGTCAGTGGGCTGGAGCGGGCCCGTTGGGCCTGGCAGCAGCTCGAGCTGTACTGGGACCGCCGCTTGCTCACCTTCGGTCTCGGCGAGCAGATCGAGCTCGTGGAGGGTCTCGGCGCGGCCCTGCAGCGCGGGCTCGAGACGGTCCGCAGGCGCGAGATGGCGGTGACGGCCGCTGCCCTGGCGGCGGGCGTGCTGGTGCTGGCAGCGGGAGCGGGCCTGTGGCGCCGCCGCCGGCCGGCAGGAGCGACGACCGGTCCGGGGCGCGGGCCTGCCGGCCGGGCGGTGCGGCGGCTGGCCCGGACGCTGGTTCCGGTGGGCGGGGTGGTGCCGCCGTCGGCCACCGTGCGCGACATCGGCCGCCAGGCCGCCGCCTTCTGGCCCCGGACCGCGGCCCCGGTGGCCGAGCTCGTGAGCCGGGCCGAGGACGAGCTCTACGGTCCCGACGGGGGCCGCGCCGACACCGCCGCGGTGCGCCGGCTCTGGAAGGCGATCCGGCGGGGGATGCGGGGGCGGGAGAGGTTCGGGGGGGCGTGAGTGGTGATGAGTGAGGAGTGAAGGGTCCGGATCCGGAGCCGGACCCGGACCAGAACCCGTACCCGTGCCCGGGCCCGTGCCCGTACCCGTGCCCGTGC
>DATHSO010000122.1:0-22789 GCA_035464095.1 Candidatus Methylomirabilota bacterium | reverse complement strand
ACGGCCCGTCGACTACCTCCTCCCCGTGAACGACTCGGAGGTGAGCATGCCGGCAGGCCGCGCCGGGGGGTCAGCGGCGGCTACCAGGGGCCAGCAACCAGCTATCAGGGGCAGCGACCCGGGACAGCGATCAGCGACCAGCAACCAGGGATCAGCGGCAGCAACCGGCGACAGCGACCAGCCCCGGTGCCGGGTCCGGACGCTGATCTCTGCCGCTGACCCTGATCACCGTCCCTGCTCGCTGGTTGCTGTCCCTGGTGGCTGATCGCTGTCGCTGTCGCTGCCGCTGCGTCAGGTGCCGGGAACCCAGCCGCCGAGGTCGCCGGTGTCGAAGTCGCCGGCGAAGATAGGCGAGCCGGCATCCGCCGCCACGGCCCGGGCCGTCGTGACCGCGGCGACTCTGACGTCGTCGGCCGGGATCGGCACGTTCGTCGGGCGCGCCGCCTCGACGGGAGCGCGCTCGGGCTCCACCGGGTCCGCTTCCGACACGACGAGCTCGGGGTGGGTGGCCGGGGTCTCGAAGTCGAAGGCCTCGATGGCCGCGACCCGGTGGTCGGGGCCGGGCGTCACCGGCTCCGGGCGCTGGGCGAGCCAGAGCCCGCCGGCGCCGAGGGCCATGACCAGCGCCGCCGCCGCCGCCAGCCAGCCGCGGCGCGGCCGCCGGACCGGCAGCTCGAGCCCGGCGAGGGCCGCCGCCACCGCCTCGTCCACCGCGGCCGCGACCTCGCCCTCGAGCTGCTCGCGCCACCAGGCGGAGCAGGTGGGGCAGGCCCGGCGCACGGCTTCGGCCCTGGCCGCGGCCTCGCCGTCGAGGCGGCCGCGGGCGAGGTCGAGGGCCAGGTCGTGGTGGTCGGGGCAGCTCGGGCGGGTGGTCATCTCCATAGCTCTCCGTCAGCTAGGACGCAGCCGCCGCCGTCCGGTAACGGCCGCGGCCAGCGATCAACCGCCCCGGCGCAGCTCCTCGAGGCGCGAGCGCAGGCGCTTGCGGACCCGCATCAGGCGCATCTTGAGCGCCCCCTCGCTGAGCTCGAGCCGAGCCGCCATGTGCTCCACCGTCTCGCCGTTGGCCCGGGCGACCAGGAGCTCGACGACCTCCCGGTCCTCGTCGTCGAGGGCAGCCAACATGAGCCGGATTTCGGCGAGGCGCTCGGCGGACCGGTGGGGGTCGTCCTCGGCCTCGACGTGCAGGGCCTCGTCCAGGGCGTCCTCCCGGCGCACCGCCATCCGGCGCAGGTGGTCGCGGGCGGCGTTGGCGGCGATGCGCCGCAGCCAGGCCGGGAAGGACCGGGGGTCGGCGAGGGTCGGCAGCGCCTGCCAGGCCCGGAGGGCCGCGTCCTGGGCCAGGTCCCGGGCGGTCTCCGGCTGCCGGATGCCACACGCCACCAGAGTCGAGGTCAGCGCGGCGCGATGGAGCCGGAGGACCTCGGCAAAGGCGTCCTGGTCGCCGTCGCGGGCCCGGCGGACCAGCGCCGCGATGGCCTCCCAGTCCTGGGGGTCGGTGGGGCGTGCCATGTGGCGACAAGGATACGCGAGCTGGCTTCGTGTTACCCTACGCCGACGCCATGGCCAACACCCTCCGGCTCCCCCGACAGCTCGACCGGCCGCGCCCGGCCAACCTCGTCCTGGCCGACGGTACGGTCTTCACGGGCTTCGCAGCCGGCGCCGCGACGGTCATCGAGGGCGAGGTCGTGTTCAACACCTCCATGACCGGCTACCAGGAGATGCTCACCGACCCCTCCTACCACGGCCAGATCCTGTGCCTGACCACCTCCCACGTCGGCCAGGTCGGCGTCAACACCGTCGACGCCGAGTCCGACCGGGTGTGGGCCCGAGCCCTGGTCGTGCAGGATCTGGACCTGGAGCCCTCGTCGTGGCGCTCGGAGGACGGCGCCGAGAGCTGGCTCGAGGGCCTCGGCGTCGCCGTCGGCTGGGGCTTCGACGTCCGCGCCGTGGTCCGCCACATCCGGACCGCGGGCGCGGTGCCCGGCGTGCTCGCCACCGACGGCAGCGACCCCGAGGCGTTGCTGGCGCGTGCCCGCCAGGCCCGGGGCACCGACGGCTGCGACCTCGCCCACGAGGTCGCCTGCGGCGAGAGCTACGCCTGGGACAAAGGTCCCTGGCGGTCGCCCTCCCACCCGTCGGGGGCGGTCGACGATGACGACCGGCCGCCGGTCGCGGTCGTCGACTTCGGGGTCAAGCGGTCGATCCTGCGGCGGCTGGTGGCCGAGGGCCTGCGGGTCCGGGTGCTGCCGCCGTCGGTGACCGCACGCGGGGTCATCAACGAGGGCCACGCCGGCGTGGTCCTGTCCAACGGCCCCGGCGACCCGGCGGCGGTGGCCGGCGCCCGCGCCCTCATCGACGGCCTGGTGGGGCGGCTTCCGGTGCTCGGCATCTGCCTGGGCTGTCAGCTCCTCGGGCTGACCCTGGGGGGGCGCACCGTCAAGCTACCCTTCGGCCACCACGGGGGCAACCACCCGGTGCGCGAGCTCGCCACGGGCCGGGTGCTGGTGACCTCCCAGAACCACAACTACGCGGTCGAGGAGTCGTCCCTGCCGCGGGAGATCGAGGTCACCCACATCAACCTCACCGACGGCACCTTGGAGGGCCTGGCCCTGCCACGGGTCGGGGTCGAGGCCGTCCAGTTCCACCCAGAGGCGGGGCCCGGGCCCAACGACGCGGCCGGGCTGTTCGCCCGCTTCGCCGAGCGCTGCCGGGAGGCCCGCCGGTGAGCCGCGAGCCGATCCCCGAGTCGGTGTGCATCCTCGGCGCCGGCCCGATCCGGATCGGCCAGGCCTGCGAGTTCGACTACTCCGGCGTCCAGGGCGTCAAGGCACTGCGCGAGGAGGGCTGCCGGGTGATTCTGGTCAACTCCAACCCGGCCACGGTCATGACCGACGCCCGCCTCGCCCACCGCTCCTACGTCGAACCGCTGACCCTGGCCTCGGTGACCGCCGTCCTCGAGCGCGAGCGCCCCGACGCCATGATCCCGACCCTGGGTGGTCAGACCGCCCTCAACCTGGCGGTGGAGCTCGAGGAGAACGGGGTGCTGGAGCGCCTCGGGGTCCGTCTCCTCGGCGCCTCGGTGCGGTCGATCCGGCTCGCCGAGGACCGCGAGGAGTTCCGCCAGGCCATGACCGCGGCCGGTCTGCCGGTGCTTCCGGCGACCACGGTCACCTCGGTGGAGGCCGGGCTCGCGGCCCTCGCCGAGATCGGCCTGCCGGCCATCCTGCGGCCCTCCTTCACCCTCGGCGGCTGGGGTGGCGGCACCGCCCACGACCGCGACGCCTTTGTCCGGCAGCTACGCCACGGCCTCGACGCCTCGCCCGCCCACCAGGTGCTCGTGGAGCGCTCGGTGCTCGGCTGGAAGGAGTTCGAGCTCGAGGTCATGCGCGACTCGGCCGGCGCCTTCGTGGTGGTGTGCTCCATCGAGAATCTCGACCCCATGGGGGTCCACACCGGCGACTCCATCACCGTGGCTCCGGCCCAGACCCTCACCGACCGCGAGTACCAGGTGCTGCGGGACGCCGCGCGGACGGTGCTCGACGCGGTCGGGGTCGCCACCGGCGGCGCCAACGTCCAGTTCGCGGTCGACCCCGGGACCGGCCACTACGCCGTCATCGAGATGAACCCCCGGGTGTCCCGCTCGTCGGCCCTGGCTTCCAAGGCCACCGGCTTCCCCATCGCCCGCATCGCCGCCAAGGTCGCGCTCGGCCGCCGCCTCGACGAGATCGCCAACGACATCACCGGCACCACCCCTGCCTCCTTCGAGCCGGCCCTGGACTACGTGGTGGTGAAGATCCCGCGCTTCGCCTTCGAGAAGTTCCCGGGCGCCGAGCCGGTCCTCGGCACCGCCATGAAGGCGGTGGGCGAGGTCGCCGCCATGGGCCGCTCCTTCGAGGAGGCCCTGCTCAAGGCGATCCGCTCCCTGGAGATCGACCGCGACTCCCTGGAGGCTCCGCTGGATCTGGCGGCGGCCGGCGACGACGACCTCGACGCCCGCCTCGCGGTGCCGTCGCCGGAGCGGCTCTGGCAGCTCGCCGAGGCCCTGCGCCGGGGCTGGCCGGAGGAGCGCGTCTTCGACCTCACCGCCGTCGACCCGTGGTTCCTGCGCCGGATCGGTGCGCTGGTTGCGGCGGAGGAGGTGCTTCGCGGCGAGCTCGATCCCGCCACCCGCACCGCAGCCAAGCGCCTCGGCTTCGCCGACAGCCAGCTCGCGCGCCTTCAGGGCAGCGACCCCGACGACGAGCGACAAAGGCGCCTCGACGCCGGGCTGCGCCGGGTCCGGCGCCGGGTCGACACCTGCGCCGCCGAGTTCGAGGCCCGCACGCCCTACCTGTACGGCAGCTTCGGCGACCGGGACGAGCAGCCGGCGGTGCGGCGCTCGGTGGTCATCCTGGGCGGCGGTCCGGTCCGCATCGGCCAGGGCATCGAGTTCGACGCCTGCTGCGTCGAGGCCGTGGCCGGGGTCCGCTCGGAGGGCTTCGAGGCGGTCATGGTCAACTGCAACCCCGAGACCGTGTCCACCGACTACGACGCGGTCGATCGCCTCCACTTCGACCCGCTCCACATCGAGGACGTTCTCGACATCTGCGACGCCGAGCGGCCGGTAGGGGTCATCGTCCAGCTCGGCGGCCAGACCCCCCTCAAGCTCGCCGAGCACCTGGAGCGCCACCGGCTGCCGATCTGGGGCACGCCGCGCGACGCCATCGACCGCGCCGAGGACCGCGGCCGCTTCGCGGAGCTGCTGCGCGAGCTCGGGCTGAAGCAACCGCCGGGACGGATGGTCACCGCCGCCGCCGAGGCCGAGGCCGCCGGCGCCGAGCTCGGCTACCCTCTGCTCGTGCGGCCGTCGTACGTGCTCGGCGGCCGCGCCATGGAGATCGTCTACGGCCCCGACGAGCTCTTGGAGTACCTCGAGCGCGCCGCCGCCGTCGACCCCCAGCGGCCAGTGCTCCTCGACCACTTCCTGGAGCGCGCCTCCGAGGTCGATGTCGACGCCGTCGCCGACGGCGAGCGGGTGGTGATCTGCGGCATCATGGAGCACATCGAGGAGGCCGGGGTCCACTCCGGCGACTCCGGGGCGGTGACCCCTCCGGTCAGTCTGCCGCTCGAGCTCCAGGCCGAGCTGCGCCGCCAGGTCCGCCTGCTCGCCCTGGCGCTCGGCGTGCGCGGCCTCATGAACGTCCAGTTCGCCATTCAGGAGGGCGCGGTCTTCGTCATCGAGGTCAACCCGCGAGCGTCGCGCACCGTGCCCTTCCTGGCCCGGGCCACCGGCATGCCGTGGGCCGAGCTCGCGGCCCGGGTGTGCGCGGGGGCGAGCCTGGCCGAGCTCGGGGTCCACGACGGGGTGCCGTCGGAGGTGGCGGTGAAGCTCCCCGTCTTCCCCTTCGAGCGCTTTCCCGGCGTCGACCCTCTGCCCGGGCCGGAGATGCGCTCCACCGGCGAGGTCATGGGCCGCGGCCGGACCTTCGGCGAGGCCTTCGCCAAGGCCGCCTTGGCCGCCGGCTGGCGCCTGCCCCAGAGCGGCGGGGTGCTGCTGTCCCTGGCCGACCGGGACAAGACCCGGCTGCCGGCCCTCGCCGCCCGCTTCTCCGAGCTCGGCTTCGGGCTGCTCGCCACCGAGGGGACGGCGCGGCTGCTCCACGACGCCGGCTTCCCCGAGGTCCGGACCGTCTTCAAGGTCGGCCAGGGCGACCCCGACATTCCCAACCTCCTGGCCGAGGGAGGGATCCACCTGGTGGTCAACACAGCCGCCGGTCGGCGGGCCGCGCGCGACGCCCCGTCGATCCGGCGCGCCGCCCTCGACGCCAACGTGCCCTACTTCACGACCATCCCCGGCGCCTATGCGGCGGCCGAGGCGGTGGCCGCCCTGCGCCGCGGGCCGCTGACGGTGCGGGCGCTGCAGGACGACCTGGCCGCCAAGCCCCCCTGGGCCGCAAACCTCGCGTGAGGTCTTACCGCAAAGACGCAAAGTCCGCCAAGGCTCGCACTGAACCACCCGGAGCTCCATCGAGCAGTGCTCGATGGAGCTCCGGGTGGATCTTCACGTTCTTCGCGCCTTCGCGGTTCAATGCAGGCTCGTCAGCCGGAACTCGGCCAGCAGCCGGGCGTCGATCAGGTCGTGCTCGCTGCCCTCGATACGGAAGAACTGCGGTCCCCGCTCGTAGTTGCGCTCGATCCTCTCGACCACCCATCGGGGGTCGGCGAGCATCTGCAGCGGCGCGCTCGCCAGGCTGTAGCTGACGAAGCGCAGGTCGTCGCCAGTGTCGAAGGTGCCGTCGCGGCCGGCCGAGGTCAGCTCGAGGCGCAGCCAGTCGCCCCGGCCGAGGTCGGGCAGACCTTCGCGAAAGAGGCTCTCGTGGAGCCCGAGCTCGAGGTCGGCGCTGACCACGGGGTCCTCCCGCCAGGCCTCGTCACGATCGATGACCCGGGTCTCGACCCGGTACGGTCGACCCCAACCGTCCGTGTCGCGGACCTCGTAGAACTCGCGCACCGACGCCGGCGCCGAGTCGGCGTCGGCCCCGAAGATGACGAGCTGGACCCAGCCCCGGACGTTCATGGTCGCCATCGGCGCGAGGGCCGGTCCCCACTCGCCCTCGAAGGGAAAGGCCTCGGTTTCGCGGACGGCGTAGCGCGACGCCGCGGATCCGATCTCGTACATCCGGTGCAGGGTCACCAGCTCGGCGGCCCGGCCGTCGTCGCCGAAGGCCATCCAGCGCAGGGTGGTGGCGAGGTCCGGTCCCGGCCCGGTCTCCCGCAGCCGGGCGAAACCGACCAGGGGCAGCAGCAGGATGGCGCCGTAGACCAGCAAACGCCAGCCGCCCGCCCCGAGCTGCTGGAGCAGGGTGCGGCGGGGTGGCACCGAGAGGGCGGTGCCGAGGTCCCAGCCGCACTCGGGGCAGATGGTGGTTCGGGGTGGCAGGTCCGCCCCGCAGCCGCCGCAGGTGAGCACGTTGTCCATGCCGGCAGAGTAGCGCATCAATTCGTCGGACGAATTGTGGCCGGGCTGCCCGGAAGGCGATGGGAGCGGTGCCAGGCACCCTTTCTGGGAGCGGTGCCAGGCACCCTTTCGTCGGACGAAAGGAGAGCCAGGCACCGGGCCCGCGTCGTCTCGAGGCGGAGAGAAGCGGGGGGGCGACCCGCCCGCGCGTCCCGGAGGCGCTGATCGCTGCCGCTGGCGCTGCCGCTGCCGCTGACATCGGACTCGGACGCGGACGCGGACGCGGACTCGGACGAGGGGCCTGCCGCTGATCCTGCCGGCCATTCGCAGGGTTTGGCGCCGCGAATGCGTGGTGATTCGCGGGTCCGATCAGGGAACTGTGCGGTGAGAGGGTGCCTCAGGCGGCGAGCAGTTGGGCCAGGGATGCCCGCGCCTTTTCCGCGTGGGGATGAGAGGGATTGTCGCGGCAAAGGTCGAGGACTTTTCGGTAGCACCTGGCAGCTGCGTGCTCGTCGTCACGACAGTACTGGCGCAAGAGACCCTTCATCAACCAGGCTTCGGTGAGATCGGGCGAGATGTCGAGAATTCGATCGAAAAAGATTTCTGCGACCTGCCAACGTTCCTCGGAAATCGCTCGAGCCGCGTGCCGTCGATAGACTCGAATGATCGAGTGTTCAGAATGGAATCCACCCTGACTCGATTCGCTGGAAGCTGTCGTTCGGAGTCTCATTCGACATCCCAACGATGAACGAGGACCGAGGAGTTGTCAAGGCCTGTTCTCGAAAATTGTCGAAATTTTTGTGCTGACCAATGTTGCCGAAAATGTTTCGTTTTTTCGACCTTCGGTTGAACTGACTTTGTGGCCCGAGATGTGCCCGGGTCGGCCGGTGTCGATCTCGGTCGCCGGTGCGCACCCCTGCCGGCGCGGCACGGGTTATGATGTCGCCATGGCGTCCACCGGAGCTCGGCCCTTCGTTCACCTCCACCTGCACTCCCACTACTCCCTGCTCGACGCCACCATCAGCATTCCGGAGCTGGTGCGCCAGATCGCCGGCCACGGCATGCCGGCGGTGGCCCTCACCGACCACGGCAACGTGTTCGGCGCCTTCCAGTTCCACAAGGCGGCGCTGGCGGCGGGGCTGCGGCCGGTCATCGGCTGCGAGGTCTACGTCGCTCCGGGCGACCACCGGGACCGGTCGCCGGTCCCCGGTCGACGCAAGCCCTACGATCATCTGGTGCTCCTGGCCGAGAACGAGCGCGGGTACCGGAACCTGGTCTGGCTCGTGAGCGAGGGATTCCTGAACGGCTTCTACCACAAGCCCCGGATCTCGAAGGAGGTTCTGGCCGAGCGGTCCGAGGGGCTGATCGGGTTGTCGGCGTGCCTCTCCGGCGAGGTGGCGAGGCGCCTGCTCGAGCGCGACGCCGGCGGGGCGCGCCGGGCGGCGGAGACCTACCGCGAGATCCTCGGGCCCGACGGCTTCTTCCTCGAGATCCAGAACCACGGCTTGGCCGACGAGGACTTCGTGCGTCCGGGGATCGCCGAGATCGCGGCGGTGACCGGGATTCCGCTGGTCGCGACCAACGACTGCCATTTCCACCATCGAGACGACCTTTTCGCCCACCGGGTGCTGCTCGGAATCGGCCTCAACCGAACCCTCGACGAGCTCCACCGGAACGCGACGTACAACGCCGAGTTCTACGTCAAGAGCAGTGAGGAAATGTACGCGCTTTTCGCCGACTATCCCGGGGCCTGCGAGCGGACCGTGGAGATCGCATCGAGGTGTCACTTCCTCTTCGATACCGACACGCTTCATCTCCCGAACTACGCCGTGCCCGCCGGCAACTCCCTGAGCTCATTTCTCGAGGAAAACGCGAGGGAAGGCCTTGACAGGAGGTTGAAGAATCGACCTCCCAGGAGGCACCCTTCCGAGGACTATCACGCCCGGCTCGACACCGAGTTGGAGATTATTCGACGGATGGGTTTCCCGGGCTATTTCCTGGTGGTCTGGGACTTCATCCGCTTCGCGAAGGAGCAGGGAATTCCCGTGGGGCCGGGTCGGGGTTCGGCGGCGGGCTCGGTCGTCTCATATGCCCTGGGAATCACCGACATCGACCCCCTGGAGTACGACCTCCTTTTCGAGCGTTTTCTCAACCCCGAGCGGATCTCGATGCCGGACATCGACATCGACTTCTGCCAGCGGCGCCGTGACGAGGTGATCGACTACGTCCGGCGGCTCTACGGCGAGAGCTCGGTGTCCCAGATCGCGACCTTCAACATCCTCAAGGCCAAGTCGGCGGTCCGGGACGTCGGTCGCGTCATGGGCATGCCCTTCGGCGACGTCGACCGCATCGCCAAGCTCATCCCCGACGACCTCGGCATGACCATCGAGCAGGCCCTGAAGGACTCCCCGGAGCTGAGCGAGCTGGTCGACGGCGACGAGGACGTCCGGACCCTGGTGGAGACGGCGGCGCGGCTCGAGGGCAAGGCGCGACACTGCGGGGTCCACGCCGCCGGCATCGTCATCGCCCCGGAGGCGCTGGTCAACCTCGTCCCCCTGACCCGGACCTCCCACGGCGACGTGGCGACCCAGTTCGACAAGGACGACGTGGAGGCGCTGGGCCTGCTGAAGATGGACTTCCTGGGCCTGCGCACCCTGACGGTGATCGCCGACGCGGTGGCGTCGATCCGGGCCTCCGATGGGCCGGGCTTCCGCCTCGACGATATTCCCCTCGACGACCCGAAGGTCTACGACCTGTTCTCGGCCGGCGACACCGACGGCGTGTTCCAGTTCGAGTCGTCGGGAATGAAGGAGGTGCTGCGCAAGGTCCAGCCCCGGGCGTTTCCGGACATCGCGGCCCTGAACGCCCTCTACCGGCCGGGCCCCATGCAGTTCATCGACGACTACTCCGAGCGTCGCCACGGACGCAGGGCGATCAGCTACATCTTCCCCGAGCTGGAGACGATCCTGGGCGAGACCTACGGCATCATCGTTTACCAGGAGCAGGTGATGCGGATCGCGGTGGAGATCGCCGGCTTCTCCATGGCCAAGGCCGACACGCTCCGCAAGGCCATGGGCAAGAAGAAGCAGGAGATCATCGACCGCGAGGGGCAGAACTTCATCGACGGTGCGGTGGCGAAGGGATTCCCGAAGGACAAGGTCCGGGAGCTGTGGAACCAGATCGTGCCCTTCGCCAAGTACGGCTTCAACAAGTCCCACTCCGTGGCCTACGCCCAGGTCGCCTACCTGACCGCCTACCTCAAGGCCCACTACCCGGCCCACTTCATGGCCGCCATGCTCACCTCGGAGACCTCGAACACCGACAAGCTCAGCCAGTACCTCGGCCGCAGCCGACAGATGGGGATCAGGATCCTGCCCCCCGACATCAACACGTCGCAGAAGGCGTTCTCGGTGGAGGGGGGCGACATTCGCTTCGGCCTGACCGCCATCAAGGGGGTGGGGGAGGCGGCGGTGGACCCCCTGATCGCCGCCCGCGAGCGACTCGGGAGCTTCGGCTCCCTCGCCGAGTGTCTGAGCTCGCTGCCGGCGCGAGCGGTCAACCACAAGGTCCTGGAGTGCCTCGCCAAGGCCGGGTGCTTCGACCGCTTCGGCCTCGCGCGGCGGGGCATCCTCGACAACCTGGACCGGCTCGTGGACA
This sequence comes from Candidatus Methylomirabilota bacterium, assembly GCA_035464095.1. Taxonomy (GTDB): domain Bacteria; phylum Acidobacteriota; class Thermoanaerobaculia; order Thermoanaerobaculales; family Sulfomarinibacteraceae; genus JAHECW01. The sequence continues at coordinate 12,192 of DATHSO010000122.1, read as the reverse complement.
TGACCTCGCGGGAGCGGGAGCAGCGCGAGCTCGGCCAGGGCTTCCTGTTCGCCGACCTGCCGTCTGAGAGCCTCGAGGAGGAGCTGCGCGGGGCCGAGCGGGTGGCGAACGTCGACCGCCTCGCCTGGGAGCGTGAGGTCCTCGGCTTCTACCTCAGCGGCCACCCCCTGGACGACCACCGCGCCCAGCTCGACCGCTGGGCCGACTGCTCGGTGGCGCAGCTGCCCCGGCGCTTCGGCGACGGTGCGGAGCACGCCACCGTCGGCGGCCTGGTGACGGCGCTCAAGGTGATCCCGATCCGCAAGGAGGGCCGCAACCAGGGCCGCCGGATGGCGGTCTTCCAGCTCGAGGACGCGGGGGGCTCGGTGCGGGTGGTGGTCTTCCCCGACGCCTACGAGGCCTACGGCCGCTGGCTCTCCGACGGCGCCGCCGTGCTCGTGGCGGCGACCCTCAAAGGCGACGGCGACCACGTTGAGCTGATGGCGGACGAGATCTCGGAGCTCGACTCCATGGACTCCAAGAAGGCGGCCTGCCTGCGGGTGGTCCTCGACCTCGACCACGTGGACGAGACCTCCCTCGAGGCGGTTCGGGAGCACCTCCTGGAGCACCCGGGCGAGATGCCGGTGCGCTTCGAGCTGCGCCGCCGGGGACGGTTCCGGGCCCGTCTGGTGCCGCCGCCCGCGCTCACTGTCGACCCCGGGCAAGCCACCCGCGACGGCCTGGTCGAGCTGCTCGCAGGGGGCTGGTGCGAGTTCGAGTTCGACACCGATGAACGCAACGGCCGTTCCAAGCCCGCCGAATCGCCACCGCCCTCGCCGCCGGCAACGGATGACGAAAGCGGGTTCGTCAATTAATTCTCAATTCTCAATTCTCAATTCTCAATTTCATCCCACGCCTCATAGAGTTCATAATTCATAATTAAGAATTAAGAATTAAGAATTAAAAACTAAGAACTCGTGAAGTCCGTGCGCTTGTACCGCCCCTGCAGCCACCGCTCCACGTCGGTGGTGTACCACCTCGAGAAGCGGCGTCCGCTGGGGCCGCCGGCGAGGACGGTGTGGACGTGGTCGCCGCCGAGGTCGGTGACGAAGCGCCACGACGGCGCGAAGGTGGTGGTGTGGCCGTGGGCGGTGAACAGGCCGCCCTGGATGACGGTGGCGCGGTTGCCGGGCAGCTCGACGGGCCCGCGGTCGAAGCCGAGGAAGCGCGGCAGCCGGCCGTCGAAGAAGATGTTGGTCATGTCGACCCGGCGGCGGCGGCCCCAGGGGACCACGTGGGCCGGGTCGACCTCGGTGACGAGCTCGGCGAGGACGGTGCGGGTCACCCGGTCCCGGCCGGCCTCGCCCCACCAGAACGGGTCGTCGCCGAGGAGCACCCGGTCGAAGAGGTGGTAGTAGTCGGCCAGGATGGCGGTCTCCTCGACGACGGTCCGCCAGGCGTCGCGGCCGAAGACCCGGTCGCCGCAGACCCGGGCCACCAGCTCGTGCCAGACCGCCTCGAACAGGGTTGCCGCCCGGGATCCGACGTCGTAGCGGCAGTCCCACCGCGCGAGCAGGCGGCCGGCCAGGCTGTCGGGGAGCAGCGGCCGCCAGAGCTCGAGGAAGCGGCGGGCCTGCAGCGACACCAGGTCGAGCTGGACCGCCTGCATGGAGGCGGGTGTGTGGGCGTCGCCGGCCTCGAGGAGCTCCCGGATCCGGTCGTGCCGGTACGAGCCCATGGGCAGGTTGACCGCGGTCGGCCCGTCCGGGTTGATCTCGTTGTTGGCGGTGACCACCAGGCCGTCGGGAGGGTCGAGCAGGCTGGCGAGGCGGTCGGCGGGGATCAGGCCGCGCCACACCAGCCCCGGATCCCAGGCGGGAACGGGGTGGACCCCGGAGTGGCGCCGGTCGGGGAGCAGCCCCGACTGCTGGTAGCCGATGCTGCCGCCGCGGTCGGCCAGCACCCAGTTGCACGAGATGGAGACCTCGCGCACGACCCGCTGGGCCTCGGCGACGGTCCTCGCCCCCGGCAAGGCCCGGATCGCCGCCAGAGAAGCGGCGGCGCCCCGCCGGTGGCCCGACCAGGCCCGGGTCAGGTAGAGCCCGTCGGGGAGCTCGGGGTCGAGGGGGTCGGCCTCGAGCACGCCGAGGTCGTTCTCGCGGATCGTGAGCTCGACGTGGTCGGAGCGACGGCGGCGGATCAGCTCCCGCCGGACCTCCAGCTCCACGAAGGTGTCACCCCGCCGGCAGGCACCGCCGCGGCAGTCCTCGATGAACAGGTCGACCATGTCCATGAAGCCGTAGGTGAAGCCGAAAGACAGGTCGCGGGTCCGGCCCATCACGAGCCCGGGGACCCCGGGCATGGTGACGCCGAAGCGGTCGTCGTCGGGGGTGTGGAGCTCCGCCTCGTACCAGATCGCGGGCAGCCGGTTGCACTCCAGGTGCGGGTCGTTGCACTGCAGCGGGAAGCCCGAGGCGCTGCGCCGGCCGGCCACCGCCCAGTTGTTGCTGGCCATGAAGGTCGGCACCGTGGGCAGAAAGCGCACGGCGGCGGGCAGCAGGGGCTCGAGATGGACGAGCCGTCGGATCAGGTTGGAGGTGTCGTCGTCGAGGCCGTCGAGGTGGGGGCTGAGCAGCCGCTGCAGAGCGGTCAGGTCGCCGCCGCCGTGGATCGCCTGAACGATGAGCTTCTCCACGTCCTGCTGCGACTGGGCGAGGCCCAGGTAGGACATGAGCTTGACGGTGAGCAGGGTGTCGGCGACGGTCCACGGCGCGGGCCGGTGTCGGACGAGCAGCAGCTCCAGGGGACGCCGTTCGCTGGCGAGGACGTGGTTGACGCCTGCGACGTAGGCCTCGGCGAAGCGGCGGGTGTCGTGGTCGAGGGCGTCGACCTCCCGCTCGGCCTCGCGTGCGAAGCCCATCTGGCGCATGAAGACGTCGATGCCGACGGTCGTCCGGTCGTCGGCCAGGCACTCCGCCAAGCGGCCCTGCCCGACGATCCGGGCGGTCACCATCTGGACCATTCGGTCGTGGGCGTGAACTGCGCCGAGGCCACATGCCAGGGACTCCTCGTCGCCGGCCCACAGTCGGGCCACGCCGTGCTCGGACCGCGCCGCCTGGAACCCGAGAGCGCCGACACGGACCGCGCGGCGTGTGCGGGTGAGCCTCACCGGGGACCTCCAAGGGGGTCGAGGATAGCACCACGGGTGTGACAGGAAGCATGCCGGCAGCGACGGCGTTGCACCTACAATGAACGGGGGCGCCGGGCGCCCGTCAACACCTCATCGGGGGAAGCCCATGCATCTGAACCGCTTCGTGATCACGGTCGTCGTCATCCTGCTCGTAGCCTCGGGCGTCGGTGTTGCTGCGGCGACCCTCGATCCGTCCGTGGCCGCGGTGGCGTCGAGCCCGCGCCCACTTGAGACCGCCGTCGAGCGCGGGTTCGCGGTGCGGGACGGCCTGGTCCAGGTGGTGGCCGTCGCCCGAGACCGCGACACCGCTGCTCTCGAGTCCTGGCTGGCCGCCCGGGGAGCCGCCTTTTTGGTGCCGGTAGACGGGCGGGTCCAGGCCTTCGTGCCCCCGGCCCTCCTCGCCGGGCTCGAGGCGCGGCCCGACGTGGTCGCCGTCGAGCGGCCGCTGTATGCGCGGATCCCCGGGCCGGTGCCGGTGGCCGCCACGTCGCGGCCCAAGGTCCTCGTCACCTCCGAGGCCACCGCCGCCATGAACAGCGACGCCTGGAACGCCTCGGGCTTCACGGGTGCCGGGGTGCGGGCCGGCGTCATCGACGTCGAGTTCGGCGGCTGGGAGGACCTGGTCGGGGTCGAGCTGCCCCCGGCCGATCAGGTCACCTACCGGTCCTTCGGCGGCTCCCAGGTGGTCGCGGACCAGGTTCACGGAACCGCGTGCGCGGAGATCGTGCACGACGTCGCACCCGGTGCGGAGCTGTACCTGGCGCACATCCGCACCGCCAACGACCTGTTCAGCGCCCTCGACTGGATGGCGACCGAGGGCGTCGACGTGGTCACCATGTCGCTGGGTTTCTACGGCGGCGGTCCGGGCGACGGCACCGGCACCCTCAACGACCGCATCACGTCCTTCACGGTGGTCGCTGACGCACTCTTCGTCACCTCGGCGGGCAACGACCGGCGCTCCCACTGGCAGGGCGTGACCGTGGACGGCGACGGCGACGGTTGGGTCGACTTCGCCCCCGGCGACGACCTCAACGAGCTCGTGGTCCAGATGGGCGAGGGCGACCGGGTGTCGGTGAACATCGTCTGGAACGACTGGAACGCCCCCGACAGCGACTACAGCCTGCACCTGTACAACCTCGACGGCACGGAGCCCGAGGAGGTCGCGGTCGCCGACCGGGTCCAGAGCGGCCTGGGGTCCCAGACGCCGGTCGAGCAGCTCAGCTACACCGCTCCCGACGGCGGCCGTTTCGGGGTCCGGGTCAGCCGCACGGGGGTCGCCGGCCAGCACGACATGGAGCTGTTCAGCCTCGACAGCGACATCGCCCAGTGGGTCGGCGACGGCTCCATCACCTTGCCGGCCGACTCGACGTCGGTGGTGGCGGTGGCAGCGGTGAACTACAACTCGCCGTACTCCCTGCGCGGCTACAGCTCGGCCGGGCCCGCCAACGGCCCAGGGGGCAGCCTGACCGGCGGCGTGACCAAGCCCGATCTCGCGGCCTACGACGGCGTCTCGACGGCGTCCTACGGCACGAGGGGCTTCTACGGAACGTCGGCGGCCTCGCCCCACGTGGCGGGGGCCGCGGCCCTGGTGCTCGCCGCCGACCCCGGCCTGGGGGCCGATGCGCTGCGGGCCTTCCTGGAGGCCCAGGCCGTCGACCTCGGCGTTGCCGGCAAGGACAACGACACCGGGTGGGGGCGGGTCTTCCTGGGGGCGCCTCCGGGCTCGACCTGCACCTTCGTGCTGAGCCCGACGTCGGCGTCGGTGCCGGCGAGCGGCGGCGGGGGGATCATCCGCGTCACCACCGACGAGGGCTGCCCGTGGACGACCTCGAGCCCGGTGGGTTGGCTGAAGGTCCTGCCGGCCTCGGCGACCGGATCGGGGAGCGCCGGCTTCACCGCCGACCCCAATCCCGACCCCTCACCGCGCACCGGTGAGCTCACGGTGGCCGGACAAGCCTTCGTGGTCAGCCAGGCGGGCGCCGGCTGCACCTTCGCCCTGGACCCGGTGTCGCTGCCCTTCCCGGCCGCCGGCGGCGCCGGCGAGTTCCGCGTCGGGGTGGAGTCGGGTTGCGCCTGGGTCGCGGTCCCCGAGGTGCCCTGGCTGGCAGTGGTCGGCGGCGCGGGGCCCGGACCCGGCACGGTGACCTTCACCGTCGCCCCCAATCCCTCCCCGGCTCAGCGTTCCGGCGCCATCACCATCGATGGCGGGACCTTCACGGTGACCCAGAACGGCACCGGCGGCGACCTGGTGACCATGGTCGCCGGCGTGGCGGAGACCGAGGGCGCGAGCCAGACCCGGTGGAAGACCGACCTGGCGCTCCTCAACCCCGGAGCGGCCGACGCCGCGGCCGCTCTCGTCTACCGCCACGGCGGCGGCTCGGCGGAGGTGCCCCTGACGGTCGCGGCGGGCGCGGTGGTCGAGCTCGCCAACGTGGCCGCGACCACCTTCGCCGCCCCCGACAGCGCCGGGGCGGTCGAGGTCAGCTCTCCGGTGGAGCTGGTGGTGACCGCCAGGACCTACAACGACGCTCCGGACGGCACCTTCGGCCAGTTCCTGCCGGGGCTGGGGGTCGCCGACGGGATCGGCGCCGGCGACCTCGCCGCCCTGGCGCAGCTGCGCAGCGGCTCGGGCTTCAGAACCAACGTCGGCTTCGTGGACCTGTCGGGCGCCGGGGCGGTGGCCAGGATCCGTCTCTATGACGGCTCGGGCAGCCGGGTCGGCGACGAGCTCCTCGAGACCGTGCCCGCCGGCGGCTGGTGGCAGCGCAACCGGGTCTTCCGGGAGGCCGGCGTCGGCGCCTGCGACGGCTGCTATGCCCTGGTCGACCTGGTCAGCGGCGGCCCGGTGTGGGCCTACGGCTCGGTGGTCGACAACGCCTCGGGCGACCCCACCACCGTGCCGATGAAGGTCCTCGATGCCGGGGGTTCGGCAGGGGCCGAAATCTCGCTGGTGGCCGGCATCGCCGAGACCGCCGGCGCCAACCAGACCCGCTGGAGGTCGAACCTGGCCCTGCTCAACCTGTCCGGCGGCCCGGTGTCGGCGGACCTGAGCTACCGCCACGAAAATGGAGTGGCCAACAGTGGCTTGACCCTGCTCGACGGCGAGCTGGTCGAGTTCGAGGACGCCGCCGGCCAGCTCTTCGGCGTGCCCGACAGCGCCGGGGCGGTGGAGGTCGACGCCGACGGGCCCCTGGTGGTGACCGCGCGCACCTACAACGACGCGCCGGCGGGGACCTACGGCCAGTTCCTGCCCGGGGTCGCCGAGGCGGAGTCCCTGGCGCCCGGCGATCGCGGCCTGCTCAGCCAGCTCAAGAGCGGCGACCGCTTCCGCACCAACATCGGCTTCGTCAGCTTCAGCGGGGCCCCGTGCAGCGTGCGCGTCACCCTGCGGGACCAGGCCGGCGGCAGCCTGGCCACGGCGACGGCGGAGGTCCCGGCCGAAGGCTGGGCCCAGCTCAACCGGGTCTTCAGCAACGCGGGCTTCGGCGACGTCCCCCTCGGCTCCGCGGAGGTGGAGGTGCTCACCGGCGCCTGTCGAGTGTGGGCCTACGCGTCGGTGGTGGACAACCACTCCGGCGACCCGACGACGGTCCCGGTGGCGGTGGTTCAGTAGGAGTACGATCTGCCAGACGCGGCCGGGCCGCGCTCGGAGGTGGGGGATGGACGAAGGTTCGGTGAGGATCGTGCGCATCCGCGCCGGGGACGGTGTGCGCTGGGGGATGGTCGAGGGCTCCACTGTGGCGGCGCTGCCCGACGGACCCTTCACCGGCAGTCTTCGTGCGGGAGAGACCATGGGCACCCTGGACGGGGTCGAGCTCCTCGCACCCGTGGTCCCGTCGAAGATCATCTGCGTCGCCCGCAACTACGTCGCCCACGCCGCGGAGCACCGCGTCGAGGTGCCGTCCTCGCCGCTGTTGTTCCTCAAGCCGCCGAGCGCGGTCATCGGCCCGGGGGCGGCCGTCGAGCTGCCGTCCCTGTCCCGGCAGGTGGAGCACGAGGCCGAGCTGGCGGTGGTCATCGGCCGCCGGTGCCGCCGGGTGGGCGAGGCCGAAGCCTGGGGCGCAGTGCTCGGGGTGTGCTGCGCCAACGACGTCACCGCGAGGGACATCCAGCGCGCGGAGAAGCTGTGGACCCGCGGCAAGGGCTTCGACACCTTCTGCCCCCTCGGGCCGTGGATCGTCGCGGTCGGTGGCCCGGAGGACGTGGCCGACCTCGAGGTGCGGTGCTCGGTGAACGGTGAGCTGCGCCAGCACGGCCGGACCTCCGAGATGGTGTTCTCGCCGGCGCAGCTGATCAGCTATGCCAGCCGGGTGATGACCCTGGAGCCGGGCGACGTCCTGCTCACCGGGACCCCGGCGGGCGTCAGCCCGCTGGCCCCGGGCGACCTCGTGACCGTCGAGATCGAGGGCGTCGGCGCCCTGTCCAACCCCGTGACCGGCGAGCCGGCCTGAGCCGGGACCGGAGCGAGCCCGGGTGCGGCGGACGCCGGCGGTCCACACCAGGACTGATTCGTAGTCGCAATATTGCCGATCTGCGGTATCATTGAACGGTAGAGGAATCAGATGTTCCGGGCGCAGGCAATTCCGACAGCCGCCGGGCGGCCGCGATGGACTCGCGGGGAGGCGAGGCGGGAGTCGGAGCGAGGCATGACTCTGGTCGAGATCCTGATCGTCCTCGCCATCGTCGCCTCCCTGTCGGCGATCGTCGTCCCGAGCGTGATGGCCCGAATGGTCGACGAGAAGATCCAGCAGGCGGTGTCGGACATCCTCCAGATGAGCACCACCATCGACCACTTCATCATGGACTTCGGCGTGCCGCCGGCCAGCCTCGCCGAGGTCGGCCTGGCGGGCAGGCGTGACCCATGGGGCCGGCCCTACGAGTACCTCAACGTCTTCGACGACGGTCCGGGCCCGCCCCAGCCCCGCAAGGACCACTTCCTGGTACCGCTCAACGCTGACTACGACCTCTACAGCCGGGGGCCGGACGGCGAGACGGTCGCCCCCTTGACGGCGAAGGCGAGCCGGGACGACGTGGTCCGCGCCAACAACGGCGGCTACGTCGGGGTCGCCTACGAGTACTGACGGTGACGCTGTGAGGGTCGACCGCCGGCTGTTCCGGAGCACGCTCGCCCACCGGGTCTTCCTGGTCTTCGCGCTGTGCGCGCTCCTGCCCATCGCCGTGTTCGCGGTGGTCTCGAACCGGTCGGTCACGGAGCAGCTCATGGTCCAGGCCGGGGAGCGTCTCAGGCAGGCGGCCAAGAGCCAGGGCCTGTCCCTGTACGAGCGCCTGCTCTTCGCCGAGGTCGAGCTCGACGCCGTTGCCGCCGACCTGGCCGGGTCCGGCGGCTCGACGGAGGGGCCGCCGGCCCCAGGGCGGCTGCGCCGGGTCGTGGTGGTGGACGAGGCGGCCGGTGCCGGCGACGGCGGGCAGGGCGCTGCCGACTCCTTTCGCCTTCGCCAGCGCGAGGAGCACCTCATGCGGGGCGGGTCGCTGCTTCAGGTGACGCCGGGAGACGGGTCCTCGAGCTCCGTCCGCCTGATCCGCAGGCTGCAGCCGGACGATCCGTCTTCGCCCGTGGTGGTCGGCGAGGTCGATTTCGCCTACCTCTGGGGGCTCGAAACCGGCAACGTGATCCCGGCGGACGCCGAGTACTGCGTCTTCGAGCGCGGCGGCGAGGTTGTCTACGGGGGCTTCGACGGCTGTGCGGGAGCCTGGCGGGCGCTGGCTGCCGGCGCTGCGGCGGCCGACGGCGGCGCTGCACCGCCGGTGCTCCGGGTCGACGGGGCCGATGGGCGGCGGTTCGTCGCCGGCTGGCGCGACCTCTTCCTGGGGGCCCGGTTCGGCGCCGGTGACTGGCTGGTGGTCGTGACCGAGCCGCGCTCGGTCGTCCTGGCGCCCGTCGCCCGGTGGCGGGTCCTGTTTCCGGCGGTCGTCCTGCTCGCTCTGTCGGTGGTGCTGTTGCTGGTGATCGTCGCCATCCGCCACACCCTCGATCCCATCGACGAGTTCCGCGACGCCTCGGAGGCCCTCGCCCGGGGCGAGCTCGGCCGCCGGGTGGAGCTCCACGGCGGCGACGAGTTCGAGGACCTGGCCCGGGCCTTCAACGCCATGTCGGATCAGCTCCGACGGCAGTTCGCCGCCCTCGACGCGACCGCTCGGACGCACCGCGCCATCCTGTCCTCCCTGGACGCCAGCCAGGTGGTCGAGGCCACCCTCGACGGCTTGCTCGACTACTTCCGGGCCGACCGGGCGGTGGTGGTGGTGGCGGAGCCGCGGGGTGGCCGCTTCCTGAGGCACGCCGCCGAAGCTCCCGGACCGCACCGCGCCGAGATCGACGAGATCCCCCCGCCGGAGCCCGAGCGGTCGGCCGAGCTGATCTCCGCTCAGCCGGGCGTGGTTCTGGGACATGACGCGCCGGTGTCTCCCTGGCTCTCGACCTGGATGGGCCTCGGGGACCCGGCCACGGTGGCGGTGCTGCCGATTCGGCTGGGCGAGGACCTGGCGGCGGTGCTGGCTCTCGGGTGGAAGGTGACGCGCACGCTGCCGGAGGCGGATCTGGAGCAGCTGGTGCAGATCGGCGACCAGTTCGCGGTGGCCCTGGCCAACGCCCGCATGGTGGCGGAGGTCCACGACTTCTCGGCCGGGACCCTCGAGGCACTGGCGCGCGCCGTCGACGCCAAGTCGCCGTGGACCGCGGGGCACTCGCAGCGGGTCACCCACCTGGCGGTGGCCATCGGTCGCGCCCTCGGCTTCGACGGCACCGAGCTGTCGCGGCTGTACCGGGGCGCCATGCTCCACGACATGGGCAAGCTCGGGATCCCGCAGCAGATGCTCGACAAGCGCGGGCGCCTCGACGACAATGAGTTCAGCGTGGTGATGTCCCATACCGCCATCGGGGAGCGGATCCTGGAGCCGATCGGCGCCTTCGCCGAGATCATGCCGGTGGTCACGCAGCACCACGAGCGCTACGATGGTTCCGGCTACCCGGCCGGTCTCGCCGGAGAGAACATCGACCTCAAGGCGAGAATCCTGGCCGTGGCGGACGTCTACGACGCCATGACCAACCCGAGGCCGTACCGGGAGAGCGTCGAGCCGCGCGAGGTGGTGTCCATGATCAGTGCCCAGTCCGGGACCCAGTTCGACCCCGTGGTCGTCGGTGCCTTTCTCGAGGTGATCGAGGTCCACGGGGGAATCGACAGCGTGGACTGGATCAGGAACCAGGCTTCGGACCAGCCAGCCGGTGCCGTCGGAGGCACCCGGGTCGGGGGTCCACCGCCGGGGAAGGTGTCATGAGCTTGCGAGCCCTCGTGATGGCCGTCATCGGAGTGCTGCTGGTGCTGATCGCGTACCGGCTCTTCGTCCCGTTCCAGCCCACGGTGTCGAAGACCATGCCGATCCACCTCCAGGGCACCTGGATCACCACCGACCTCCACTACAGCGACCGCTACGTCGAGATCGGCCCCGACTTCATCGTCTTCGGGACCGGCGGGGTCACCGGCAATCGCTATCCCGTGACCGGTTTCGACCAGCGCTACCGCGACGACGGCGAGCTCGTCAACACGGTCTACTTCAAGGGCGCCGACGGCTCGCGCTACAGCCGCCAGTTCACCTTCACCCCGGAGAACCGGGGCCAGCTGGTCTTCGCCAACCAGCCGGGCGTGGTGTGGATCCGGCAGCGCGAGGCCAAGGCCGAGCAGGACTGACGGCCGGCGCCGGCGGTCGTCCGCCGGCTCATCCGACCAGCGCCACCGCCTCGATCTCGATGGCCGCTCCCAGGGGAAGGGCTCCGACCTGGAACGCGGAGCGGGCCGGCGGGGCGGTCGGGAAGTACTCGGCGTAGACCGCGTTCATCCTCTGGAACAGCCCCAGGTCGGTCATGAAGACGGTCATCTTGACCGCCCGGTCGAGGCCCGAGCCGGCGGCCTCGAGCACCGCCCCGAGGTTGTCCAGGACCCGCCGGGTCTGGTCCTCGATCGTGCCCTCGACGAGCTTGCCCGTGGCGGGGTCGATGGGGATCTGGCCGGCCGTGAAGACCAGCCGGTCGGTGCGGATCGCCTGGGAGTAGGGCCCGACGGCGCCCGGGGCGCGGTCGGTCGCGATGACGTCTCTGACCATGGCTTCCTCCTTCGCCCCGCCCGCTCCCGGCCTCGGTCGGTCGGGCGCGTCGAAGGGGCGTGTCGCCGTCACCTTAGCAGCGCGGGAGCCGATCGGGACAGGGGCGGAAATTCGTCGGACGAATCGCGGCGGCGCGTCGGGCGCGCCGACCGGTCCGGGGGCGCCGTTGCGTCGCTCGCGCTCCCACTCACGACCAGGATCGGGTCCGGGTCCGTGTGCGGATTGTGGCGCCGGCGGCTCGCCGGCGTTGCCCTGGCGTTCCGGGTGCGGGTCCTGGTCCTGGTACGGGTCCGGCCCGGGCGCCGCAGCGCCCGAGCCGGGGGGAGGGTATACAACCCTCCCCTACGAGCGATACCCGGATCGTCTCGCGGTAGCCGGTTGCTGCCCCTGGTTGCTGCCGCTGGATGCTGTAGCTGATCGCCGGTCGCTCCTAAGTAACACCCTCGGGGATTTAGCCGGGGAGTTTTGCTGGAACAAGTTTTTGAGACTTCCCCGGTGTCTCCCGGGACAACAAGGGTGGGGGCCTGATCGCTGCCGCTGCTTGCTGTCGCTGCTTGCTGGTCGCTGATCGCTGTCGCTGATCACCGCCACTGGTCGCTGATCGCTGTCGCTGGTTGCTGCCGCTGGCGTCGGACACGGACGCGGACGCGGACGCGGACACCATCAGCCGGCATCGTCCGGGCGAGGCCGGCGAGCCGCCGGCCCCATGTGCGCCCGTGAGCGTACACAGTCAGCGGGGTGGAAGTCCCCGCGGGGCCTGCACCACAGGCCCGAAACCGAACGTAACTGCGTCGCCGTGAGGCGGGGTGGGGAGCAACGGGAGGTGAACGACCAGTCCGCAGGATGACGAACCCGATTCGGCCGGGCGAGACCGATGAGCCTACGTGGGAACGGCGAAATCTGGACTC
>DATHSO010000121.1:0-19397 GCA_035464095.1 Candidatus Methylomirabilota bacterium | reverse complement strand
GTGCCGGCGGGCAGGTGCGTGACGCCAGGCAGGGATGCCTGGCGCTCCAAGGTGCGGGTGAGTTGGAGCGGCAGGCTTCCGAGCCTGCCGTCGCGGGCGCAGAGGATCGGGGGCGCGGTGCCGGCGGGCAGGTGCGTGACGCCAGGCAGGGATGCCTGGCGCTCCAAGGCTCAGGACGGTCCGCCGTCCGCCGGGATCGGGGTCACCGACACGTTCTGCGCGGTGACGGTGACCGGGACCTCCTTGCTGACCCGGAGCAGGAAGGTGCTCGGGTCGGTGAGCCCCCACGCGACGTAGGGAACGAGAAAGGAGGCGTCGACGGTGGCGCGGTCGCCGTCGATGGCGACGGTGATTGGGATCTCGATGGGGTACGCCTGGCCGAGCAGCTCGAGGGTGCCGACCACGGTGACCTCGCTCGTGCCGGCGGGGGCGAGCTCCCCCTCCAGGCGCTCGGCCCGGAGGACGATCCGCGGATGCCGCTCGGACAGCAGCACCTCGCCGTGCATCTTCTTGTCGCGCTTCTTGTTCCCGGTGTCGACACTGGCGGCCGCGACCACCGCTTCACCCGAGGCGGCCCCGGTCGCAGTGTCGACAGTGAACGTGCCTCCTTCGAGGTCGGCGGTGCCGTGGACGGTGTGCATGGTCGCGGAGAGCTCGAAGCCGATGGTGGTGGCGTCGGGCCGGAGCTCGACCCGGATCCGCTCGGCGGCGGCCGACAGCGCCACCCACAGGGCGAGGACCAGGACGGAGGTCGTGCGGACGGGCATGGGGCGCTCCGTTCGTCGAGGCTCGCTCAGAATCGGTACCGCAGCAGGGTGCGGAGGTTGACGAGGGCGTCGTTCTCGCTGTCGGTGGACGGCGGGCGAGTCACCGAGAGCGGGCTGTAGAAGAGCTCGCCGGCGAGGCTGAAGTGCCGGCTCAGCTGCCAGGACGCGCCGCCGTTGACCGACCAGGTCCAGCCGTCGGCGAGCAGCAGCGTGTGATCGATGATGCCGTACGTGACGGCGTCGACCTGGAACTCCATGTCCATCCAGGTGGCGGCGAGGCCCCAGTGGAAGGTGGTCTTCCTGACGGCCACCCCGCCGGTGAAGGCGAGGCTGACGTGGTTGAGGCTGAGCTCGTCCTCGGACGCTGCCTCGCAGCCCCAGATGTTCTCCGGCGAGCCCGGTGGGTAGGCCGCCTCCTCCTCGGTGCAGGTGAAGTCGCCCTCGACGGTTCCGATCTGACCGGACAGGCGGGCCCCGAGAACCAGGGCGCCGGAGCGGAAGAACGGCCGCTCGAGGCCGACCGCGACCAGGTTCGAGGTCACCCCCTCGAGCTCGACGGGCGGCACCCAGGCGAGGTCGAGGGAGAGCTTCGCGGGCAGGCCCACCGTCAGGCGGGGGCGGGCGATGGCCGGCAGCCGGTTGATGTCCTCGACCTTGGTGCCGCCGAACCCGATGCGCCGCTGGTCCTCGCTCAGGTTCGGGATGCTGCCCAGCTCAAGCCCGAGCTCGACCGACCACGGCGCCCGCTCGGTCGGCGCGCCCAGGCCGGTGAGCTGGCTCACGGAGTTGAAGTACTTCATGGCCCACGCCTCGGGCCGGTCCCAGTCGAGTTCGTCGACGTCGTCGAGGATCTGGGCGGGGGCCTGGCCGGCGACCGCGAGCAGCAGGGTGAACGCGACCGCGCTCAACGCCAGGCGCATGGGAGGTGGTTGAGTCATCGAGCTACGTCCTCTCGACAGTTCTCGAGCGATGTCCGCGGCCGGCGGCCCTGGGCCCACGGACGAGGTGGAGGCCGCCGACCGCGGGGTCGAGTCAGTCATTCGGGGCCCCGCGCTCGATCCAGTCCCGGAGCAGGTCGATGCGCTCCTGGTCGAGGGGGGGGTTGCCGAGGGGCATCCGGCCGCCGCTGATCGACGGGTCGCCGATCACCTTCAGGTAGAGGTAGCTGGCATCGGGGTCGTTGGGCTCGATGCGGTCGCGGGTGGGCTGCTGGTTCGACGGCACGTTGACGATGGCGTTGTAGGCCGAGCCCTCTGACAGGTTCATGCCCTGGGCCGGCGCCGAGCCCGCGTGGCAGGCGGCGAAGGCACAGCTCGCGTTGAAGATCCGGGTCTGGACGGCGGTGAAGGTGGCGAGCTCGCCGCCGCCGCCCTCCACGGTGATTGTCCTGGTATCGGGGGTCGGGTCGACGGCGCCGCGGGCGTCGGTCACCGTGAAGGTGACGGTGTAGGTCCCGGACTCGCTGTAGGTGTGGGGGCCGGGCGACAGGCTCGTGGAGGTGATGGCGTCGCCGAAGTCCCACAGGTAGGTCATGGCGTCGCCGTCCGGATCGGAGGCGCTGCCTTCGAAGACGACCGACTCGCCCTCCTGGATGGTGACGTTCGAAGCCGGGGCGACGATGGTTCCGTTGGGGGGCGCGTTGTCGGCGGTCGCGGCAAAGGCCGGCGCCGGCTCGGGTAGGACGAAAATGGCGTCGTTGGTGACGTTGTCGACCGTCGACAGGTACGTGAGCACCGGCCGCGAGGCCGAGAAGGTGATCACCATGTCTTCCTGGCGGCGGTCGGCCGGCGGCACCGACGGCACGAGGTCGAAGATGCCGCGGATGGTGTTGGCGAGGGGCTGCAGCACCATGGTGTCGGCGCCGAGCAGCCGGCCGCCGGCGTCGCGGACGTCGATCTCGAGGGTGACCGGTTCGAACCACGGGTTGAAGCTGCCGACGTTGGTGCGGTAGCCCTCACCGTCGCTCGCCGGTCGGTTGGAGCCGAGCAGCAGCACGCCCGACGCGAGCACCCTGGCTTCATCGTAGGCGGGGGCGGCCTGGCCGAAGGTGCCGCCGATGTCCGGGTTCGCGCGCTGGTCGTTGAAGATGCGCGCCGCGGCGCGGAACGGCTCGGGGGACGCGAGCTTGACGGCGCCGTTGCCGTTGGCCCCGAACAGGTTCGCCACGGCGTCGTCGATGATCGCCAGCTCCCCGGGCAGCAGCGGCAGCGTTGCCGTCAGGGATGGGCCGGAGAGGCCGGCGGTGTTCGACGGGTACCACTCCGCCCAGGCGGTGACGGGCTCGTCGGCGAGCCCGATCAGGCGCAGGCTGGTGGTCCACTGGCTGCCGGCCTGGCCGACCGCCCGGGAGATCACCGGGAAGGCCAGCGCGGTCTCGGACGGGCGCAGCTGGCCGCGGATCGCGCCGGCGGAGTGGTCCGGGTTGTGGACGTTGACGTAGAAGTGGTCCGGCGAGGTCAGGATCTCCTGAGCCAGGTCGTCGTCGACCGCGACCTGGGCGACGGCGACGCCGTCCGCGAAGCTCGCGTCGGGGTCGACCACGATCGGACCGGCCTCGGCGGCGGTGCCGCGGTGGATGTGGGCGGCGGTGGCGGGAGCGATGCCGGAGGTCCAGACGTAGAAGAAGGCGGTGCCGTCGTCCATGGTGACGACGCCGAAGCCATCGCCGTCAGGATCGCCGGCAGCGCCCACCTGGCGGAAGCCGCGAAGGGTGGCGGCCAGGGAGCCGGGCGCGGCGCCGTCGCCGAGGACCTGACCTCGGACGGCGCCGGCGGGGTGGTCGGCGTTGTGGACGTTGACGTAGAAGGCGGCGGGCGTGTCGACCAGGTCGGCGGTGGCGCCGGCGCCCGCGGCGACCGAGCCGGTGGCCACGTAGGTGTTGTTCGCGACCTCGGTGAAGCTCGCCTCGAAGTCGACGGCGATGCCGCCGCCGGCGCCGGCGACCCCGGAGTGGATGTGGGCCGCCGTCGGCGTCGCGACGTCGGTCACCCAGATGTAGTAGTGGACGGTGCTGCCGTCGACCCCGACGGCGGCGACGCCGTGGCCGTCCCCGTCACCGGGGTTGTCGGCCTGACGGCCGCCGGAGAGGGAGGCGGCGAACCAGGTCGACTGGGCAGCGGCGGGGGCCGCCGAAGCGAAGGCCACCAGTACTGCGACAACGATCAGGCATCGAGTTTCGGGCTTCATGGTCAACTCCCTTCGGCCCGCGGCTGCACGTGGAGATCCCGAACGGCAGGTAGGCGGGGCACCAGCCGATGACGCCGGAGGCGAGGGGACCCCGCCCGGCCAGGCCCCACCGACGGGAAGGTGGGGCCGGCGGCGATCACAGCGATGCCGAGCACGATGCGGGCGATACGGTCGGCGGAACCGACGTTTCGATCCATGCTCATCTCCGGTTTCGTTCAAATCAGTTTACCCGAGATTGAGATCAGGTTTCAGTAATACCTGTCACAAATCTCCGAATCCTGCGGGACCAGTTCAGACATGTCGGCGAGCGAACGGCTCTTCGATGCAGCGTCGTCGTTCTTCGGGTCGGTTCGGCAGCTCGAGGGAGGAGGGAGATCGAGTCGAGGTTCCTCGAGATGTGGCCGACGACGCGGCGGCCTTCATTGCTCGGCGGACGATCCGGGTCCGTTCGTCCGGCCGCCGGGAGTGCCGCCGCGGCTGAGCCGATCGGGCGCCGATCGACCTTCCCGGGAACGCACGCCCGCAACGGGTTGTTGAAGGGGGTAGCTCGATTCCGGGAGGCCCGTGATGCGAATCGCCGCGGTGGGCTCGGCCCTGCCGTCCCACTTCTACGACCAGGACACGCTCATCGAGGCGTTCAAGGCCCACTGGGCCGAGCGCCACTTCAACCTGGAGCGGTTGGAGCAGCTGCACCGCAACGTCCTGGTGGGCGGCCGCCACCTGGCCCTGCCCATCGAGCGCTACGCCGAGCTCGACACCTGGGGGAAGGCCAACGACGCCTGGATCGAGGTCGCCCAGGAGGTCGGCGAGCGCGCGGTGCGCACCGCCCTGGAGCGCGCCGGGCTCGCCGTGGACGACGTCGACTGCCTGATCACGGTCTCGGTGACCGGGCTGGCGACACCGTCCCTGGACGCCCGGCTCATGAACCGCCTGGGCCTGCCGAGCCGGGTCAAGCGGGTGCCGATCTTCGGCCTCGGCTGCGTCGCCGGCACCGCCGGCATCGCCCGGGCCGCCGACTACGTGCGCGCCTTCCCCGACCAGGTGGCGGTGCTGCTGTCGGTGGAGCTGTGCTCCCTGACCCTGCAGCGCGAGGACCTGTCGGTGCCCAACCTGATCGCCTCGGGCCTGTTCGGCGACGGCGCGGCGGCGGCGGTGGTGGTGGGCGCCGCGCGCGACGGCGCCGGGCCCCGGGTGGTGGCAAGCCGGTCGGTCTTCTACCCGGACACCGAGCGGGTGATGGGCTGGGACATCTCGGAGCGCGGCTTCCGGGTCGTGCTCTCGGCCGAGGTGCCGGAGGTGGTGCGGCGCCACCTCGGCGGCGACGTCGACGCCTTCCTCGCCGAGCAGGGCCTGGGCCGCGACGACATCGAGGTGTGGATCTCGCACCCGGGCGGGCCCAAGGTCCTGGAGGCGGTGCAGGCGGCCCTCGGCCTGCCCGACGAGGCTCTCGAGCTCGCCTGGCGGAGCCTGCGCGAGGTCGGCAACCTGTCCTCGACCTCGGTGCTGCTGGTCCTCGAGGCGGCTCTGGCCTCGTCGACACCCGAGCCCGGCCGCCACGGCCTGATGCTCGCCATGGGCCCCGGCTTCTGCTCCGAGCTGGTCTTGCTTCGTTGGTGACGGGTTGCGATGATGCTGCCAACATCGCGTCAGGAGACCCCGGAATGACACCACCGCTCGGCGACACGCGCGTTCTGTTCACCGCCCTGGTCGGCCTGGTGGCGGTGATGCGCCTGGTCGAGCTGGCGGTGTCGAGGCGCAACATCGCCCGCCTCGAGGCCCGGGGAGCGGTCGAGGTCGGGGCCCGGCTCTACCCGTGGATGGTCGCGGTCCACGCCTCGTTCCTCCTCGCCTGCGTCGCCGAGGTGTGGCTCCTCGGACGGCCCTTCGTTCCCCTGCTCGGCGTCGTCAGCCTCGGCCTGCTGGCCGGGGCCGCGGCCCTGCGCTGGTGGGTGATCGCCACCCTGGGCGATCGTTGGAGCACCCGGGTGCTGGTGCTGCCGGAGGCGCCGCCGGTCACCGGCGGCCCCTTCCGTCACCTGCGCCACCCCAACTACCTGGCGGTGGTGGTGGAGTTCCTGGCCCTGCCCATGGTGCACTCCGCCTGGCTCACCGCGGTCGTGTTCAGCGCCGCCGACGCGGCGGTGCTGTGGCGCCGGATCCGCACCGAGGAAGCGGCCCTGGCGGCTGCCGGCGACTACCGGGCGGCCCTCGGCGACCGGCCGCGCTTCATCCCGGGGGCGCCGTGACGGGGCCGGAGATCCTCGCCGCCGTCGAGGAGGTGGCCCGCGAGCACGTGGGCTTTTCGGGCGAGCTGCGCCGCGACCAGCGCCTGGTCGAGGACCTGGAGCTCGACTCGCTCAAGGCGTTGACCCTGGCGGTGGAGGTGGAGAACCGGTTCCGGGTCCGTCTCTCACCCGAGGTCGAGGCCGGCATCGTGACCGTGGGCGACCTGGTCGAGGTGGTCCGGGAGCTGCTCGATGAGCGCTCCTGACACCCTCGGCGCCCTCCTCGAGCGGGCCGCGACGCGGCCCGACGTCGGCCTGCGTCTGCTCGACCGAGGGGAGGCGGCGGCGTTCCACCCGTGGCCCGAGGTGCACCGGCGGGCGGCCGCCGTGGCGGGCGGCCTCCTGGCGATCGGCGTGCGCCCCGGGGACCGGGTGGCCCTGGTCTTCCCGACCTCCATCCGGTTCGTGGACGCCCTCTTCGGGGTCGTGCTCGCGGGCGCGGTGCCGGTGCCGCTCTACCCGCCGGTGCGCCTGCACCGACTCGAGGAGTACGTCGCTCGCACCGGACGGATGCTGCGGGCGGTGGCGGCCCGTCTCGTCCTCGCCGACTCCCGGGTTCGGCCCCTGCTCGCGCCGGCGGTGGCGGCGGCGGCTCCCGACCTGGGCTGCCTCACCCTCGACGATCTCGAGCCGGGCGACGCGCCGCCGCCGGCCGCCGGGCCCGGCGACCTGGCCCTGGTGCAGTTCTCGTCGGGCACCACCGTCGACCCCAAGCCGGTGGCTCTGAGCCACCGGGCCGTGGTCCGGCAGGCGGTGGCCCTCAACGGCCACTGGCCGGACGTCGACGGCGTCGTCAACAGCGGCCTCAGCTGGCTGCCGCTCTACCACGACATGGGCCTCATCGGCTGTGTGATCGCGGCCCTGGAGCGGCCCGGCACCATGACCCTGATCCCGCCCGAGCTCTTCCTGGCCAGGCCGGCGGTGTGGCTGCGGGCGATCTCCGACTGGCGGGCGACCATCTCGGTGGCGCCCAACTTCGCCTACAGCCTGTGCGCCGACCGGATCACCGACGACCAGCTCGACGGCGTCGACCTGTCGGGCTGGCGGGTCGCCCTGTGCGGGGCCGAGCCGGTGGTGCCGAGAGTGCTGCGCCGCTTCACCGAGCGCTTCGCGCCCTGGGGCCTGCGGCCCGAGGCGCTGACCCCGGTCTACGGCCTGTCGGAGGCGACCCTGGCGGTGACCTTCTCGGAGCTGCGCCGGCCGTTCACGAGCCGGCGCTTCGACCGCGATCGGCTGAGCCGTGACCGCCGCGCCGAAGAGGCCGCCGACGGCCTCGAGCTGGCCTGCGTGGGCCGGCCCGTCGACGGCGCCGAGGTGCGGGTCGTGGACGGCGGCCGGCGCGAGCTGCCCGACGGCGTGGTCGGCGACGTGCTGGTTCGCTCGCCGTCGCTCATGGAGGGCTACTTCGGCCGGCCCGAGGCGACCCGGGAGGTGCTGGCCGACGGCTGGCTCGACACCGGCGACCTGGGCTTCGTCCACGACGGCGAGCTCTACCTCACCGGCCGCCGCAAGGACGTGCTCATCCTGCGCGGCCGCTGCCACTCGCCGACCGAGGTCGAGGGGGCGGTGGACGAGGTCGACGGGGTGCGGCGGGGCTGCTCGGTGGCCGTGTCGTGGCTGCCCGACGGCGCCGACGGCGAGCGCCTCCTGGTGCTGGTCGAGGCCCGGCGCGGGCTGCCGAAGGCCGCCTTCGGCGAGCTCGTGCGGGACTGCCGAGCCCGGGTGCGGCGGGTCACCGGCCTCGAGGTCGACCGCATCGAGGTGCTGGCGCCGGGCACGCTGCCGAGGACGTCGTCGGGCAAGCTGCGCCGGCAGGAGGCTTTGCGCCGCTTGCTGGCCGGCGAGCTCGAGCCGCCGCGGCGCTGGACCCGGGTGCGGGCCGTGGGCGCCGCCCTCCGTGGCTCGCTGCAGCTCGCCCGGATGCAGCGGAGCGGCGGTGGCTGAGCGCACCGAGGTGCTGGTGGTCGGCGGCGGCCCCGCCGGCCTGGCGGTGGCCATCGAGGCGCGCCTGGCCGGCCTCGAGGCGGTGGTGCTCGAGCGCCGCCGGCCGCCCATCGACGTCGCCTGCGGCGAGGGTCTCATGCCCGGCGGCGTCGACCGCCTGCGCCGGCTCGGGGTCGTGCTGCCGGCCGACGAGGCCGCGCTCTTCCACGGCATCCGCTACCTGGACGGCGACACGGTGGCCGAGGCGCGCTTCCCGGTGGGTGCGGGCCTCGGGGTCCGCCGCACCGCCCTCCACGCTGCCCTGGTCGAGCGTGCCGAGGCCCTGGGCGCCGACCTGCGCTGGGGCGTGAAGGCCACCGGCCTGCGCGACCAGGCGGTGGCGACCGACGGCGGCGATGTCGAGGGCCGCTGGCTGGTGGCCGCCGACGGGCGGCTGTCGCCGATGCGGGCGTGGTGCGGGATCGGGACCGGGACGCCTCCTCGCAAGCGCTTCGGGGTCCGGCGGCACTACCGGGTCGCGCCGTGGACGGATCTGGTGGAGGTCCACTGGGCGGACGGCGGCGAGGCCTACGTCACGCCGGTAGGCCCCGACCTGGTCGGGGTGGCCGCGCTGTCCGCCGAGCAGCCCCTGGACCTGGACCGCATGCTGGAGCGCTTCCCCGCCCTGGCGGGGCGGCTCGACGGCGCCGAGGTGGTGTCGAGGGACCGCGGCGCCGGCCCCTTCGGCCAGCGTCCCGAGGCCCTGGTGCGCGGCCGCACGGCGCTGGTGGGCGACGCCTCGGGCAGCCTCGACCCGATCACCGGCGAGGGCCTGGCCCTGGCCTTCGCCGAGGCCCGCGCCCTCGTCGAGGCAATCCGCGCGGACGACCTCGCCGCCTATGCCGCAGAGCGCCGGCGGCTGGTCCGGCTGCCCGCCCTGGTCACCGGGCTCCTGCTGACCGCCGAGCGACGGCCCCGTCTGCGCCGTGGCGTGTTCCGGCTGCTCGCCGCCCGGCCGGTGCTCTTCACTCGCCTCGTCGGCGTCGTCGGCTCGGCCGGGTCGGACGGCCGCGGTCGCTAACCGCGGCCCTCCACCTGCCGGCGGATCTCGATGGCGGCGGCCAGGGCGGAGGCGCCGGTGCGGCCGTCGACGTGGGCCGCGCCGTCGCCGCGGCAGGCGGCCGCGAAGGCGGCGAGCTCGGCCCTGAGGGGCTCGTCCTTCGCCACGTCGACGACCTGGGGCGCGATCTCGGCGTTGCCGGAGCCGCGGACCAGGCGGGCGGAGTGAACGCTCTGCTCGGCGTAGTCCACCGAGAAGTAGGACTCGCGGGCGAACAGGCGGAGCTTGCGGATGCGCTCCGACGACACCCGGCTGGCGGTGAGGTTGGCGACCAGGCCGCCCGGGAACTCCACCCAGGCGTGGCACAGGTCGACCTTGTCGGTGAGCACCGGCACTCCGACGGCGCGGATCTCCGCCGGCGCCTCGCCGGCCACCGCCAGGGTGATCTGGAGGTCGTGGATCATGAGGTCGAGGATCACGTCCACGTCCACTGAGCGGGCGGTGAAGGGCGACAGGCGCTGGGCCTCCAGGTAGCGGACCCCATCGGCCCGGGCCAGGGCGGCCTGCACCGCCGGGTTGTGGAACTCGACGTGGCCCACCGCCAGCAACCGGTCGCGGGCCTCGGCCAGGGCGACCAGCTCGTCGGCCTCGGCGACGCTGGCGGCGATGGGCTTCTCCACCAGCACGTGGCAGCCGTGCTCGAGGAGCATGCCCGCGGTGGCGCGGTGGTTGACGGTGGGGGTCGCGACCACGACGAGGTCGGCGTCGGCGGCGGCCTCGGCCGAGGCCAGGGCGGCGACCCCGTGCTCGGCGGTGATGGCCGCCAGGCGCTCGGGGTCGGTGTCCCAGGCGCCGAGGAAGTCGATGCCCGGCATCCGGCTCAGGATCCGGACGTGGTGGCGGCCCAGGTGGCCGGTGCCGACGACTGCAGCGGTCAGGGTGGTGTCGCTCATGGCGCGGAGGATAGCGCAGGAGACCGGGGGGAGTACAATTCGGCGCCGGACGTCCGGCCGCGACCGAGCCAGTGTTTTCCTCGATCATCGAGAGGCGAGCGCCCTCGACCGCGGCGCGCCCTGGGCCCGACGGGCCCAACGACCCGATGACCGAGGAGGTTCCGATGTTCGACCTCAGCAAGCTCCTGACCGACGTCTTCGACCCCCAGCAGGGCGAGCTGGTGGCGGTGGTGGTGGACGAGCCCACCGACGCCGTCCCCGACACCGACGCCTGGCGGGCCCGCCGGCAGATGGCCGAGCGCTGGCGCCAGACCTTCGTCGAGCTGGGCCGGGAGCGGGGCTTCGAGGTCCGTCCGCTGGTCAGCTACCCGGCCACCGGCGCCAACAACGCCGACCTGCCCGACGGCGGCACCATGGCAGGAGAGGCGGTGGACCTGGGCGAGGTGCTGGCCGGCTCGACCCTGGCGGTCGCCATGACCCAGTTCTCGGCGACGGCACCGCTGGCCCACATCGCCGACGCCAACGACGACTTCCGCGCCGCTTCCATGCCCGGGGTCGAGGAGCGCATGGAGCGCACCGCGCTGGCCGCCGACTACTCGCGGGTGGCGGCCCGCTGCCGCGCCGTCGCCGACGCCCTCGAGGGCGCCCAGCTCGTCGACGTGCTCTTCTCCACCGGCCACCGCTGCTGGTTCGACCTGCGCCAGCGCGCGGCCGAGATGGACGACGGCTTCCTGCCCCGCGGCAAGTCGGGCGACCGGATCATCAACCTGCCGTCGGGCGAGACCTTCATCGTCCCCTACGAGGGCGAGATCTTCGGCCTGCCGTCGTGGACCGCCGGCACCATCCCGGTGGTCGAGGACGACGAGATGGTCCTCTTCCACGTGGTCGCCAACTGCGTCCAGGTGGTGGAGGGCGACGGCCCGGTGGCCGAGCGCTACGCCGAGCTCTTCAACGACGACCCGGCGCGCTCCAACATCGCCGAGGTCGCCTTCGGGGTCAACGACATGGCCGAGGTGACGGGCCGCGTCATCGAGGACGAGAAGGCCGGCTTCCACTGGGCCTTCGGCCGCTCGGACCACCTCGGCGGCGTGGTCGGGGTCGACGACTTCGCGAGCCCGGCCAACGTCGTCCACCAGGACATCGTCTACGCCCGGGGCAACCCGATCCAGGTCGAGCGCGCCGACGCGGTCCACCGGGACGGGCGGCGGGTCACGATCATCGAGAACGGCGAGTACACGCTCTGACGGCCTGGCGGCCGCCAGAGCGTGAATTCTCAATTCTCAATTGTCAATTCTCAGTTAAGCACCCAGCCCCGGACGCGTCGGAAGTCGAGTGCGATGTCATTAAGAATTAAGAATTAAGAATTGAGAATTCAAGAGTCCCGAGTTGCGGTACTCTGTTCCCGCATGGAGGCGACATGAACGACCAGAAGACGACGCTCAGGCAGGCGGTGGAGGACCGGGGTCCGCTGGCGGTGTGGGACCTGATGACCGACGACGAGAAGCGACTGGCCGCGGAGGCGCTGTGGACCAACGCCGACCGGGACAGCCGCGCGGTCATCGAGATGGCCCTGGCCAAGGAGATGAAGTTCCGGCCGCAGTCGGTGCGCAGGCTGTCCGCCGAGCAGGTGGGATCGCGCCTCCAGCGCCTCGCCGAGGAGCTGCCGGAGGCCGCCCTCTTCCAGTTCCTCTTCCACCTCCACATGGCCGAGCGGCGCGCCCTGATGGTCGAGTACCTCGACGCGGTGGGCCTGCCCCACAACGACGGCGTGCTCGACCTGCCCGAGGACGCTGAGGCCCCCACCGAGGAGGCCGCCGCCGGGCCCGCCCGCGAGCTCGCGGCCAAGCACGGCCACGAGGCTGTGGTCTACCTGGCGACCCTGGCGGTCGCCGACGCCGCCTTCTGGGAGGGCATGCTGCCCGCCCTCGAAGACTACTCCGAGGATGGTGAAGTCCTTTAGAATTATGAATTATGAATTATGAATTATGAATGACCATCGCAATCAGACGTCGACGATGGTAGAAACCCTGCGATGAAATTCATAATTCAAAATTCATAATTGAGAATTCAGGAGCTTCGACTAGCGGTCGAAGCTCCGCCGGTAGGTTGCGGAGTTGCGCTCGGTCTCGTGGAGGGTGACGGCGGCGAGCCGGACGCCGTCGGGCAGGCCGGGCTCGATCCGCTCGAAGAAGACCTTCACCAGGTTCTCCGAGGTCGGGACGATGCCGGCCAGCCAGTGGACCTCGTGGTTGAGGTGGTGGTGGTCGACGTCGTTGACGACGGTGCGCCGGATCGCCTCCTTGAGGTCCTTCATGTCGATGAGGTAGCCGGACTCGGGGTCGGGCTCGCCCTCGACCGACACCTCGAGAACATAGTTGTGGCCGTGGCCGTGCGGGTTGTTGCACTTGCCGTAGACCCGGCGGTTCCAGTCGTCCGGCTTGTCCGGGTTGTGGAGCCGGTGCGCGGCCTCGAAGTAAACCTTGACGGTGACGATGGTCATCTCGATTCCCTTCATCTTCAGCAATCGGCGGTGGGTGGTGTATTCCAGATCGGTTCGAGCACGACCACGCCGCCTGCGGCGGCCATCCATGGGAAGAACGGGGGGAGGGCTCACTGACCGAAACGTGGTGGCGCTTGACGGCGGCGCCACCTCTCCCGGAAGTGATGTGCAGTGACAGCGGCCGGGGCAGCGACAGCGGCAGTGACGGTGAACGGTCGCCCACTCCGCGACGGTCGTCAACCTCTCCCTCTCCCACTCCCTCTCCTTCTCCCTTGCGGTGTCGGCTCAATCGAGGTCGAGGCGACGGTAGAGCTCGGGGCGGCGGTCGCGGAGGAAGGGGCAGCGGGTCCTGAGCTCGGCGACCCGCGCGGGGTCGACCGCGCCCGAGACCACGCCCTCGCGGTCGGCGAGGGTCGCGACGACCTCGCCGAGAGGGTCGAGCAGGGTGGTGTCGCCGCGGTGGGGGTGGCCGTCGGCGTCGCCCACCCGGTTGACGCCGAGCACGAAGGCCTGGCAGTCGATGGCCCGGGCGGCGAGCAGGGTACGCCAGGCGTGGGCGCGGCGCTCCGGCCAGTTGGCGATGACCACGAAGCAGTCGGTGGCCTCGGCGGCGGCCCGGAACAGCTCGACGAAGCGCAGGTCGTAGCAGACCAGCGGGGTGATCCGGACCCCCTCCACCTCGACCGTGGCCACCACGTCGCCCGACTCGTAGTGCTCCGCCTCCCGGACCAGGGAGAAGGGGTGAACCTTGCGGACGTGGAGCCGCTCGGCGCCGTCGGGGTCGATGACCACGCAGGCGTTGGCGGGGCGTTCGCGCCCGGGCTCGGCGAGGCCGGCGAGCAGCCACACCCCGAGCCGCCGGGCGAGGGAGCTCAGGAAGCCGCGGACCGCGCCGGCGTGGGCCGCCATCGCCTCGGAGCGCATCGAGAAGCCGGTGGCGAAGGTCTCGGGCAGGGCCAGCAGCCGGGCGCCGCCCGCCGCCGCCTCCTCGGCGAGGGCGGCGGCGCGGCCAAAGCTCGCCTCGGGGTTCTCCCAGGCGCTGTCGATCTGGAGCCCGGCCAGGCGCATGCCCCAGGCTAGCACGGTGGCGGGCGGCGGCCGGGCCGAGACTCTGCGATAATGCCCGGCACCGGGAGGCAACGTGAGCAACGGTGTGGAGCAGTCGGAAGGTCGGAGCGGGAGCCGGGGCGGCAGCCTCATGGACCGGCGGCTGGTGGCGGTGCCCGTGATCATCGCCGTCAACGCCGTCGTCTTCCTGGCCTGGCAGGCGGCCCGGATCGACCCGGCCGTCGAGCGGGTGATGGCCGAGAACTTCCTGGTCAGCACCGCCCACCTGCTCAACGGCCGGCTGTGGACCCTGCTCACCGCCGCCTTCTCCCACGTCGACCTCTGGCACATCGCCCTCAACATGATCGTCCTGTGGAGCTTCGGCTCGGTCCTGGAGCGGCTGTGGGGGATCTGGCTGTTCGTCGGCTTCTACCTGGTCGCCGCTCTGGTGTCGTCGGCCAGCCACTGCTTCGTGTCGTCGGCCTTCCTGCACGACCCCAACGTCGCCGCCCTCGGCGCCTCGGGGGCGGTGTCCGGCCTGCTGCTGGCCTTCGCGCTGCTGTTTCCCAAGCACCGGATCCTGCTCTTCGGGATCGTGCCCATCCCCGCCCTTGTCGGGGCGCTCGCCTTCGTCGCCATCGACGTGTGGGGCCTGGTCGCCCAGACCCAGGGCGGCGGCATCGGCATCGGCCACGGCGCCCACCTGGGCGGCGCCCTGTGCGGCTTCTTCTTCTGGGCCGGCTACCTGCGGACCCGCTTCCGGCAGCCCGCGCCCGGCACCACGGTCCAGATGGCCATGACTCCCGAGGAGGTCGAGGAGTTCCAGCGGCTTCGCCGCAAGCTCGACGCCGAAGGGCCCCAGGCCCTGACCCCCAAGGAGAAGGTCTTCCTCGACGAGATCCGCGACCGGGTCATGCGCGCGCACCAGCAGCGCTAACGGGTAACCCGCCGGCCGCGGACTGCGTAGAAATGGGCGTGTTCGTCCCGACGTTGTTCCGGGGCGAGAGGGAGTTGTCATGACGTCACGCGCGAGCTGCACGGCTCTGATGACCGCGGTCTGCCTCGCGGCGGCGGGAGCGGCTCTCGCCCAGGAGGGAACGCCGTTTCGCGGCGAGACCACGGTCAACGTTGTCGAGGTCCCGGTGCAGGTGGTCGACCGGGCGACCGGCGAGCCGATCGTGGGCCTGAGCGCCGAGGACTTTCAGGTCCTCGAGAACGGCAAGGCCCAGACGATCACCAACTTCGCCGAGCTGTGGCGCAGCGACAGGGACGCCGCCGCCGTGGGCGGGCTGGACCCGGCGGCGGTCGACCAGCAGGCTGCGGAGCTGCGCACCCGGACCGTGGAGATGGTCTACCTCCTCGATCTGTACCTGATGAACCGCGAGGGCAGAAACCGGGCCGTGGAGGGCCTCCGCGCGACCTACCACGACGGCGTGCCGGAGGGCCAGAACGTGAGCCTGGTGGCCTTCGACGGCGCCCTCGAGGTCCTCGCCGACCGCACCGACAGCCGCACCGAGGTGCTCGAGGCCCTCGACGAGCTCGCCGAGATCGGCACCCACGGCAACCAGCAGAGCGTGGCCTTCTCCGACGCCCTCGTCGACGAGCGGGTGTCCGGAGAGCGGGACCAGGCCTACTACGAGCGGCGGCACCGCAACCGCGAGTTCATCGGCGAGCTCGAGAAGCGGGTGAGCAGGGTGGGCGACGCGGCCCTCGCCACCATGGCGCGCTACGCGGCCGCCGACGGCCGCCGGGTGCTGGTGGTCTTCACCCCCGGCCACCCGCGAACCGAGTGGACGCCGTCGTACTCGGCGGTGGACTTCGTCAACGCGGCGGTCGAGTACCCGGTGCACGACCTGTGGCGGAGCCTGGCCCTGGAGGCCGCCGACCTCGGCTTCACCCTGTACGCGGTGGACACGTCGGGGATCCGGGCCGACTTCGGCTCCGACGTGGAGATCGGCATCACCGACTCGCTGGCCGACGCCTTCGACCGGGGCTCGCTGTTCATCGCCGAGGACGACGACGCCATCGAGGCGGTCATCGCCACCGACCCCGACTTCGCCTTCGACCCCGGCGGCGAGACCCAGAGCCTGGGCAGCTGGCTCGAGCGCACCCGCAAGACCATGCTCGCCCTGGCCGCCGGCGCCACCGGGGGCCAAGCGATCTTCGCCCAGGACGTGGCCAAGGCCGTGGACCGGATCGACGCCGCGGTCGGCCACCACTACTCCCTCGCCTACGTCGCCGACCACCAGGGCGACGGCCGCGTCTACAGCATCGACGTCCGGCTGCCCGGGCACCCCGACGCCCGCATCGGCCACCGGACCGCCTATGTCGACCAGCCGGCTTCGGTGCAGTCAGCCCGGCAGCTGCGCTCGGCCATGCTCTTCGGGGCCGATGCCAACCCCCTGGGGATCCGGGTCGAGATCGGCGAGACCGACAGCCGCTTCCGCCTCGGCGCCGCCGGCTCCAAGCGGGTCACGGTGCCGCTCAAGGTCAAGATCCCCTACGGCCGGCTCGACATGATCCAGCGCGGCGACATCTACTGGGCCAAGGTCTGGATCACCCTGTTCGCCGAGGACGCCGCCGGCAACCAGTCCGCGCTGGCGAGCCACGAGCAGCCAATCACGGTGCCGGCGGACCGCTTCCAGGAGGCTGTGGCCCGGGGCTACTTCGCCTTCAACACCGGGGTCGAGATCGAGGGCGGTGAGCAGACCGTGTACCTCGGCGTCCAGGAGGAGCTCAGCGGCCGGACCAGTATCATCCCTGTGGATCTGAAGCACTGATCCTTTTTCTTGCCCCGTGGCGCGCGCGCCACGGGGCAAGAAAAAGAAAGGTAGAGCGTTCATGTCGGTTTTGCGCCAGTTTCCGCGCTCGTTCTGGATCGCCAACGTCATGGAGATCTTCGAGCGCATGGGCTGGTACGGCTTCTACGCCGTGTCGACCCTGTACCTCACCAACTCGGTCGCCGACGGCGGTCTCGGCTTTTCGTCCGCGGACCGCGGCGTCATCCAGGGCATCGCGACCTTCTTTCTCTACCTGTTCCCGGCGGTGTTCGGGGCCCTCGCCGACCGCTACGGCTTCAAGCGGATGTTCATCGCCTCGGCGGTGGTCATGGCACCGGCCTACATCCTGCTCGCCGCGCCGCGCACCTTCTGGGGCTTCCTCGGGGTCTACTTCCTGGTCGCGGTCGGCCACGGCATGTTCAAGCCGGTGGTGATCTCCACCGTCGCCAAGACCACCACCGCCGAGACCGGTTCCATGGGCTTCGGCATCTTCTACATGATGGTCAACATCGGCGGCTTCCTCGGCCCGATCGTCGCCGGGGTGGTCCGCGGCTGGTCCTGGACCTATGTGTTCTGGGCGTCGGCGGGCTGGATCGTGGTCATGGGCATCGCCTGCCTGTTGCTGTACAAGGAGCCGCCCCGCGACGAGGAGGCCGAGAGCAAGCGCAGCCTCGGCCAGGTCTTCGACGGCATGATCGAGGTGGTCGGCAACCTCCGCTTCTTCCTGCTCGTCGCCGGCCTGCTGGTGATGCTGGTGATGGGCTCCAAGTGGTGGAGCTTCCCGCGGGTCGCTGTCGTGGCCGGGGTCTGGCTGGTCGTCAACCTGGTCCTCGACGCGGTGCTGCGGGCGGGCCGCCGCCCGGCCGACGGCCCCTGGTTCCTGCAGCCCATGCGGGTGGGCGAGGGGCGCTACCTGGTCTTCCTGCTGCTGATGGCCGGCTTCTGGACCTCCTTCAACCAGATCTTCATGACCCTGCCCGAGTACATCCGCGACTACGTCGACACCTCGGACCTGTGGGCGAGCCTGCAGGCGGTCACCGGTTCGGGCTTCGACCTCTCGGCGTGGAGCCGGGCCCTGCTCGAGAACGGCCAGATCAAGCCCGAGTACCTGATCAACCTCAACGCCTTCGGCATCATCTGCTTCCAGGTGCTGATCTCGTACCTGGTGCGCCGGACCTCGCCCCTGACCTCCATCATCGCCGGCGTCAGCGTGACGGTTGCCAGCTTCCTGATCTACCTCGCCGGCTCCACCGGCTGGATCGTGGTGTCGGCGATCCTGGTCTTCTCGGTGGGCGAGATGCTCGCCTCCCCGCGTTCCAAGGAGTACGCCGGCCGCATCGCGCCGCCCGACAAGGTCGGGATGTACATGGGCTACTTCTACTGGTGCGTCGCCCTCGGCAACCTCTTCGGCGGGCTGCTCTCCGGCGTCGCCTACCAGCACTTCGGCCCTTCCGGCGTCGACGACCCCGACCTCATGTGGGTGCTGTTCGCCGCTCTCGCCGCCTCGACCGCCGTCATGCTCGTCGTTTACAACCGGGTCGTGGTCAAGACGACGCCGTCTTGACCCGCGGCCGGACCGGATGTCAGCAGCAGTGGCAGCGGCAGCGATCAGGGTCAGCGGCAGTGATCAACGGCAACGACTGGCGGCAGTGCCCGTGAGGGCGGGTGTAAAACCCGCCCCTATGAGGACAATCCGGCAATCACGGGACGAAACCGGCGACGGCGGTGGCCGGCGGCAGCCATCAGGGGCACCGACCCGCGGTCAGCGGCGGCGAAAACGGGCGGTGAGCCGGCGCCAACGGCCGGGCCGGGCGGGTTCGTCCGCCTCGGTTGGGGCAGGCGGGGCCTCGGCGACCTCCCGCCGGCCGGTGAGGTCGTGCACCGAGCCCTCCTCGTCGAGGAAGTAGGGCACCGAGGGGTCGAAGGGCGTGTCACAGAGGCGGCCGTCGAGGTCGCGGTACTTGGCGGCCATGGGGTCGGCGACGGCTGTCGCCCTCACGAAGCCGCCTCCAGGCCGGGCGATGGACGCCTCGACGGCGAACTCGGCCTCCTCGAGGGCGACCTGGAGCGCCCGCAGGTTGGGGGCGAAGCAGTTCGTCCAGTCGCCGTTGAGGCTGTCCCGCGGGCAGGCCTGCCAGAGGGGGATGTCCCGGAGCTTGGGGTTGAGCCTTTCCAGGGTCGTCACCCCGCCGTCCGGCAAGGCGACGTGCTCGTCGATGAGAAAGGTGGCGACGTAGAGCTGGCCGCCCACCGGAAGCACCGAGCGCACGGCGTCGAGCGCGGCCAGGGGCTTCCTCAGGTGGTAGAGGACGCCGAGGAAGAAGACGAGGTCGAAGCGGCCGTGGACCTGCGGCCGAAGGTTGTACACGGAGTCGACCCGGTACTCGACCCGACTGCCGAGGATCGCCTTCGCGACCGCGAAGCCGGTCGCGGCGGCATCGACGAAGTCGATCGCCATGACATCGGCCCCCCGCCGCTCGAGCTCGAAGGCGAAGTACCCGTCCGAGCAGCCGATGTCGAGGGCCCGGACGCCGTCGAGCCGCTCCGGCAGGCCAAGGCCTTCGAGCACCGGCAGCTTGTCCCGGTTCGAGTCCTCGCCCGGCGTCACGATGCCCGGGGCGAGCTCGATGCAGTGCCACCAGCGGCCGTGGGCCGCGATCCGCCGGCGGACCTCGTCCGGGTCGGTGATGCGGGGTGGGGTCATGGTGTCCAGTATACGGAGGCTCGCCGCGTCCGGACCCGGAACCGGAACCGTGCCCGGAACCGGGCGGGAGGGGGAGCGGGAGCGACTTGACAGCCGCGGCGGCGTGGGCGACTGTTCGCTGCCGCTGCCGCTGCCGCTGCCGCTGCCGCTGCCGCTGCCGCTGCCGCTGCCGCTGCCGCTGCCGCTGCCGCT
>DATHSO010000120.1:0-26181 GCA_035464095.1 Candidatus Methylomirabilota bacterium | reverse complement strand
GTTGCTGCTTGCTGCCGCTGGTTGCTGATCGCTGGTCGCTGACTGCTGTTCGCTGCCCCTGACATCGGGCACGGGTCCGGGTCCGGCTCGGCCGCGGTGGCGTCCGAGCCGGGGGGAGGGTGTGAAACCCTCCCCTACGAGCGGTTTCTGGTTTGCGTCGTGGTTTCCGGTTTGCGTCGTGGCTACCGGTTTGTCTCGTTGGTGCCGGATTTGCCGGGTGGTTGCCGGTTTCGTCTCATAGGGGCGGGTTTTATACCCGCCCTCACGGGCGCTGCGGCGGTCGGGAGCGTCGAGCCCGGGTCCGGACGCTGATCTCTGACGCTGACCCTGATCACCGTCCCTGCTCGCTGTCGGACGGTGCCAGGTACGGCGACTTGACAAACTCGTCATCGATGCCGCGGTGGGCTGATTCCCAGGGAGTTTGTCAAGTCGCCGTACCTGGCACCCTCGGGGAGTTTGTCAAGTCGCCGTACCTGGCACCCTCGCGGGGGCGCAGCCCCAGCCTCCCCCCCGACTTGGCCTCGCCGCCCGGACCCGGTATCCTCTGAAACCCGAAACGACAGAGGAGGATCCCATGCCCGTGACCCTCGATGCCAGCCACCGCCAGCAGCTGCTCGACCGCTTCCTGCGCTACGTCAAGGTCGACACCCGTTCCGACGACAGCTCGAAGACGAGCCCGTCCACCGAGAAGCAGAAGGACCTGTCCCGAATGCTCGTCGACGAGCTCCAGGCCCTGGGCTGCTCGGACGCGGCCATGACCGAGCACGGCTACGTGTTCGCGACCGTGCCGGGCAATCTTCCCGACGGCCACCCGGCCGCGGGCGAGGTTCCGACCATCGGCCTCATCGCCCACGTCGACACCTACTTCGGCACCCCCGGCGCCGACGTCAAGCCGCAGATCATCGAGCGCTACGACGGCTCGGACATCACCCTGAACCCCGACCAGGTGCTCAGGGTCGCCGACAACCCGAACCTCGGCCAGTGCGTCGGCCACACCCTGATCCACACCGACGGCACGACCCTGCTCGGCGCCGACGACAAGGCCGGGGTCGCCGAGATCGTGACCGCGGTGGCGTGGCTCCGGGACAACCCCGAGTTCCTGCACGGCCCGATCCGCATCGCCTTCACCACCGACGAGGAGGTGGGCCGCGGCACCGAGCACTTCGACGTCGAGGCCTTCGGCGCCGACTACGCCTACACCCTCGACGGCTCCGACCTGGGCGAGATCGAGGACGAGACCTTCTGCGCCGACACCGCCAACGTCACCGTGGAGGGCCACGACGTCCACCCCGGCTACGCCAAGGACAAGCTGGTCAACGCGCTCCGGGTCACCGCCGCCATCATCGAGGGCATCGACACCCGCCACCTGCCCGAGACCACCGAGAAGCGGGAGCCCTACCTCCACCCCTACATCGCCTCCGGCGATGTGACCAAGGTGAACCTCAAGGTCCTGGTGCGCGCGTTCTCGGTTGAGGAGCTCGAGGAGCGCGAGGCCCACCTCCGCGAGATTGTCTCCAAGGCCTCCGAGCGCTTCCCCAAGGCCAAGATCACCATCAGCATCGACGAGTCCTACCGCAACATGGCCTACAAGATCCGCGAGGACCCCAAGGTCCTCGACGTCGCCCTCGAGGCGGTGGAGCGGATCGGGGTCAACCCCAAGCGGCAGGCGATCCGGGGCGGCACCGACGGCGCGCGGCTGTCCTACATGGGCCTGCTCACCCCCAACGTCTGGGCGGGCGGCCAGAACTTCCACTCGGTCCAGGAGTGGGTGTCGCTGGAGTGGATGACCAAGGCGGTCGAGGCGACGCTCGAAATCCTGACGGTGTGGGTGGAGAAGTCCGAGTAATTCTTAATTCTCAATTCATAAT
The DNA here is from genome assembly GCA_035464095.1 of Candidatus Methylomirabilota bacterium. Classification (GTDB taxonomy): domain Bacteria; phylum Acidobacteriota; class Thermoanaerobaculia; order Thermoanaerobaculales; family Sulfomarinibacteraceae; genus JAHECW01. The sequence continues at coordinate 24,313 of DATHSO010000120.1, read as the reverse complement.
TCATAATTCATAATTCAGCGGCTCAGCGCGCGGCGAGCGCGCTGAGCCGCTCCTGCAGCTTGTGCGCGGTGGCGAAGTCGCCCCGCTTGGCGGCGGCCTCGACGCCGCGCTCGTAGACCGAGCGGGCCTTCGCCTCGTCGCCGAGGCGCTCGGCGACGGCGCCGAGGGCGAGCATCGCGGCGGCATGGCCGGGTTCGGTCGCCAGGGCCCGCTCCAGGTGGTCGGCGGCCTCCTCGAGCCGGCCCTCCTCGGCCGCGAGCTCGCCGAGGCCGAAGTGGGCGAGGGCGTCGTCGGGATCGACCTCGAGCACCTGGCGGAACAGCTCGGCGCGGCGGCGGCGGTCGGCCTCGGCCTGCTCGGCCTGCCGGCGCGCCTCGTCGTCGAGCGTCGGCGCAGCGCCGCCGAAGGAGGCGCGGGTCGCCAGGGCCAGGTGGCGCTCGGCGGCCTCGATGTCGCCCAGGCGGTTGTGGAACAGGGACAGGTTCGAGTGGGCCATCACCGACGTCGGGTCGACCTCGAGGAGTCGGTGCATGCGCGCGATGGCCTCGTCGTGGCGGCCGAGACGCCCCAGGATGACGCCGGAGGCCTCGACGGCGTCGGCGAAGGCGGGGCGGATCGCCAGGGCCCGGTCGAGCAGCTCCAGGGCCCGCTCCGGCCGGTCTTCGGCGAAGGCAGCCGACGCGGCGGTGGTCAGACGCTCCGCCGTTTCCTCGAGAGTCGGAGGCCGCAGCAGCGGCATCGCCCGGACCGTCCCCCGGACCACCGTGCCGCCGTCGAAGGCGCACTCGAGCTGCCGGCCCACCACCCGCAGCTCCCGGTGGAGGGAGAGCTGGAGCCAGCTCGTGCCGTCGTGGTGCGCGGCACCGAGGGCCCGGCCCGCCCGGGCCCGCTCCCCCACCCCGAAGGTCCGGCCGACGAGGTCGGCGACGTCGTCGAGGCCGTCCTGAACCTCGAGCAGCACCGGCGCCCGAACCGCGCCGCGGTGGCTCGCCACCTTGGCCACGGTCTCCTGGCCCAGGTAGCAGCCCTTGGAGAACGACACCGCCGAGTCGAGCAGCGAGGTCTCATTGACCAGCTGCCCGGGCTCGACCTCGCCGCCCCACGCCGGGGGCCCACCGAGGACCCGTCGAGCTTCGAGGGCGGCGACGTCGATGGCCTCGAGCCCGAAGCGGGCGTCGCCCCACGTCACCACACCGCGTGCGCCCCAACCCGCCACCGGCACCCATTCTGCGGGGTCGAGCTCGGCTGCCAGCGCCACCGCCGCCGGCCCCAGGGCGAGCCGCATGGGCCCGACCTCGCGCCTGCGGATGGCGACGTCGTCGGCGATGACGTGGCTTCGCAGACGTTCGGCGCAGTGGGCTGCTGCAGGCTTTGGAATCAACAGGTCGATCGCGCCGGCACGCTTGCCGAGGAAAAAGAAGGCCTGCACCCGCCCCGAGGCGTCGAGCAGTGCCGACAGCTGGGGCTCGCCCTCGGCGAGGGCCGCCACGTCCGAGGTCAGCTGGCTCGCCAGGAAGCGCTCCCGGTGGCTGCCGGTGACCTCGAGCAGCGCCCAGCCCGGCAACCGGGCCACCACGCCGTCGAGCTCGAGGGCGTCAGACGGCGAAGCTGTCGCCACAGCCGCAGGTGTTGGTGGCGTTGGGGTTGCGGAACACGAAGCCCTTGCCCTTGAGGCCGTCCTCGAAGTCGACGATCACGTCCTTGAGGTAGATCGCCGACTTGGGGTCGAGCAGCACCCGGAAGCCCTCGAAGACGAGCACGCTGTCGTTGGCGCGGCCCTCGGAGAACTCCATCTCGTAGGACAGGCCGGAGCAGCCGCCGCCGACCACACCGAGGCGCAGGCCGACGTCGCCTCCCGGGCGCTCGCGCTCGAAGATGGAGCGGATCTCGCGCTGCGCCCGCTCGGTCAGGTTGACGAGCTCGGGGGCGCTCACGAGGCCACCCCCTCGAGGAGGGCCTGGAGCTCGCCGGTCTGGGCCATCTCGGCGACGATGTCGTTGCCGCCCACCAGCTCGCCGCGCACCCACAGCTGCGGGAAGGTCGGCCAGGCCGCGTGCTCCTTGGCGGCCTGCCGCACCTGCTCGTCGGACAACACGTCGAAGCTCGAGTAGGGCACGCCCAGCGACTCGAGAAGGGCCACGGTGTTGGCCGAGAAGCCGCACATGGGCTGGGACGGCTCGCCCTTCATGAACAGGAACACCTCGGCGGACGAGATCATCCGCCGCACCCGCTCGATCGCCGGGGCCGAGCGGTCGGATTCGACGGCGGGCGCGCCCTGCAGGCGCGGCTGCGGGCTGCCGCCGGCGATGTTGAAAGGGTTGCGATCGCGCGATTCCATCGATCCTCCCTGGGCTGTCGGTCTCGAGCCTGACGGCTCGGTAGGAAAAACCTTGAGAATGCGTCGCTGTATTTCCCCGCGGCCTCGGATGCCCCCGCCCCATCGCCACAACCGCAAAGGCGCGAAGACGTCGCGAAGCCATCGAACCTTTGTGCTCTTCGTGTTTAACCTGCGATGGGCTCTGCGCCTCTGCGCCTCTGCGCCTCTGCGTTTATTTCTGCGATGGCTGCGATGGCCTTCGCGATCTCCGCGCCTTGGCGGTTCAACCAACCGCGATGGTGCGATGCCGCCGCGTGCTAAGCTCCGCCCGGATCCGCCGCAGGGGGGGTGCGCGATGACCGAACGCACGGTCCTGGACTTCTTCCGCCACGAGGTCGAGGCGCCGCGGAGCGAGCACTACGCCCACTGGACGCCGTCGGGCCGCCGCGTGCTCACCACCGAGCAGTTCTTCGACCGCACCGCCGCCTTCGCAGCGGCCCTGACCGGCCTCGGCGTCGTTCGCGGCGACCGGGTCATGCTGCTGTCGGACAACCGGCCCGAGTGGCACCTGGTGGACTTCGCGACCCTGTCGCTGGGCGCCGTCGACGTGCCGGTCTACGGCACCCTGACCCCGGAGCAGATCGCCTACCAGGCGAAGGACTCCGGGGCCAAGGTAGCGGTGGTCGAGACCCCGGAGCAGATGGCCAAGCTGCTCGAGATCCGAAAGCGCTGCCCCGAACTCGAGCACCTGATCCAGATCGAGGGCGAGCGCGAGCGCGGGGTGTCGTCCTTCGGCGAGCTGGTGGAGGACGCCTTCAGCGACGACGCCGAGGCCGCGTTCTGGGATCGCGCCCGCCGGGTCGAGCCGGGCGACCTGATGACCATCATCTACACCTCGGGCACCACCGGCGACCCAAAGGGCGTCATGCTGACCCACGACAACGTAGTTCAGAACGTGCTCCACTCCGCCTACCGGGTGCCGGTCACCCGCGAGGACCTGGCGCTCGAGTTCCTGCCCCTGTGCCACATCCTCGAGCGCATGGTGGGATACATCTACGCCTGGAAGGAGACCTCCAAGGCCTACTGCTCGGTCTACCACGTGGGCGAGCTCCTGGCCGCGATCCGTCCGACGCTGATGGTCGGCGTGCCGCGCTTCTACGAGAAGGTCATGCAGAAGGTCACCGACGCCGTGGCATCGGCGCCCGCCGTCAAGCGCGGCCTTTTCAACTGGGCCCTCGAGATCGGACACGAGGAGGCGCGCCACCGCCTGAGCGGCAAGCCCATGGGCCTGGCCCTGGCGGCCCGCCACGCCGTCGCCGACCGCCTGGTGCTGTCCAAGGTCCGCGAGAGCCTCGGCGGCCGGCTGCGTTTCTGCCTGTCGGGCGGTGCCGAGCTGCCCCTGCACGTGGCCGAGTTCTTCCACGCCCTCGGGGTCTTCCTGGTGGAGGGCTACGGCCTCACCGAGACCTCGCCCGTGGTCGCGGTCAACGGGGCCGACCCCGGCACCATCCGCCTCGGCACCGTGGGCAGGCCCCTCGACAACGTGGAGATCCGGCTCGCCAAGGACGGCGAGCTGCTGGTCCGGGGTCCGAGCGTGATGATGGGCTACTGGAACAAGCCCGAGCACACCGCCGAGGTCTTCACCGACGACGGCTTCTTCGCCACCGGCGACATCGCCGAGGTCGACGACGACGGCTTCCTGCTCATCGTCGACCGCAAGAAGGACCTCATCGTCACCGCCGGCGGCAAGAACGTGGCGCCGCAGCCCATCGAGAGCCGGCTCAAGCAGTCGCCCTACGTCGAGTCCGCCGTGCTCGTCGGCGACCGCCGGCCCTACATCGTGGCCCTGATCTCGCCGAGCTTCGACGACCTCGAGCGCTGGGCGAGGCACAAGGGACTGACCTGGTCCGACCACAGCGACCTGGTCGAGCGGCCGGAGGTCCAGGCGCTGTACGACGACGTCGTCGCCTCCACCAACGCCTCCCTGGCTCGCTACGAGCAGATCAAGAAGGTCAGCGTCCTGCCCCTTGCCCTGTCCATCGAGGGCGGGCAGCTGACCCCCACCCTCAAGGTCAAGCGACGGGTGGTGGAGCAGCAGTTCGCCGACGTCATCGGCGGGCTCTACCAGGGCTAGGGGGGTCGCGAGCGTGTCGGTGCTGCAACGCCTCGCCGGGCTCCAGCTGGTGGCGGTCACCGGCAAGGGCGGGGTCGGCAAGAGCGTGGTCAGCGCCGCCCTCGGCACTCTCCTCGCGGCCCGCGGCCGTACGGTGCTGCTGTTCGAGGTCGACCCGCGCGAGAACCTGCACCAGCTTCTGGATGTCGACCCCTCGGGCGGGGACGTCGTCAAGGCGCGACCGCGCCTGTACCTCCAGCACGTGGAGCCGCGCGAGCTCCTCGACGACCTGGTGCGGGAGAAGCTCAAGGTCAAGCTCCTGGTCAACAAGGTGCTGTCGAGCCCGGTCCACCGCCACTTCACCGAGGGCGCGCCGGGCCTCAAGGAGACCGCGGTCTTCGGCCGCGCCCTGCGGCTCGTGGACGGCCACGGCCCGCGCGAGCTGCGGCGGCCCGACCTGGTGATCCTGGACGCCCCCGCCACCGGCCACGGGGTGTCGTGGCTCGCCGCACCGCAGCTGGTGTCCGACGTCATCTCCAGCGGGCCCATCGGCCACATGGCGGAGCTCATCGCCGATTTCCTCGGCGACCGGAAGCGCTTCGGGGTGGTGGTGGTCACCGCCGCCGAGGAGATGCCGGTGCAGGAGTCCCTCGAGCTCATCGAGGCCCTGGACCGGCGCTTCGGCCGCGAGCCCGAGGTCGTGGTGGCCAACGCGCTCTACCCGCCCTTCGACCACGGCACCGGCCCCGACGACCCGGCGGTCCGGCTCTGGCACGAGCGGCGGGCCATCAACGAGGCCGAGCTCGAGCGCCTGGACGCGGCCTGGAGGGGGCCGCTGGCCGAGGTGCCGCTGCTCCCCGTCAACCCCGGGCCGGCGCTGGTCGGTGCGGTGGCGCGCGAGCTCGACGCCCAGCTGGGGCGGTCATGAGCGCGCCTCTCACGGTCATCGTCGGTTCGGGCGGCGTCGGCAAGACGACCCTGGCAGCCGCCCTGGCCGCCGACCACGCCCGTCGGGGCCTCGACACCCTGGTCATGACCTTCGACCCCTCGCTGCGGCTCAAGGACGCCCTCGGCATCGAGCGCGGGTCCGAGGCCGAGGAGGTCCGGGTCGGCCTCGAGGCCGACGGCGAGCTGTGGGCGAGCCTGCTCGACGCCCGCCGGACCTTCGATCGGCTCATCGACCGCTACGCCCCGGACCCCGAAGCCCGGCAGCGGATCCTCGACAACCGCTTCTACGACCACCTGTCGGGCAACCTGGCGGGAGTCCTGGAGTACATGGCCTCGGAGCGTCTGTTCGAGGTGGCGAGCTCCGGCCGCTACCGGCGGGTGGTCCTCGACACGCCCCCGACCCGCCAGGCCCTCGACTTTCTCGGGGCGCCGGAGCGCATCGTGTCCTTCCTCGATTCGGGCGCTCTCGGGATCGCGCTCAAGCCGTGGTTCGACGCCGACGGCCACCTCAAGGCGACCTCGAAGCTCGGGGTGCTGGGCCGCAATGTCGAGGGCTTCCTCGACCGCATGGTGGGCATGGAGCTGCTGCGCGACATGGCCGAGTTCTTCCAGGCTTTCGCCCCGCTCTACGGGGGCTTCCGGGAGCGGGCGCTGGAGGTCCAGCAGCTGCTGCGCTCGGACAGGACCGTCTTCACCCTGGTCAGCGGTCCCGGACCGCAGCGGGTCGCCGACACCCTGTACTTCGCGAGACGGCTCGGCGAGGCCGGCCACCGCCTCGGGCCGATCGTGGTCAACCGGGTCCACCCGCGGCTCGACTCGGCGCCCGAGGTCGCCACCCTGGGCGACGGCCGCTCCCTGCTCGCCTGGCTCGGCGGGCGCGACCACGAGGGGGTCGAACAGCTCGGTGCCCTACTCGGGGCGTCGCACCCGTTGGTGGTGGTGCCGCTGCTGCCCGAGGAGCCCACCAACCTCGCAGCCCTCGCCGCCCTCGGCGCGACCCTTCGAGAGCAGATCGAGGGGCGCTGAGGCCGCGAACGCGATCAGGGACGGCCTCGATCGTCAGCCGAGCCACTCGGCGAGCTCGGCGAGCCGGCCGGGGTCGAGCACCGTCACCGTGGTGACGCCGGTGGCGATGATGCCCGCCTCCTCGAGCGCCTTGAAGGTCCGCGACAGCACCTCGGGCCCGGTGCCGCACTCGGCGGCCACCAGGTGCTTGGGCTGGCCGAGCTCGATGATCTGCCCCGCCTCGAGGGGGCGGCTGCCGGCCCGGTGGAGGAGGAACAGGGCGAGCCGCTCCTCGACCCGGCGCTGGGTCAGCATCTCGAGCTTGGCCGCGAGGGTCCGGGTCCAGGCCGAGATCGAGCCGATCATGGCGAGGCCCAGCTCCGGCGTGCCGCGGATCAGCTCCACCAGGCGCGTTCGCGGCAGGTACCACACCGTGGTCGCCTCGACGGCCTCGGCGGTGGCCGGGTAGCCGCCGCTGCCGAACAGGGCCGCCTCGGCGAAGGACACCCCGGGCGCCACCAGGTGGAGCAGCAGCTCGCGGCCCTTGGGGGAGTAGCGGACGAGCTTGATCCGCCCCTCGACCACCGCGAACAGACCTTCGGCGGGGTCGCCCTCGTGGAACAGGATCTCGCCCCGGGCCAGGGCCCGGAGCATCCCCGCCGCAATCACCCGCCGCCGGTCGTCGTCCGCCAGCATCCGCAGCAGCGGCAGCTCGTTCAGAATCCTCGAGACGTCGCTCACACCGGGATTATACGGCGCCTCCCGCACCACCCCTCGAATTCTCAGTTCTTAATTCTTAATTCTTAATTCTTAATTCTTGATTGTCGAAACCGAATCGTATCTGCCCACAGCCATAACAAAACGTGTCCGTCATTCATAATTCACAATTCATAATTAAGAATTAAAAATTAAGAATTAAGAATTAAAAATCAAGGTATTCACGATCGCCGCCACCGGGTCGTCGACGTCTGGATCCTCCAGGTCGACCACCACGGCGTCGGTGGCGTCGAGGGCCACGAGCAGGGACGGAACCAGCGCCCGGCGCACCACCACCACCGCACCGCGAACCCCCGACACCGCCAGCGCCCGTCGGACCGCCGGCCAGTGGCCGCCGCCGCGAAGCTCGACGGGGCCGATCTCGTCGACCACGAGCACCACCCCGGGCGCCGCTGCCGCCAGCGCCCGCCGGCCGAGCTCGAAGCCGGCCTGGGCGAAGACGAAGGAGGTGCCGTGCATCCCCTCCCCCGCCTCGACCCGGCGCGCCAGCTCCGCGGTCTCGCCGGTGGCGGCGTCGCGCAGCTCGAAGCCCACCTTACGACCGTCCTCGACCACCGCCGGCTGCAGGAAGCCGACCACGCGGATACCCCTCCGGCCGAGCTCCTCGGCCGCGGCCGCCACCACCGGGGTCTTGCCGCCGCCGGGACGTCCGGTGACGACCACTATCCGGGCCGTGGTGGTGATCGGCGCCGTCACCCGGATCAGCGCCGTGTGGCCGCGCAGGGCCGCGGCCGCCGCCGCCCGGTCGGCCACCCGGGCGGTGTGGGCAAGCAGGACCTCGGCGAGCTCGGGCAGGCGCCGCATGGACCGCCAGCGCCCACCTGACCTGAGGCGGTGAGCCGTCCACACCGTGGTCGCGGTGTGTGTCAGGTGGGGAAGGGCATTCAGCGACAGACCGAGGAGCAGGCCGAGACGCTCCAACCCGAGTCGCTCGGCAGCACGGAGGAGGCGCTCGACGTCGACCTTTCGCGCAACGACCGACGCTGCGACCGCCAGCACCACCAGCCGTAGCAGCACGGTGCCGCCCACCCTCAGGCCGGGCGCCAGACCCGACGACCACGCCACCGCCGCCGCGGCCACCGCCGCCGCGAAGGCCACGCCCAGGACCAGGGAGAAGCGGGCCACCGCCCGTACCGCGCCGCGATCGAGCCGCCACGCGGCGACCAGGGCCGCGGCCGCTGCCGCGGCGGCCACCTCGATCCGGGGCGTGAAGGCCGCCGCCACCGCGGCGGCGAGCACGAGAGCCGCGGCGAGCCTCACGAACCGCCTCCCAGCCGCCGCCTCACCCGGCCGGCGAGCCGCCAGGCGAGGGCGCCTCCGACCGCACCCAAAGCGGCTGCGAGGCCGACCGCGGCTCCGAGCACCACCACCGGGTCGACTCCACCGAGCTCCCCGACCGCACGCAGCACCGCTGTCGCCGCCTCGGTCCCGCCAAGGATCCAGGCCGTGATCACCCGCTGGACGGGGTTGGTCCCGAGGGCAACCGCGCCGCCCAGGGCCGCCGCCCAGGGTCCCGGCGCCACCAGAAACGCGAGCTCCACCGCCAGCGCCTGCAGCGCGATGCCCACCAGGGGACCCGGGTAGAGCCCGCCCAGGGTGAAGACCTTGAGGAAGATCGCGACCACCCCCGCCGTCAGCACGACCCCCACCCGGGGCTGAAGCCGGCGCAGGCAGACCAGGCAGAGCAGGCCCAGCAGGCCCATGATCTCGCCCCGCAGCGGCACCCGGCCGAGGTGGAGGGCGGTGCCCGCGGTCGCCTCCATGGCGCCCCAGAGAGCTCCGTAGAGCGCAGCGGCGGTCCACGGCCGGAGGTCGGTCACGGCGCCACCTGCTCGAGCCGGCCGCAATCGAGCAGGAGCCGGCGGTGGACCGCGGCCTCGAGCTCCCTGCGGTGGGAGATGAGGAGGTAGGCGCGGCCCTTGGCCGCACGGCGGTGGATGAGGTGGACGAAATCCGTCAGGTCCTCCGGATCGAGGCCCTGGCCCGGCTCGTCGACGATCAGCACCGGCGGTCGCCGGACGTCCGCGGCTGCATGCACGAGCCGCTGCTGCTCGCCGCGCGACAGGGTCCAGGGCGCCCGGGCCGCCAGGTGCTCGAGGCGGTGGCGCCGCAGCACCCGCGCCCGTTCGTCGGGGCGAATCCCCGGGGCCGACAGCTCGCCGGCCACCGTGGTTGCGAACAGCTGGAGGTCAGCCTCGGGCAGCAGGAGGCCGACCCGTCCGCACGCCGCCAGGTCGCCCCGGGACGGGACGTCGATCCCCGCCAGGACCCGGGCGAGGCTCGACTTGCCGGCGCCGTTGGGCCCGGTGAGCAGGACGACCTCGCCCCGCCGCAGCTCGAGGTCGGCGCCGTCGACCAGGGTCCGTTCGCCGGCCCTCACCACCACGCCAAGGGCTCTCAGGACCACCTCCCCGCCGGCCTCGTGGCCGAGCACCGGAACCACCGGCGGGCGCGGCGCGCCGACCGGCAGCAGCCGGCCGTCCGCGACCTCGAGCCACGCGGTGGCCGCCGCCGCCAGCCGCCACCCCGCCTGCTCGGTGAACGCCACCGCACCGCCCGACGAGCGCACCGCCCTCAGCAGCTCGGCGAGGGCCGCCTCGCCGTCGCCGTCGAGGTGGGCGGTCGGTTCGTCGAGCAACACCGGCCTCGGGCTGCCTGCCAGGGCCACCGCCAGCGCCACCCGCTGGCGCTCCCCCGACGACAGCTCGGCGATCCGGCGCCCGCGAAACCGGTCGAGGCCGAGGGCAGCGGCGGCCCTGTCCGCCCACGGACCGTTCCCGTAGAGCCTCCGCGCGGCGGCCAGCTCCTGGTCGACCGTGGCGAGGAAGAGCTGGGCCTCGGGCCGGTCGAGACACGACGCGATCAGGTGGGCGCGCTGCCCCGGGTCGAGGTCCTCCACGTCCTCGCCGGCGACCGACACCCTCCCGAGCACCTCCGCCCGCGTGTGCCAGGGCAGCAGGCCGGCCGCCGCATGGAGCACCGTGGTCTTGCCCGTCCCCGAGCGCCCGACCAGTCCGAGCACCCCGCCGGCGGCGAGTCGCAGATCGATGCCCCGGAGGATCGGTGACGCCGCACGAGGGTACCGAACCGACAGGCCGGAGACCTCGAGCGGTGCAGCGTCGATGGCACTCGGGTGGGGCATGGTCCGGACTGAGCCACGGACCGCGGTCCGATGTCAAGTCGTCCGGCTTGCTCCGGGGCCGAGGTCCGGTCATCATGATGTGGCTCGAGCCCGCCGAAGCCAGAACCAGGGAGGACCCATGAACTGCCCGCGATGCGCGACCACCCTCGTCGCCCGCACGGTCGGCGACGTCGAGATCGACGAGTGCGCGTCCTGCCACGGCATGTGGCTCGAGTCCGAGGCCCTCCGCCGACTCAAGGACGAGGCCGATCCGGACATGGTCTGGATGGACTTCGAGCTGTGGAAGCACCCCGAGCGCTTCGAGATCAGCCCCAGGGCGATCAGCTGTCCGAAGTGTGACGTCCCTCTGGCGGCGATCGAGTACGGCGACACCGGGGTGACCGTCGACTTCTGCACGCAGTGTCGCGGAGTGTGGCTCGACGAGGACGAGCTCGGGCGCATCATCCACCGGCTCTCCGAGGAGCTTCTCGACAAGGACGTGTCGGAGTACCTGCGCGCCACCCTCGAGGAAGCCAAGGAGCTGGTCACGGGCGCCGACAGCCGCCTCTCCGAGTGGCGGGACCTGACCACCGTCCTGCGCCTCCTGCAGTACCGGATCCTGAGCGAGCACGCCCGCTTCGCCAGCCTGCTCGCCGAGTTCCAGGCCAAGAGCCAGTTCTGACCGACTTGGGTGGAATGCCGATCCGATCCCCGGGGTTGCCCCGGGTCGAGCACGCCGCATCGAGAATCGGAAAAGGGGAACCCTCACAATGGACCTGCAAGCCTTCCTCGAGACCGCCGAGGCCTTCGTCGTCAATCACTACCTTCAGGTGATCGCCGCTGTCGTCATCCTGCTGGTCGGCTGGATCTTCGCCGGCTGGGCCATGAGACTGACCCGCAAGGCGCTCACCCGCGGCAACGTCGACCCCACGCTAGTGCCCTTCACGGCCAAGCTGATCTACTACGCGATCCTGGCAGTCGTCGTGATCGCGGCCCTCAACCGCCTCGGAGTGGCGACCACCTCGGTGGTGGCGATCTTCGGCGTCGCCGGCCTCGCCGTCGGCCTCGCCATGCAGGGCACCCTGTCCAACTTCGCCTCCGGCGTGATGCTCCTGCTCTTCCGGCCGTTCAAGGTCGGCGACTACGTGGACGTGGGCGGCACCGCGGGCTCGGTGGAGGAGGTCAGCATCTTCAGCACCACGTTGACCAGCCCCGACAACATCAAGATCACCGTGCCCAACTCCCAGATCTACGGCACCACCATCTTCAACTACACCGGCAACGACACCCGCCGGGTCGACATGGTGATGGGCATCTCTTACGGCGACGACATCCAGACCGCCATCGACACCATCAGCTCCATCGTCACCGCCCACCCGCTGGTGTTGGCCGACCCCGAGCCGGTGATCGCGGTTGCCGAGCTGGCCGACTCGTCGGTGAACATCGTGGTCCGGCCCTGGACCAAGACCTCCGACTACTGGACGGTCAAGTTCGAGCTCACCAGGAGCCTCAAGGAAGGCCTCGAGAAGGCGGGCTGCTCGATCCCGTTCCCGCAGCGGGATGTCTACATGCACCAGGTCGCGTGACGATCCGTTCCGCGGATCGTGGCGGCTGGTCGGCCCCGTCGGGTCGTCTCCTCGGCGCCGGACTGAAACCTCGAGCACACGCGCCCTCCGACCGGAGGGCGCGTCGTTTTCTGGCGGAAGTGCAGACTAATAGACTAATTGGAACCTGAATCCCTGCGGCGCCTCGTCACCCCGTCCAGACGGTGACCACCAGATAGACGAGGGGGATTGCGAGACCGGCGAGCAGGAGCCATCGGCCGCGGCCGCCCAGACCCTTCCTGCCGGTGATGATGAAGATCCCCGTGCAGGCGAGCAGCGCGAGGCCCACCGCGTAGGCGTCGGCGAACCATGTCCAAAAGCCCTTGCCGTGGTTGAGGTGGAGGTAGTTGACCTCGAAGAAGGCGAAGCGGCGCCGGACCCGCTCGTCCACCACCTCACCGGCCGGCAGGCTGACCGTCAGGGTCCGCTGGTCGAGGAAGATCTTGAGCTGCCCCGGGCTCATCCGGACGACCGACTCCGGGACCTCGGTGATGCCCATCCGGGACAGCACCTCGGCGGCCAGGAGCTGGTTGTCGCCGGGCGACAGCTCGCCCAGGGACCGGGGCTCGGTCCGGATCACGTAGTTGGGGTTCCAGTCCTCGATGTGGTTGACCGCGATCCCCGACACGGCGTAGATCACCGTCAGGCCGGCGAAGAAGTAGCCCACATCGCGGTGGACCGCGATGATGGTCTTGCGCAGCTTCATGCCGCCGACCGCGCCCGGCTCAGCTGTAGATGACGGCGCCCGTCCCGTGGATCATGAAGATCCGGTCGTCCTGCACCGGCGCATCGCAGCCAGCGCCCTCGCCGCTGCCGTCCTTCTTCGGCTCCGCCCGGTCGCAGCTCTCGCCCTCGGCGTGCTCGTGGCCGGCCTCGGCCGCCTTCCGGCGTGCCTCGACCTGCTCCGGTGTCAGGGCGATCGCCTCGAACACGCCCTCGGCGGAGGCCTTCTTGCCCATGGCGGTGTAGGGGAAGACGATGACGCCGTCCTCGACCTTGATCCGGACGCCGTTGCCGGTCTCGGGGTCGGTGACCTGCATCCAGCAACCGCGCTTCTTGCACACCCCGGTGATGACGCCGTCCACCCGCACCTTCTTGCCGAGGTAGTCGTCCGGGGACGAGAGCAGCTTCACCACGGGCACCGCCTCGTCGATGGTGACGCCCTCGCCGTACTTCGTGGCGTCGTCAGCCGCTGCCGGCAGGACTGCGAACCAGCCGATGATCAGGAGAATCGCTGCAATGCGTCGCATGTGGCCTCCACTGCTGCGGACCCGTCAGGCCGTCCGCGTGGCGGTCATCTTTGCCGCTTCCGCCCCTCGCTGTCAACCGCACCCTTACCCGTGCCCGCTCCCGTACCGGTTCCCCGTGCCCGATGTTCGCGACCGCGGCACCGATCGGCGTTCACGCCCGGTTTTGTCCCGGCCGACCCCCGCAATGCCCGTGAGGGCGGGTGTAAAACCCGCCCCTACGAGGCGCTGCCGGACAGCCACCTGTAGGGGAGGGATTCAACCCCCCGCCGGCGACGGACGCCCCGGCGTCCGAGCCGGACCCGCGGTCGGCCTACCCGAACAGCCCGGGCCGCGAGCGACGGAGGGACAGCCAACGGCCGCTGCCGACGATGACGTGGTCGTGGACGGCGACCCCGAGCACCTCCCCACCCCGCACGAGGCGTCGGGTGAGCTCGAGATCGTCCCGGCTCGGCTCGATCTGACCGCTCGGGTGGTTGTGGTAGAGCAGCACCGCCGCCGCCCCGTCGTGCAGGGCCTTCCGGAACACCTCGGCGGGGTCGACCGGCGCCTGGGTGCGGGTGCCGAGGCTGTGCTCGTGGCTGCGGATGAGCCGGTGCCGGCCGTCGACGGTGAGGAAGCCGAACACCTCGCGCCGCTCCACCTGGAGCCGGCGCACGAGGTACTCACCGACCACCTCGGGGTCACCCAGGATCTCCGACTCGCGCAGGTGTGACCGGGCGATCCGGTGGCCGAGCTCGAGGCTGGCGAGGATGGTGGCCGCCTTGGCCGGGCCGATCCCGTCCACCGCCAGCAGCTCGGCGGCCTCCCAGCGGGCGAGCTCGGGCAGCCCCCCGGCGGCGACGAGCAGGGCGTTGGCCTCGACCACCGCGCCCCGGCCCCGACGACCGGTTCGCATGAGCACGGCGAGCAGCTCGGCGTCCGACAGCGCCGACGGACCGAAGTCGAGCAGTCGCTCACGTGGCCGTGACGACGGCTCGAGCTCACGAATGAACTGGACCATGGTGAACTCCCCCGTGGACGGGAGCGAGGCGATGATAGCACGCGAAACGGTGGGAGCCGTGACCAGGAACAGGAACCAGCCTCGACTTTGAGAAGGGCGTGTGGTAGAAATTCCTCGGACCGAGGGGAGGCGACGGGGATGAAAGACCGCACACGGACCCGAGAGACGCAGCAGCGGCGGGTGGTCTACCGGACCATCAAGGAGACCCACTCCCACCCCACCGCGGACTGGATCTTCGAGCAGGTGCGTCAGGAGCTGCCCAAGATCTCGCTCGGGACCGTCTACAGGAACCTCTCGGTCCTCAAGGAGGAGGGCGTCGTCCGAGAGATCTTCGGCAACGACCGCCGCGCCCACTACGACGCCGACCTGTCACCCCACGCCCACTTCATCTGCTCTTCCTGCGGCGCGATCCGTGACGTCGAGAAGGTCCCGCCCGTCGACTGGAAGACCCTCAAGGAGCTGGTGGGGTGCGACGTCTCCGACCAGCGCCTGGAGTTCCACGGCCGCTGCGCTGCCTGCCGCCTCGCGGACGGCGAGGCGCACTGACCGCCGCCGCGGTCACTCGGCGACCACCCGCTCGATCTCCGGAGCATAGAGGCAGATCCGCTCGGCCACGAAATCGGCCAGCGTCGAGTGTGCCATCGGGCAACCGTCGCAGGCGCCGCGGAGCTTGACGTAAACCACCGGGACCTCGATCCGGCTCAGCTGGACGTCACCGCCGTCGATCTTGAGGGCCGGCCGGACCTCCTCGAGGGCTGTCAACACCCTCGACTCCAGGTCGCCGGCGGGCCACTCGGGCTGGGGGCTCACGGTGCGAGGTTCCGGGTGCAGCTCACGGTTCGGGGAACAGCGGGTCGATCGCGGTCCATTCCAGATGCGACGAAGTCTCGGTCGCTAGATTCGGCTGCGAAGGGAGCTTCCCGAGACGCGATGGGAGCGGTGCCAGGCATCTTTTCGTCGGACGAAAAGAGAGCCAGGCAACGAGCCCGCGCGGCCTCGGCGCCCTGCCCACGCGTCCGCTGGCCGCTGCCGCTGCCGCTGCCGCTGCCGCTGACCCTGCCGCTGGGCGCGTGGCCGTGCGTCCCGGAGCACCGGCCTTCTGGGCCGCCTTTGGCGTCCCAGCGTCGATGAGCCGGCGCGGTCGCGCGGGGTGACGGGGAGGGCTGCGACCGCGCCGTCTCATCGAGCGGCGGCCTGCCTCGTTGCAGGAGCGGATGCTCGGAGCGCGCTTCCCGTGGAGTGCCCGGTAGCGCCATTGTGCGGGAGGCACTGCCCGCGGGCAGGGCTTCGGGAGCACAATGGCGTACCCGGCACGTCCCGGGGGAAGCGCCCTGTCCGCGCGTCCCGGAGGCGCTGATCGCTGCCCCTGCCGCTGATCGCTGACGTCGGACGCGGGGAAACCTACGGCGCGACCCGCCCGGAGGGCCGGCGGGGGGTCCACAGCGGGGGCTGGACGCGCACCAGGACCGAGCCACTGCCGGCACCGATGTGGTCGGGCAGGGTCACCGTGATCACCGCGTCCGTCGTCAACCCGGCTCCGGTCACGGACACCACGACCCGATCGCTCGAGGCCGGGACGACGGCCGTGGCGGGCACCACCACCAGGCCGGGTCGTGACGACGTCACCGTCAGCACCGTGTCGTACGCGACCACCCCCGACAGCCTCACCTCGAGCTCGGCGGTCCCGCCGAGGGGCACCTGGAGCAGCTGGGAGTCGAACTCGACCAGGGTCCGCAGGCAGCCGGCGCGGACGATGGAGCGCTCGCCGCCGACGGCGATCCACGCGTCCCCGGTCCACCGCACCCGTCGCAGGGCCTCCGCCGGCAGCTCGAAGCGTGTCCACTGGTCGCCGTCGGCGCTCACCAGCGCTACAGCGGGCCGGCGCCCGTCGGGGAGCTGCGACGAGCCCACCGCCACGAACCTCCCGTCGGCGAAGGCGACGTCGCCGAGGTCGCCGCTGAAGCCCGACCAGCGAGGCGTCCAGACCCCGCCGTCCGGGCTCGCCAGCACGAGCCCGCCGTCGCCGACCGCGATCAACCCGTCGGGACCGGCGGCCGCTCCGTGGAGGTCGACGTCGGTGCCGGTCAGCGCCTTCGACCAGTCGCCGCTACCGCCCGATCGCAGGATCGTGCCGGCAGTGCCGAGCACCAGGAACTGCTCACCGTCCCAGACGACGCGGCCGAGGTCCTGGGGAGTGTAGATGTGCGGCGTGCTCCAGCTGGCGCCGTTCTCGCTCCAGTACAGGGCGCCGCCCCGACCGGCGACCACCACCCAACCGCCGCCCGCTCCCACCCCGCGCAGCCCGGCGCCCTCCGGAGCGGGCTCGGTGGTCCACTGGCTGCCGGTGTCGCTGCGCGCCATCCAGCCGTCTCCGACGGCCAGGAACTCGTCCCCTGTCCAGGCGACCCCTCGGAAGCGGTCGCCGCTCAGGGGCACGATGGTCCAGGTCGCGCCGTCCGGCGAGGTCGCCACCGTGGGGTTCGGCAGCCGCTTGGCCCCCAGGCCGCACGGGCCGACGCCGCCCACCGCCAGCAGCGACTCATCTCCCACCGCGAGGTCGACGAACTCGTCGGCGCAGGCGAGGGATGTGCAGCCGCCATGGGTGCACTGCCAGCTGGTCGGGTCGAGACCCAACATAGCGTCGCCGAGAGCGCCGAGCGCGACCCACCTGCTGCCGGTGCGGCCGAGAGCGGGGAACCCGCCGAACTCCTCCTGCCAGGGCTCCGAGAAGCTCGTCCCGCCGTCCGTGCTCAGGTGGAGCGACACCAGGGGATCCAGGTACGGCGTCGGACAGCCCGAGATTCCGCTCGCCATGGCCCAGCCAGGGCCCCCGGCCACGGCCAGCCAGTCCTCGAAGGTGCCACAGCCTTGGAGCTCGAGGACGAGCTGCCACACGCCCTCTCGATCCCGAGACCACAGCTCGGGACCGAAGGCCCAGAGCAGCCGCTCCCCGGTCCAGGCGAGGTCCACCCGTTCGAGGCTGAAGAGGTCGGACCCCAGAGCCTTGGCAGGCGCGACGGCCACCGCGGCGATCTGGGACGTCGGCACCGCGCCTTCGAAGCTCCACTCGAGCCCGTCCGGGCTGGACCAGATCTCGCCCCCCACGGCAACCGCGAGCCCGTCCTCCACGGTGGCGATGCTGCCCGCATCGCCGAACCACGGGACCGGCACCAAGGTCCACTGGTCACCGCTGACGCTGGTGGCGACCCGGCCGCCGAGCCCGGAGCCCACCGCCACGAACCGGCCCGCTCCGAAGGCGACGTCGAGGAGCCGGGCGCCATCGATCCGGGAGACCACCGTCCACTGCCGGCCGTCGCCGCTGCGCAGCACGACCCCGTCGCCCACCGCAACGAACCAGCCGGCCCCCAGCTCGACCCCGAAAAGGTCCGCATCCACGCCGCTGTGAGTGAGCTCCCAGTGCACTCCATCCTGGCTCCACAGGGTCGTTCCGCCGGCGCCGACGGCGACCAGTCGCCCGGCGTTGGCGATGACTCGATGGACGTCCTGACGCGGCGGTGCCGGGTTGACCCAGCGCCAGTCGCAGTCCGGTGGCGTCGACCGCACCTCGGAGACCTGCGCCAAGGCTGCGATCACCGCGACCGTCACCACCAGCCACTGCCGCATCGTCCTCATGGCGCCTCCTGATGCCCGAACCGCGGGCGGGCACGGCGCCCCCGCCGTCCGGGCACTCCGGCTTTCCGTTTCACTGTACACCCCCGGCAGCCGCCCCTCGGTGAGGCCGGTCACGACCAGTCGAGCGGTTGTCTCCGAGATCGCGGTACACTCTGTCAAAGCGCCCGGGAGGAAAACATGACCCAGAAGAAAACCCGCGTCCTGTTCACCCTCGCCACCATCGCGGTGCTGGCCTCGTGCGCCGGTCCCGAAGCCCCGGAGCCGCCCGGAGCACCCGCGGCCTCCGACGAGGCGGCGGTCCGGTTCGAGACCCGCGAGGTCAACGCGACAAGCGCCGACTGCGGGACCGCCGGCGCGCCCTGCGCACGGGTGGAGATCACCCTCGCCCAGCCCGTGAGCGGCGGCACCCAGGAGGTCCGCGACAATCTCGAAATGTACAGCCGCCACTGGGTGGTGAGCCGGCTGCGCGAGCAACTCGGCGACGGCGTCGGAGACAAGACGGGTGCCATGGACGACCTCGCCGCCGCCTTCCTCGCCAGGCACCTCGTCTTCACCGCCGAGTTCCAGGACGCGGCCGCCGACTGGTTCATCGAGGTCGACGCGGAGCCCCTGTACAGCTCCGCACGGGTCGCGACCCTGGACCTGTCGATCTCGTCGTACACGGGCGGCGCCCACCCGAACGCGCGGCGCCGGCTGGTGTCCTTCGCGGTGCCTTCGGGCCAGCTGCTCGGCGCCGACGACCTCACGACCGACACCGACGCCTTGACCGCGGCGGTGGAGCGCCGATTCCGCGAGCAGCGGGGTCTGGGCCCCGCCGACGACATCGAGGCCGCGGGGTTCTGGCTCTCGGACGGCCGCTTCACCCTGCCCGACAACCTCGGCGTGGTTGCCGACGGCCTGCTCGTCCACTGGGACGCCTACGAGATCGCGCCCTACTCCATGGGGCCGACGACCGTCCAGGTGCCGAAGGAGGACCTCGACGGCATCGTCACCCTCGACGTCTGGTGAGACGGGCGCGGCTGGTCTTCGACGTCTTCCAGGGGCGCCTGACCGTCGCGGTCGACGGGCCGGTCCTCGACAGCGAGGGTTTCATCGCTCACGCCACCTTCCTGGAGCGGCCGCCGGTCGACCTGTGGCGGGCCCTCGAATCGACGGTCGGCCGATGGCTCGTCCCCGACCTGGTCACCGCCATGGCCGCCCCGGGGCCCGCCGACGCCCAGCCCGAGCCGGACCCCAAGGCCTTCGCGACCCGGCCGCGGCGCTGGACCCGGCCGCCCGACCCTCCGGACGTGGAGGCCGCACTGCGCGCGAAGCTCGCCCCGGCGTCGGTCCACCGGGTCCGGTGGCGCGCCCAGCCCGCCCCCGCCGACGACGAGCTCGCGGTGAAGGAGGCGCTGGCGGCGCTGGCGTCGGCCGAGGCCGACCTGCCCTAGGATCGTGCAAAATGGACTCTGCAATCCTCAGCCAAGGGGCGTGACGACGGTGATCGGGCCAGGGAGCACCATCCGCGACATTCGGATCGTCGAGCGACTGGGCGAGGGCGGCATGGGCGAGACCTGGCTCGGCGTCCAGGAGGCGATCGGCCGGGAGGTGGCGGTCAAGGTGATCCGCGCCGAGCGGAGGCTCGACGCCGCCGCCAAGGCGCGCTTCCTGCGCGAGGCCCACATCCTGGGCCAGCTCGAGCACCCCAACATCTGCCGGCTCTACGACTTCGTCGAGACCGACGAGGCAGACCTCCTCGTCCTCGAGCTGATCCGCGGCCGGAGCCTGCGCGAGCTTCTCGCCGAGCCCCTGGACGACGAGTGGAAGCTGCGCATCGCGAGCCAGGTTCTGGCCGCCCTCGAGGCCGCCCACGCCATCAGCGTCGTCCACCGGGACCTCAAGCCCGACAACATCATGGTCGCCGACGACGGCACCGTGAAGGTGCTCGACTTCGGGCTCGCCCGGCACGCCACCCCGGGTGCTCCGGCCAGCGGGTTCGACGCGGCAGCGACGACTGAAAACGCCGGGGACGACTCCGGGGACGCGGCGGTGACCCGCCTCGGCGAGGTCGTGGGAACGCCGCGATACCTGAGCCCCGAGCAGGCGCGGGGCGACCAGCTGACCGCCGCCAGCGACATGTTCGTCTTCGGGCTGCTCCTGCGCGAGCTGTGGACCGGCCGGCCGCCCTTCAGCGAGGAGCTGACCGTCAGACGGCTGGTGATGAAGGCAATGATGGGCGAGGTCGAGCCGGTGACCGGGATCGACCCTGCGGTCGCCGGCCTCATCGGCGAGCTGTGCGCCGTCGAAGCCCGCGACCGGCCGAGCGCGGCGGCCGCCCAGGAGCGCCTGCAGTGGATCCGCGAGCGGCCTCGGCGGGTCGCCAAACGGCGGGCCATTGTGGTGGTCATGGCGGCCCTGGCCCTGGCGGCGACGGTCTCGACCGCCGGCTTTTTCCACGCCCGCAGCTCGCAACGGCAGGCGGAGGCGGCGCGGGCCGAGGCCGAAGCGGTCAACACCTTCCTGCGCTCGATGCTGGCGAGCGCCGCACCCGACGAGCAGGGCATCGACACGAAGGTGGTCGAGGTTCTCGACGCCGCCGCCGAGCGGGTCGATGTGGACTTCGCCGACCACCCCCTGAGCCGGGCGGCGGTGCACTCCACCCTGGGCGAGACCTACCTGGCGCTGGGGGTCTGGACGGCTTCGCGGGAGCAGTTTGAGGAGGCCGCCGCGATCCGGAGGGCGGAGCTCGGAACGGACCACCGCGAGACCCTGAGGAGCGAGATCCAGGTTGCCGTCGCCTCGATTCAGGGGGGCCGTCAGGCCGACGCCGAGAGCGCGTTGGCCGGGCTTCACAATCTCTGCATGCGGCTCTTCGGAGAGGACGACGAGCTCACGATGTCGGCCGGCTCGAATCTTGCGGTGGTGCTACAGAAACAGGGTCGCTACGACGAGGCCGAGCCCCTGGTCCGCCGCGACGTGGCCTGGAAGCGGGAGCACTTCGGCGAGGAGGATGACCGAACCCTCGACGCACGGTTGAGCCTCGCCAACCTCCACTCCCGGTTGGGACAGAGCCAGGAGGCCGAAGCGGCGTACCGAAAGCTGGTGGACATCCGCACCAGAACGATCGGGCCGGATCACCCCGACACCCTTCTCGCCGCCGCCAACCTCGCGGTCCTGATCAGCCGAGACCCGACCCGCACCGACGAGGCGGCCGCCCGGCTCGAGGACGTCGCGCAACGCAGGCGCCGGGTGCTCGGGCCGGAGCACCCGGAGACGCTGCGGACCATGGGCGTGCAGGCCGCCCACCTGCGACGCCTCGCACGCTACCGGGAAGCCGAGGCGCTGATCCGCGAGATCATCACCATCCAGGGACGGACCCTGCCGGCCGACCACCCGGACACCCTCGACTCCGAGATGAGCCTGGCTGTGGTGCTTTCCAAACAGGGTCGCCTCGACGACGCGGAGAAGCTGCTGGTCGGGGCTCTGCAGACCGCCGAGCGCAGCCTCGGAGCCGACCACCGCAACACCCTGAGCATCCTTGGCAACCTGGCCAACGTGCTGGTGGCCGCCGACCGACCGGCCCAGGCCGAGGTCTACGCGCGCCGGCTCCTCGCATCGTGCCGCCGTTCGTTCGACGACGACCATCCCCTGACCCTGTCCGCGGCCAACAGCCTCGGCAACATCCTCATCACCCAGGACAAGCTCGCCGAGGCGGGCCCGCTGGTCCGCGACACCCTCGCCGCGGAACGCCGGGTCCTCGGGCCCGAGCACCCCAACACCCTCAACGCCCTCGGCAACCACGCCAGGATCCTCCACGGCGAGGGTCGGAGCGACGAGGCCGCGGCCGCGTTTCGAGAGCTGCTCGATGCGAGCGACAGGATCTTCGGAGCCGATCACCCGCGGACCGAACAGGTCCGCCGCGATCTGATCACCGTCCTCACCGCGGCCGGCCGGCCCGAGGAGGCGGCCACGGTCCGCAGCGCGGCCCCGTCCGGTTCCGACTGAGCTTGCCTAGGGCTCGCCGACGACCGCGTCCCAGGCGTTCGTCGAGCCGGACTCGAAGCCGTCGGCGAAGAGCGACGGCTCGGCGGCGCCGCCCCAGGCGGTGACCGCGACGTCGTCGAGGTACCAGCCGCGTCTGGTGATGCTGCCGTCGCTGCCCAGGGTCCATCGGACGACCACCGACTGGCCGGCGAAGGGGCTCAGGTCGACCGTGACCTCGTGCCAGCCGGCACTACCGGTGAAGCCGGGTGTGTTGCCGAAGGCCGTGATGGTCTGGTCGTTGTACCTCGGCACCGGGGTCACCAGGGTGAACGGTCCGCCGTCGGACGACAGCTTGATGTTGCCGCCGTCGTAGCCGGACTCGATGTCGTACCACTGCCAGAAGCGGAGCTCGGCGCCGGCGCCGGCGGGGATCGCGGCGGCCGGCGCGTCGAGGGTCCACTGGACGCCGCTGGCGTAGTTGCCGCCGAGAACGGTGCCCCAGACCCTGGAGCCGGAGTGGGCGCCCGCGACCGCGTCGCTGCCCCAGGCCCAGCCGGCCGAAGGCGTGAAGCCGCCGTCGTCGGTCTCGAAGTCGTGCTCGACGAGGGTCACCAGGGCTGCCAGGGCGAAGTCGTGAATGGTGCTGCCGTCGGCCACCGTGCGCTCGGTCTCGACCGCCCCATAGCCCGGAGCCGAGACCCGGAAGGTGTAGGTCCCCTCCCAGACCTCGGCGATGGCGTAGGCGCCCGACGGTCCGGTGGTCGCCGGTGCGAAGCCGGTCCCCACGAGCTCCACCGTGGCCCCGGGAACGCCGGCGCCGGTGGACGCGTCGGTGACCAGCCCGGTGACGGTGTACCGCGGCAGTGGCTGCAGGGCGGCGTTCACCACCGTCGCGTCGGCGCCGGTGGTCACGACCACCCCGCCGATCGAGACCGGCTGGTAGCCGGGGGCGCTGATCTCCAGGTCCCAGGTGCCGGCCTCGATGAGGCGGTGGTAGTCACCGACGTCGGGGTCGGTGGCGACCCAGCTTCTCTGGGTCTCGACGTCGTGGCCCGGCACCCGGATCTCGGCGGCCACCGGCTGCGAGGTGACGGCATCCGTCACGACGCCGCGGATACCGGTCAACGCCAGCTCGAAGTAGTCGAGCAGCGCCTGCCGGTTGTAGTCGAAGTGGTCGTCCAGGAGGTGGGCGTCGAGGGACTTGTCGCCGGACAGCTCGAGGGTGACCTCGCGGCAGCCGTGGTACCAGTTCATGAAGTCCTGGCGGCCGCCGTCGATGACGTACCAGTTGGCGCCGTTGGTGACGCCGGGCATGTCGAAGCCGCTCGTCCAGTCCGTGAAGTAGCCGCTCGGGCTCGCCGCCTGGGCCGAGGTGGCGTAGGCGACCCCGGCGTCGATCCACCACTGGTCGTCGGGCGTGCGCACGTACCAGACGTCCCACGGGTAGTTGAAGAGCTCGGCGCCGCTGTGGCAGTTGGCCGCGATCGTGAAGTGCTCGGCGGCCGCCAGGTCGATCATGTGCTGGACCTCGGCCGGCCAGCCGGGCGCCGTCGGGTCCTCGGGCACCGACGGGTCCGGGAAGCTCCGATTCGCGTCGGCACTGGACGCCGGCAGGTAACGGCCGGCCCCGGCGACGGTGTTGTCGCCGCCACCGAAGGTCCCGTCGGGGTTCGACAGCGGGTTGATCCACAGCACCGTCTCGTCTACCAGCCGTGTCACCTGGGGTTCGCTGCCGTAGCTCGACAGGATGTGGTCGATGAGGTGAACGGTGGTGCCGTAGCAGACCAGCTCGTCGCCGTGCATGGTGCCCGTGAACAGCACCTCCGGCTCGTCCTCCTCGGCATCCGGGTTGTCGGAGATCCTGAGCGCCCACAGCTCGTGGTCGCCCTCGCCCGACATCCCCAGGTTGACGAGCCGTGCGATCGCGGGGTAGGCCGCCGCGTAGTGCTGCATCATGGACTCGAGCTGGACCCAGGTCGGGTAGCAGTCCCACGGGTAGGGCGGGACGAAGGGCTCCGCGCACATGGTCAGGGCCTCGACGTTCTTGGGCTCGGGAGGGACCACCTCGACGACGAATCCGAGCCGCTCCACGGCCTCGATGTCTTTCGCGTTGCCCCAGCCGTAGAGCACGGTCCCGCGGGTCCTCTCGTCGAGGTTCAGGATCTCCCCGACCTCTCGGGCCTCCGTCCGGTCGCTGACCTCGACCCGGACCAGGATCGGCTGCTCGCCCTCCTCCGACCCGGCGACACCCACCAGCAACACGACAGCAACCAGCACCACCGGAGCAACGAGGCGCATCGACCCTCCAGACCGCGGGAGTATACGCGGCCCACCCCGCGTCCGCGTCCGTGACCGACGGACGAAACAGTGGCAGCGGCAGCGGCAGCGGCAGCGGCAGCGGCAGCGGCAGCGACCAGTGCCCCCGGGACGCGCGGGCAGGGCGCCTCCCCCGGGACGTGCCAGGTTCGGCATTGTGCTGGCTCCCTTTGGCCTCGAGGCCCCGCGGGCTCGGTGCCTGGCTCTCCTTTCGTCCGACGAAAGGGTGCCTGGCACCGCTCCCATCGCGCCCCGGGAAGCTC